>NZ_JBKEAF010000019.1:0-75213 GCF_047971895.1 Microbacterium sp.
CGCGCGACGACCTCGAGGTCCACGCCGTCGGCCAGCGGCTTGCCACGGCCGTGCACCTCGAGGATCGTCTTTCGGCCCTGCAGGGCGGGGGCGTCCACGCCGATCTGCCGGTCGAAGCGGCCCGGGCGCAGCAGCGCGGGGTCGAGGATGTCGGGCCGGTTCGTCGCCGCGACGACGATGACGTTCGCCTTCGGGTCGAAGCCGTCCATCTCGACGAGCATCTGGTTCAGCGTCTGCTCGCGCTCATCGTGCCCGCCGCCCATGCCGGCGCCGCGGTGGCGCCCGACGGCGTCGATCTCGTCGATGAAGATGATCGCCGGCGCGTTCTCCTTGGCCTGGTTGAACAAGTCGCGCACGCGGCTGGCGCCGACGCCGACGAACATCTCGACGAAGTCCGAGCCCGAGATGGAGTAGAACGGCACACCCGCCTCGCCCGCGACGGCGCGGGCCAGCAACGTCTTTCCGGTTCCGGGCGGGCCGTACAGCAGCACGCCCTTGGGGATGCGCGCACCGACCGCCTGGAACTTCGAGGGGTCCTTCAGGAAGTCCTTGATCTCCTGCATCTCCTCGATGGCCTCATCGGCTCCGGCGACGTCGGCGAAGGTAACGGTCGGCGTCTCCTTCGTGACGAGCTTCGCCTTCGACTTGCCGAACTGCATGACCTTGCTGCCGCCGCCCTGCGCGCTGGACAGCAGGAACCAGAACAGCAGACCCAGCAGCAGCAGCGGGATCAGCAGCGAGAGGAAGCCGTCGAAGAACGACGGCTGCGGCACGAGATCGTTGAAGCCCTCGGCGGGTTCGGCCGCGTCGATCGCCGCGATCACCTCGTCGGCACGCGCCGAGACGTAATAGAACTGCACCTCCTTGGCGCCCTCGAACTCCTCGGAAAGCGTGAGGTCGATGCGCCGGTCGCCATCCGTGTTCACCACCTTGGTGACCGTCGAGCCCTTCAGCAGCTCGAGACCCTCCTGTGTGGTGACCTGCTTGGCGGCACCCAGGCTCGAGATCAGCGAGAAGCCGACGATGAGGAACACGCCGATCAGCAGCACATAGATCAGCGGGTTGCGAGAGAGCTTCTTGACGTTCATGGGCCTTCAGGGTATCGCGCGCCGCCTATGCGGCGTCTGTGCATTCGCCCACGGCGGAACGCAGCCGCTACGCGTAGATGTGGGGCGCGAGAATCGCGACGTCCCGCAGGTTGCGGTAGCTCTCGGCGTAGTCGAGGCCGTATCCGATGACGAACTCGTTCGGGATGTCGAATCCGACATACTTCACGTCGACCTCGACCTTGGCCGCTTCGGGTTTGCGCAGCAGCGCGAGCACCTCGATGGACGCGGCACCGCGGGAGGCGAAGTTCTCCAGCAGCCAGCTGAGGGTCAGGCCCGAGTCGATGATGTCCTCGACGATGAGCACGTGCTTGCCGGTGAGGTCGGTGTCGAGGTCCTTGCGGATCTGCACGACACCGCTCGACTTGGTGCCGGCTCCGTACGACGACACCGCCATCCAGTCCATCGGCGCATCGCGCGGCAGCACGCGGGAGAAGTCGGCCATCACCATGACTGCGCCCTTGAGCACCCCGACGAGGACCAGCTCCTTGCCCTCGTAGTCGGCGGTCACGCGCGCGGCCAGCTCCTCGAGCTTTGCGAGGATCTGCTCCTCGGTGACCAGCACTTCTTTCAGATCTGAGGCGATGTCGGCCGCGCGCATGCCGCCAGTCTATGTCTCGCCCCGCTCCCCGAGCCTGTCGAGGGGTGCGGTGAACTCGATGCGCGTGCCGACGCGCCGGGCGCGGCATCCAGGCAGGTCCAGAGGTCCCTGCCCCGACCAGTCCGTCACCAGGCGCGCCACCTCGAGCGTGTGCGCCCGCGACAGCGACGTGCCGAACTCACTGGCCACCACGTGCCTGATGATCCGGTGCCGCAGCGCGGCAGGATTCGCGGCCAGCGCCGCCACCGACACCGAGATACCGGCCTCGGCATGCTCCACGACGTCTTCGATGGTCTCGTCGATCATCTCGGCGAAGGCGTCGGTGTCTTCGCGCAGCTGCTCAGCGGTGCGCGCGAGCGCCTCGGCGACCCCCGGCCCCAGCTCGGCTTCGAGCACCGGCAGCACGTGCCGGCGCACCCGCACACGCGTGTACCGGTCGTCGTCGTTGTGCGGATCGTGCCAAGGCGTGAGGCCCTGGGCGGCGCAGGCCGCGCGAGCCGCCTCGCGCCGGAGGCCGAGCAGCGGACGGACGAGCGGGATGCCGCGCAGCTCGCTGTGCGACGCCATGCCCTGCAGGCTCGCCGTGCCCGAGCCGCGCGCGAGACCGAGCAGCACCGTCTCGGCCAGGTCGTCGAGGGTGTGACCGAGCAGGATCGCCGCGGCCGAGGCATCCCGCGCCGCAACGGCGAGCGCACGGAACCGGGCCTCGCGTGCCGCCGCCTCGGGGCCGCCCCCGGAGCCGACCTCGACCCGCACGATGATCGGGTCGAGCCCGAGGCCCGCGGCCTGGCGAGCCGCAGTCGCGGCGATGTCGGCCGAGCCCGGCTGCAGCGCGTGGTCGACCGTGACGCTCAGCGCCCGCACGCCACGCGTGCGGGCCTCGAACGCCGTCGCAGCGGCGAGGGCGAGCGAGTCGGCGCCGCCCGACAGGGCGACGACGACGGCCCCGGCCGGCAGGTCGTCGAGCACGCGGCGCACCGCGACGCGCGTCTCGGCGACGGCGGGGTCGAGAGGTCCGTCGGGTCTCACACACCCACGCTACCGATTGCCTCCGGCCGCACCCGACCCGCACGCTGCCCGTTGCACCAACGCAGGCCGTATCGGGCCGTCGACCGTGTCGCAGCTGTCAGCACCCGATCCTGCCTGCGTTGGTGCCGGCGTCGCCGACTAGGCTTGTCCGCGGCATCCACTCGATCTTCTGAAGGAGCACCAGTATGGGCGCGTACGACGCCGTCATCGAGATCCCGCGCGGCAGCCGCGTGAAGTACGAGGTCGACCACGGCACCGGCCGCGTGTTCCTGGACCGCATCCTCTTCACGCCCATGGGCTACCCCGCGAACTACGGGTTCTTCGAAAACACGCTCGGCGAGGACGGCGACCCGCTGGATGTGCTGCTGCTGCTCGACTGCGACCTGTACCCCGGCATCCTCGCATCGGTGCGCCCCATCGGCGTGCTCAAGATGAGCGACGAGGCCGGCGGCGACGACAAGGTCGTGGCCGTGCTCGCGAAAGACCCGCGCTGGGCGCACGTCACCGATGTCGACGACATCGACGAGTGGACCCGCGGCGAGATCGCGCACTTCTTCGAGCACTACAAGGATCTCGAGCCCGGCAAGTGGGTCAAGGTCGACGAATGGGCGGATGCCGCCGAGGCCGAGCGGCTCGTCGCGGAGGCGTTCGTGCGCTTCGACGAGCACGAGGGCCAGACCAAGACGCAGGGCGAGGGCGAAGCGCCCAATTCGCTCTGACGCGCCGGCCGCTCAGATGGAGACGCCGCGCGCCCGCAGGAACGCCTCGGGGTCGATCGTGCCGGGCGCGTACACCTCGAAGTGCAGGTTGCAGCCGAAGGCGACGCCGGTCTGCCCGACGTAGCCGATGACCTGCCCGGCGCTGACCCGCTGACCGCTGCGGACGGCGAATCCGCCGTTGACGATGTGCGCATAGCCGGTGGCGATGCCGCCGCCGTGCTCGATGCGGATGTAGTTGCCGTAGCCGCTGTACGGCCACGCCATGGTGACCGTGCCGCTGCTGGCGGCGAAGATCGGGCTCCAGCAGCTGCCGGCGAAGTCGATGCCGCGGTGGTTGGTGCTGCCGCATCCGACGGACCCGCACATGAGCGGCCGGGGGCCGAAGCCCCAGATCATGCGGCCGTGGTTCGGGCGGCTCCAGCCGCTGCTGGCCACACCGCCGCCGCCACCGCCGCCACCACCGCCACCGCCGCCGCCACCGCTGTTCTGAGCGGCCTCCTCGGCCTTGCGCTTGGCCTCGGCCTCGCGGGCTTCACGCGCCTTGCGCTCGGCCTCGACCCCGGCCTGGTACGAGGCGACGGTCTTCGTCGTGGTGTCTTTCAGCGCGGCCAGCTGCGCCTGGAGGTCGGCTAGGTGCGCGGTCTGCGCGTCGAGGGCCGCCTGTGCAGCGTCGGCCGCTGCCTGGGCCTCGGCCATCTTCTCCTCGGCGACCTTCTGCAACCGGTCGCGTTCGGCACGAGCGACCTCGGCCTGATCGCTGAGCGCCTGGGCGCTGTCGCGCGCGGTGACCGCGGCGGCGTACACGTCCTGGTTGCGCTCGAGCAGCTTGTCCATCGTGCCGAGGCGCGCGAGCAGGTCGTCGGCCCCCGCTGCCGACCCTGCGAACAGCAGCTGCAACGACGCATCGTCGCCGCCGTTGCGATACAGCTGCACCGCGAGCCGAGCGGCCTTGTCGGCGGCATCCGTCGCGATCTGCGACTGCTCGTCGGCCTGGGCCTGAAGGTCCTCTGCCCGGTCGACGGCCTCGAAGTAGTCCTGCTGGGCCTGGAACAGCTCGGCGGCGCGCTGCTCGGCGATCTCCTGCGTGACGCGAACGTTCTCGGTGAGGGACTGGATGAGGCCTTCGATGCGACGGATCTCGCTCGCCTTGGCGGATTCGTTGCGCTTGGCCTTCTCGACGTCGTCCCACGACGGGTAGTTGGCGGCGTAGGCGGCCGGCAGGCTCGGCGCCCCGAGCAAGGCAGCCCCGGCGATGCCGAGGGCACCGACGCCGAGGGCTGTGCGCCGGTTCACGACCGAGGGCCAGAAGGCGCGCTGTTCCGCGGGAGTGGGCGCGCAGCCGCAGTCCTCCGTGCTCGCTTCGACGCGTTCAGAACGCAACGCTTCTTCCTCTCTGAGGCAGAACAACGTCATTCACACTAGCAACACGAGTCACAGATGCAAGGGCATCCTGACAATCGGCGTGATCATACGGTGCTCCCCTCTCGGTTCGATTTGGTGCAACAAGCCGGAATTGCGTATGCTTGACCGTCGGTAAGCGTGAGCCGCGAGGTTCGCTCGGCCCCATCGTTTAGCGGCCTAGGACGCCGCCCTTTCACGGCGGTAGCACGGGTTCGAATCCCGTTGGGGTCACCCGGACAACTTAATATGCATGGCCCTGTAGCGCAGTTGGTTAGCGTGCCGCCCTGTCACGGCGGAGGTCGCGGGTTCAAGTCCCGTCAGGGTCGCTCCGAGCGACAGGCCCTTTTCCCGAGAATCCGGCAGAGGGCCTTTCGCATAGGCTGCGGGGCTGGCATCGACGAGGTCGCCAAGCTCCTCGCGCACAACGTTCCGGGTTTCGATCCGTTGACCGAGTTCCACGCAGTGGATATGTTCCACGGCAAGGGCGCATGGAAGACGGTACCAACGGCGTGGCGCGTGAAGGCTTGCGACCTGACAGCCAAGATTCTCCTCGGTCAACAGCGAGATTCGTTTTCCGCGGCGTCGACCTCGAAGCCTTACGAGACCGGTATCGAGACCCGTTCCCGCCCCATCTACTGACTCTCGCACACACTCTCGAAGACGTTGACAAGCGACTCGCATCGCTCGATCCTTCAGATCGGCTCGGCCTGGTTCTCGCAGGCGACTCTGCTGCCGTGCCGCCGGTTTGCCGACTGACGAGTCACCCGCTGCGCGGGAGGTGCCCGAGGTGTCCGATGGCTTCGTCGAGCAGTTCCGCGATGTGGTCATCGAAGAGCGCGTAGTGGATGCGACGCCCGTCTCGGTCGCCTGCCACCAAGTCAAGATGCCGCAGTAGCCGCAGATGGTTCGACACCGTGGTCTGGCCGACCTCAAGTTGTTCGGCGAGCTCGGTGACCGTGCTGGGTCGCGCACGCAGTACGCTCAGGATGCGAAGGCGGACGGGTGATGCCAATGCCTGCATGATCTCCGCAAGCCGCTCGGCGTCGGAGACGGAGAGCGGGCCCGTGGCCTGTCGCACCATCTCGCTCACGTCCACCATTGTGCCCGCTGCGCACGATAATCATTCACATCTACAACATATCATGATGTTGTGATGTATTGTCGAAACATGAGTACCCCGATTTCAACTCCTCTTCCGCCTGCCGATGCGAAGGAGCATGCGCACGGCTCCCGTCGATGGGAGCTCTGGTTCGCGATCGCTTCCGGCGTGACTTACGCGGCGGGGATGATCGCGGAGTATGCGATGGGGCTGCCGATGCTCGGATGGCCGTTGGTGTTCTTCCTCGCCACTTACTTCTTCGGCGGCTTCTTCACCGTGCGCACCGCGATCTCCTCGACGCTGCGCGGCAAGTTCGAAGTCGACTTCCTCATGCTCGTCGCAGCCTTGGGCGCTGCCGTGATCGGCCAGTGGGCGGAAGGGGCAGTGCTGCTGTTCCTGTTCAGCCTGGGTCACGCACTCGAGGAGTATGCACTCAGTCGCGCCAGCAAGTCCATCGAGTCCCTCGCCGAATTCGCCCCGCGCAGCGCGCTCGTGCGACGCGGCGATGGCGAGCCCGTCGAGGTGCCCGTCGAGCAGATAGCGGTCGGAGATGTCGTGGTCATCCGCCCGAACTCCCGCATCCCCTCAGACGGGTTCGTCGTCTCGGGGCTGTCCGCCGTCGACCAGTCGGCCGTCACCGGCGAGTCCATTCCCGTCGAGAAGGAGCCCGTCGACGACACGGAGCGGGCAATGCGCACCGTCGACACACTCCCGGCAGCCAACCGGGTGTTCGCGGGCACCGTCAACGGTTCCGGGGTACTGGAGATCATTGTGACCACGACGGCGGCGGACTCCACGCTGAGCAAGGTGGTCGAGCTCGTCCGCACCGCCGACCAGGCGACGTCGCCGACTCAGCAGTTCATCGACAGGTTCCAGCGATGGTACGTACCCGTGGTGGTCCTCGGCGTTGCCGTCACGCTGCTTGTGTCGATGTTCGCCTTCGCCGAGCCGTTCGCCGCGGCGTTCTATCTCGCGATGACGGTGCTCGTGGCCGCGAGCCCCTGCGCTCTCGCGATCGCGACGCCCGCAGCGGTCCTGGCCGGGGTCGCCCGCGCTGCGCGTGCTGGGGTGCTCGTCAAGGGCGGTGCACCGTTGGAGACCCTCGGACGTGTCCGGGCGATGGCCTTCGATAAGACCGGCACGCTCACCTGGGGCCTGCCGCGGGTGACTTCCGTCGCTCCCGCCGATGGCCCCGAGGGTGCCCTGCTGGTGCCGACGCTGGTGGCGGTGGAATCGCTCAGTGACCATCCCCTCGCCATCGCGATCGTCCGCGATCTCGCAGGGCAGGTTCCTGACTCCGGCCGGGTGGACGCGACCGATCTGACCGCCGTCACGGGCCGTGGCGTCCTTGCCACGATTGACGGAGAGCGGGTCGAAGTCGGCAACCTCCGCATGTTCGAGGAGCAGCAGCTCACCCTCCCCACGCCCCTCATGGCAGCCTACGAGAAGGCCCGCGACTCCGGTCAGACCTTGATGATCGTGCGACGTGGCGACCGGTTCCTCGGGATCGTCGGGGTGATGGATGCCTCCCGTGCCGAGTCCGCGCAGGTTCTGAGCGCTCTCCGCGGTGCGAACGTCGACCAGCTCGTCATGATCTCCGGCGACAACCAGCGCGTCGCCGACGCGGTAGGCCGGGAGGTCGGCATCGACACCGCCCTCGGAGAGCTACTGCCCGAGGACAAGGTCGCGCAGATCGCCCGGCTATCTGAGACCCACCGACCGATCGCGATGGTTGGCGACGGTGTGAACGACGCCCCCGCGATGGCCCGCGCCGACATCGGCATCGCGATGGGCGCCGCGGGCTCGACCGTCGCGCTGGAGACCTGCGACATCGCACTCATGAGCGACGATCTCGGCCGCGTCCCGTTCGCCGTGCGACTCAGCCGCGCCACGAGCAAGATCATCCGGCAGAACCTGATCGCGAGCCTCGCCGTCGTCGGGTTCCTCGTCATTGCCACGTTCGTCGGTCTGAACATCGGCGCGGTCGTCCTCATCCACGAAGGCTCCACCCTGATCGTCGTCGCCAACGCGTTGCGACTGCTCAACTTCGAGCGCGGCAAAGAGCACCACGGCATCGATCACGAAGACAAGCCCAGGCACTGATGTTCGGCTCCACGATCACTTGCGAGGTTCCGCCGTGAGGTGATCCGTGTGGTGTTGACGTGATGCGGGTGCGAAGTCTGATCTGGCACCAGTTCGAGGTGCTCATCCCGCCGGTCGTGGATGAGCATCCGCTGGGCTGCCACCGGCCCCGGGTGCCGGATCGGATCGTGTTCGACAAGCTCGTGCAGGTGCTCGCGCTCGGCGTCGTGACGAGTGGCGTGAGGACCTGTCGGTGGACGGGTGCATCGCGAAAGCCCCCTGCGATGGTGAGGACGCCGACCGATCCCGGTAGATCGTGGGAACCGACAAACTCGTCCGCATCACCGTTCACCGTTCACCGCGGCGTCGATGGCGTTCTCGAGGTCGTCCCATGCCTGCAGCTCGAGCAGTTCTCCATCGACGAAGAACGTCGGCGTGCTGCCCACACCAAGCGCATGGCCCTCGTTGAAGTCGAGTTCCACACGCTGTGCGGTGGTTGGGGAAGCCACCGCCTCGTCATAAGCAGTCATGTCCAGTCCGAGCTCCTCCGCGAAGCCACGGAACAGATCCGCGCGAGATTCCTGCGCCTCACCCCACTCCGCCTGCGTCTCGAACAGCCGGTGGTACATGTCCTCGAACCGGCCCTGCGCCGCAGCTGCCTCCGCCGCCAACGCCGCGTTCATCGAGTTGAAGTGACCCGGCATCGGGAAGTAACGGACCACATAGGTGATCTGCCCGGCGAACTGCTCACGCAGATCTTCCACGATCGGGTAGAACGCACCACACGCCTCGCACTCGAAGTCGACGAACTCCACGACGGTCACGGCGTCCGGGCCGCCGTCGTCAAGAACATGCGAGTTCTCTCGAACCACCGATGCGGCTCCGCCACCGCCCTCCTCGGGTTGTGGAGCGGGACTCTGATTGACAAGGGCATAGAGGAACGCAGCCAGCGCTAGCACGACAGCAACCGCAATGGCGATCAACGTCGCCTTCATAGGGGCTTTCATCGGGTACTCCAAACACAGAAACGGCACAGGACAGAACCCAGGCACAGCCCGGGGCGAAGCACCGTCCACAGCGGGACGGCGTGTCGAAAGTCAGGTTCGGGACAAGCCCAACTGCGTCAGAGACAGAACGGTCGCGCCCGGACGCGCAACCCGAGCAGGAAGCAACGACAACACGCGCGGCAGCAGCAACCCACGATCGGGAGGGGTACGCCCTCGCCACAGCCCGCGTGTCAACACAGCGAAGACGAGGCCGCACAGCATGCCGAGCATGCACAACGCCGCACCCATCAGGGCGCTCGACTCCTGCGAACCGCTTGAGACCACCTGATGCTCCGCGCCGAGGCTCGCCGTAGCTGAGCCGTGGCTCAGTGGGTCCAAATGCGGATTGACGACTGCGGCCATCGCCAGCGACACGGGCGGCGCGCCCTCCGACTCTCCGTGTCCTGCGGCAGCGATGCCGAGTATGAGGAGCAAGGCGAGTCCGAGGCTGGCAATGATCCTCGTTATCAGCAGCCACTCAGCCAGCACCGAGGACCGAGGATTCCAAGCGGACGATACCATCGCCTCAAGCTTACCGTGCCGCCCTTGGCACCCCCGAAGAAGGCCACCGGGTCGAGCCATCGGCGACGGCCAGAGGGAGTCACCCTGTTCAGACGCATCGTGTTCGCGAGCGTTCTCATTCACAACGTGCTCCGCTGCGCGCCGATGGGAGTCAGCGGCGATGCGCTGCACTCTGCCCACGTCACCCATCCGCCCACGTCACCCATCCACCCGAGTCTTGCGTCATGGGATGGCGCTTCTCCGCTCGAGCAGAGAACGGTGCCGCTGTCTATGTCTCCTGACCAGGATTCTTCTTGTAGAACCTCGGTTGCCCTAGAATGGGCAGGCAACCTCACGTTGCGTGGCTCTGTAGCTCAGTTGGTAGAGCGTTCGACTGAAAATCGAAAGGTCACCGGATCGATGCCGGTCGGAGCCACGGAAACCCTCGCGTAGCTTCTACATCGCGGGGGTTTCTTCATTCCCGCGGCTGCGGTTCAGGCACATGAGGCTCGTCAACTTTCCTCCGCCGCGGCGCTCGATGCGATGCGCGTTCATGGGTGCGCCGCAGATGGGGCACCGGGGTTGGACGCCGGCACGTAGGCCGGCTCAGATGCTCGCGCTCGTCGAGCGCACCCCGGTCGATGGCGACGACCGCACCTTCTGCCTTCAGCCGACCGTGGCCGGCAGCGCTCTGCGCGAACGGGCATTCGCCATGCCGCCCGCCGTCATCGACCGACTCGGCCTGCCGCTGTAGCGACTCGTCGCCCTGCGCGACGAACTCGAAGTGGTGATCGCCGCCGTCGAGCGCGCCGGCTGATCCGAAGAATGGATGCCGTAGCGTGGCAGGCGTGTCCGATGACCTCACCACAGCCCTCGCCACCGCCGCGGAATGGCCGGCCGACAACGTCGCCGTCGCAGTGGTCGATGCCGAGGGGCGGGTACGAGCGACGCACGGTAACCAGGACCGCGGGTACCGACTGGCGTCGGTCACCAAGCCACTGAGCGCCTACGCGCTGCTCGTCGCGGTCGAAGAGGGTGCGCTCGACCTCGATCAGGCAGCGGGCCCCGAGGGTGCGACGGTGCGACACCTGCTGGCGCACACGGCCGGGTACGACTTCGATTCCCGCACCGTGCGCGGTGCGCCCGGCGCACGGCGCCTCTACTCCAACGCGGGCTTCGCGATGCTCGGCGAGCTGCTGCATGCCGAGACGGGCATACCTTTCGGCGAGTACGCGCGCGAGGCAGTCTTCGACCCGCTCGGCATGACGGCAACCGCGATCACCGGCTCACCCGGCGCCGGTGGTCACTCCACGGCATCCGATCTCTCCCGCTTCGCCGCCGAGTTGCAGCGGCCGGCACTGCTCGCGCCCGAGACCCTCGCCGAGGCGACGTCGGTCGCCTTCCCGGGTCTGCGCGGCGTGCTGCCCGGTTTCGGCAGGCAGGACCCGAACGACTGGGGTCTCGGCTTCGAGATCCGCGACGGCAAGAGCCCGCACTGGACGGGCACGCGCAACTCCCCTGCGACGTTCGGGCACTTCGGGCAGTCGGGCACGTTCCTGTGGGTCGACCCTGCGGCCCACCTCGCGCTCGTCGCCCTGACCGACCGCGACTTCGGCCCATGGGCGGCCGAGGCGTGGCCGCCGTTCAGCGATGCGGTGCTGGCGGCTGCGAGGGTCTAGAGCTCGCCCGGCGACATCGCCTGCTCGTCGAGCGCGTCGATCAGCTGGCGCGCGGCCGACGGCCGGCCGGCCTTGCGCGGCGCGTAGACGACGAGGGAGTGGAACACGAAGCGCACGACGAACGCGAGCGCGAGCGTGATGGCGGTGGCGAGCACGGCCGTGATGTTCCACGTGCCCACCATGAGTGCCATGATCGGGATGCGCACGAGCGCCTCGACGTTGTTGAACGCGAAAGACGTGGCGAAGCGACGCCAGACACCGGATGCCTCGGCCCGCATGTCTTGGAAGACGAAGCGTTCGATGAGCAGGAAGTTGCCGACGATGGTCGCCTCCGCCGCGACGACCGCCGCAACGATGTAGTTCACGCCCAGCGCCGTGAGCAGCCACACGATCGCGATGTTGACGACGGCGCCGAGTCCACCGATGACGGCGAACAGCGACATCTTGCCGAACCGCAGCCCCCACAGCTGGCCGAGGAAGTGCGCACCCTGCCGGAACGTCGCCTTGGACTGACCGCCGTGCCGGCCGTCGAACACGAACGGCACCTCGGCGGCGCGCATCGTCTTGCGGGCGAGCACCTCGAGCAGGATCTTGTAGCCGCGCGGGCGCAGCGCCTCGAGGTTCACCGCGCGCCGGTCGACGAGGAAGAACCCGGTCATCGGGTCGGAGACCTCGCGCAGCCGGATCGGGAACATCGCCTTGGTGAGCATCGTCGACAGGCGCGACACCAGCACGCGCCGCCCGTCGGCCAGCCCCCCGTTCGACCCACCGGGCTGGTAGCGCGACGCGACGACGAGGTCGACGTCGCCGGCCACGTGACGATCGAGCAGGGCGGGGATCGTCTCGGGTGGATGCTGCAGGTCGCCGTCCATCACGACGCACACGTCGGCCCGCGCCGCCGCCAGCCCCTCGAGCACGGCCCCGCCGAGCCCGCCGACCGGGTCGTCGCGGTGGACGAGCCGCACGGACAGCGGCGCGTGCGCGGCCGCCTCGCGCACCCGGTCGGGGGTGTCGTCGGTGCTGTCGTCGACGAACAGCAGCTCGGCGTCGACTCCGTGCACGGCGGCGCCGACGCGCGCCACGAGCTCGGCGACGTTCGGCGCTTCGTTCCGCGTCGGCACGATGATCGTGAGCTGCATCCGTCCATCGTGACACGGCCGCCTGAGTACGGCAGAAGTGCGGCAGAATGGATGCATGACCCAGCCAGATCCGTCCACGGTCACCATGTTCGGCGCCGCCTGGTGCGGCGACTGCCGCCGCACCAGGAAGCAGCTCGATGAGCTCGGCGTCGAGTACACGTATGTCGACCTCGAGGCCGAGCCCGCCGCGGCCGAGGTGGCACGCGACATCTCGGGGCGCACGAACATTCCCGTCGTCGTGTACCCCGACGCGTCGCACCACGTCGAGCCGTCGAACGCCGACGTCGAGGCCAAGCTGCGCGAGCTCGCCCTGATCTAGGCTGAGCCGCGTGGACAGCGACGTCGAACGCAACACCCGAGCCATCGAGGACACCGTCGTCACCGACTTCGACGACCGCATGAGCTACGGCGGCTACCTCGATCTAGCGACCCTGCTGTCGGCGCAGCGTCCGCTCAGCGACCCCGAGCACCACGACGAGCTGCTGTTCATCGTGCAGCACCAGACCAGCGAACTGTGGCTCAAGCTCGTGCTGCACGAGCTGAGCGCGGCATGCCGGCTCATGCGCGAGGACACGCTCGCGCCGGCTCTGAAGTGCATCGCGCGCGTCAAGCACATCCAGAAGACGCTCACCGACCAGTGGTCGGTGCTGTCCACGCTCACGCCCGCCGAGTACGCCGAGTTCCGGGGCGTGCTCGGCAATGCCAGTGGGTTCCAGTCCCCGCAGTACCGTGCGGTCGAGTTCACCCTCGGAAACAAGAACAGAGGGATGCTGCGCGTCTTCGCCGCCGAGCCCGAGAGCCTCGCGCTCGTGCAGGCGGCGCTGGAGGCGCCCAGTCTCTACGACGAGTTCCTGCGGCTGCTGGCTCGCGCGGGCTACCCGGTGCCGGCTGCGGTGCTCGACCGGGATGTCACCGAGCCGTGGCGCTACGACCCCGCGCTGGTGCCCGTGTTCACCGCGATCTACACCGATCCGAGCAACAACTGGGCCGCGTACGAGACGTGCGAAGAGCTCGTCGACCTCGAGGACAACTTCCAGCTGTGGCGCTTCCGGCACCTCAGGACGGTGGAGCGCATCATCGGCATGAAGCAGGGCACCGGCGGGTCGAGCGGTGTGCCGTTCCTGCGCCGCGCACTCGATCTGACGTTCTTCCCCGAGCTGTACGCGGTGCGCACCGAGCTGGGCGCATGACCGGGTTCGGCGACGGACGGGGCCCGGCGCAGGCGTACCGGCGGGTGCTGACCGGCGAGCAGGGCACGGCGCTGCCGCCGTTCGTCGACGCGCACGTGCACCTGCACCTCATCGACGAGCACGCGCTGACTGCCCACGGCATCGCCGCGGTGCTCGACCTGGGCGGGTCACCGGTCGACCTCGCGCGCCGTCCGCGCGACGGCTTTCCCCGTGTCGCGTACGCCGGTGCGATGCTGACGACGCCGGGCGGCGACCCTTCGGGCCGCGGCTGGGCGCCGGCCGCGACATGGCGCACCGTCTCGAGCCCGTCGCCCGAGCCGGGTGCACCGGGCGGCGCGGCGACCGCGGTCGACGAGCAGGCGACGTGCGGAGCCTCGGTGATCAAGGTCGCCCTCAACGCGGCGGCGGGGCCGGTGTTCGACACGGTGACGCTCCACGCGATCGTGACCGCGGCGCATCGGCACGGACTGCCGGTCGTCGCCCACGTGGAGGGCGACGGGATGACGCGCTTCGCGATGGCCGCCGACGTCGACGCCCTCGCGCACACCCCGTTCAGCGAGCGAGTCGACGACGACGACATCGCGCGCGCGGTGGCCCGCGGGCAACGCTGGATCACCACGCTCGGCATCCACGCCGGCGACGACCTCGACCGCGCGACCGAGAATCTGCGTCGTTTCGCCGCCGCGGGCGGGCGGGTGCAGTACGGCACCGATCTCGGCAACGGCGAGCGCACACCCGGAATCCAGCGCGAAGAGCTGCGCAGAATGGATGCCGCCGGCATCCGCGGTTCTGAGCTGATCGCCGCCCTCACCGATCCGTGGCCCGCACCCGCCCTGCCGAGCGGGGTCGCGACGTTCCTTCCGGGCGCCGCCCCCGCCACGCTCGACGAGCTTCCCGGCTGGCTCGCCTCGGGCACGGTCGTGCCCGACGAGGAGCTCGTGCACGAGGAACGCTGACCGCGGCCGACCGCCTACACTTGCGTCGCATGGGCACAGACGCTCCCGCACGCTCCCTTCCCCGCCGCACCGTCGCACAGTACGCCGTCGGCTCGATCGGCACCGGAGGGTTCGGCACGCTGCCGGGCCTGGTGCTGACCTACTACCTGACCGACAGTCTCGGCGTGACGGCGCTGCTGGCCGGCGTCATCGTCACCGCGTCGAAGGTGTGGGACGTGGTGATCGACCCGGTGATCGGCGCGCTCACCGACCGCGACCGGGCACGGCACGGTGACCGGCGGAGGCTCATGGTGATCGGCGCGCTGGCGCTTCCGGTGTTCTTCGCCCTCACGTTCGCCGTGCCGCCGTCGCTCGGGCCCGCCGTCGGTGCGATCTGGGTGCTGGTGGCGTTCCTGCTGACAGCGACGGCGTTCAGCCTGTTCCAGGTGCCGTACATCGCGCTGCCTGCCGAGCTCACCGACAGCTACGACACGCGCACCACGCTGCTGACCTGGCGGGTGGTCGTCCTGACGTTCGCGATCCTGTTGTTCGGCGCGGGCGGACCCATGCTGCGCGGACTCACCGGCGACCCCACCACCGGCTATCTGGTGATGGGGATCGTGGCGGGCGTGGTCATCGGCATCGGCCTGCTCGTGGCCACCGGATCGGCACGTCACGCGGCCATCCAGCGCCCGGCGATGTCGGCGGCGGGCAATGCGACGGCGGCCGAGGCCGAGCTGATCGCCGACGAGCTCGACCGCACCCGCCTGCGCGACCTCGAGACCGCGCCTTCGGCGTTCGACACCGGGGTCGGCGCGAACTTCCGCGCCGCGCTGGACGCGCTGCGGCGCAGCCAGCCGTTCCGGGCCCTGCTCGGCACGTTCGTGCTGCAGGCCTTGGCGACCGGTCTCATGCTCGCGGGTGCCCAGTACCTGGCCACCTGGGTGCTGCGCTCCGAGGGCGCCGTGACCCTGCTGTTCGTCGCGCTCATCGCACCGGCGCTGCTGGCCGCCCCCGGCTGGGAGTGGCTCGCCCGGCGGCACGGCAAGGAGCGCATCTTCGCCGCCGCCAGCGTGCTGTACGCCGTGGCGGCACTGGCAACGCTCGGCGCGGTGTGGTCACCGGGGGCGTGGATCTACGTGCCGGTGGGCGTGGCAGGCATCGCCTACGCCGGCATGCAGTCACTGCCGATGGCGATGCTGCCCGACGTCATCGCCCACGACGCCGCCTGCAACGGCAAGGGCCGGGCAGGGGCGTTCGGCGGCGTCTGGACCGCCGGCGAGACGACCGGCTTCGCGCTCGGCGCCACGGCGCTGTCGATCGTGCTCGCCGCGACCGGGTACGTCTCGACTGTCGCCACCGCCACGGCGACCCAGCCCGCGGCGGCCGTCGTCGGCATCACCGTGAGCTTCAGCGTGATCCCCGCGGCGCTCATCGCGCTGAGCCTGATCACGCTGTCGCGGTACCGACTGCGGCGCGCCGACATCGACGGCTGAGCCGCGCACGTGCGGCATCCGGTCGTCGCCGTGCGCCGGGGGACGTAAGCTGGAGACGAGTTCCCGCGTGCACGATGCCGTGCCCGCTGTTCCCCCGCACGAAGGAGTATGACCCGTGCCCTCCGCCGCGACGCCCGCGACCGCCCGACCCGCTGCGAAAGCGAAGAGGCCCTCGCGCCCGGCCGCCAAGAGCACCGCGCCACCGGCATCCCCTCCCGCTCTCTCCGCCGACGTCCGCACCCGGCTCGACAGCGACATCGCGGCCCTGCGTACCGGCGCGAAGGGCTGGACGCACCTCACGCTCGACCAGCGTGCCCGGCTGCTGGAGCGGGTGCGCGAGGAGGTCGGGCGCGCCGCACCCGAGTGGACCACAGTCGCCAACACGATCAAGGGCATCGAGCCGGGGCATCCACTCGCCGGCGAGGAGTGGCTGGCGGGACCGTATGCGCTCCTCACCGCCCTCGACGCGTACATCGGCACACTGCGCGCCCTGGCCGGAGGTCGCAGCCCGCTCGCCGACGTGAAGGCGTCGCCCGCGCCCGGCGACCGCATCGCCCTGCACACGTTCCCGACGAACGCCGTCGACGGGCTGTTGCTGTCGGGCTACACCGGCGAGCTGTGGCTGCGACCGGGCGTGACGCTCGACGAGGCGCGCGCCGACGCCGGGCTCGCCCAGCTCGCTCCCACCGTGTCGGGGGGCGTCGGCCTGGTGCTCGGCGCCGGCAACGTCACGTCGATCCCCGTGCTCGACGTGCTGTACGAGCTGCTCGCACACAACCGCGTCGCCCTGCTCAAGCTGAACCCGACGATGGATCCGCTGCTCCCCGTGTTCGAGCGGGCGCTCGCCCCGCTGATCGAGCCCGGTTTCCTGAAGATCGTGACCGGCGGCGGCGACGTGGGCTCCTACCTGACCGGCCACGACGGCATCGACCACGTGCACATCACCGGCTCCGAGGCCACCTTCGACGCGATCGTCTGGGGTGGCTCGACAGGCTCGCCCCAGGCGAAGGCCGCCGCCACACGCCGTCGGCGCGAGGGCCGACCGCTGCTGCGCACGCCCATCACCGCCGAGCTGGGCGGGGTGTCGCCGATCATCGTCGTGCCCGGCCGGTGGACCGACGCCGACCTGCGCTTCCACGCCGAGCACATCGCCACCATGCGCCTGCACAACAGCGGGCACAACTGCATCGCCGGCCAGGTGGTGCTGCTCAGCCGCGACTGGCCGCAGCGCGAGGCGTTCCTCGCCGCGCTGCACGAGGCATTCGCGACGGCTCCCGGCCGCCCCGTCTGGTACCCCGGCAGCGACAAGAAGCTCGCGACCGCGAGCGAGGCGTATCCCGAGGCCGACTGGCTGGCGGGCGGCACGCGCGCCGTCGTCACGGTCCAGGACGGAACGGATGCCGCGGCCCTCGAGACCACAGAGTACTTCGCGCCGGTGCTCGGCGTCGTCACGCTGCCCGGGCTCGGGCAGGAGTTCCTCGACACGGCGGTGCAGCACGCCAACACCCGGCTGGTCGGCACGCTCGGCGCCAACGTGCTCGTCGACCCGGTCACGCAGCGGGCGCTGGGCGACGGGTTCGAACGCGCCATCGCCGACCTACGCTACGGGGCCATCGCGATCAACGCGTGGACGGCGTTCGCGTTTCTCACCCCCACGCTCACGTGGGGCGCCTACCCGGGCAACACGCTCGATGCGGTCGGCAGCGGCATGGGGGTCGTGCACAACGCGCTGCTCGTCGACGCCACCGAGCGCTCGGTGGTGCGCGGGCCTTTCCGGCCGTTCCCCCGCTCGTTCACCGGCGGCCGGCGCAGCGTGCTGCCCAAGCCGCCGTGGTTCGTGACCGCGCGTACCGGCGCGCAGGTCAGCGAGGGCTTCACGCGGTTCCGCATCGACGGCAACGTGGCGAAGCTCGTCGGCACGCTCGTCGCGGCGTTCCGCGCATGAGGGCCCCTCGACACGCTCGAGGCGGCGCACCGCTGGAGGCCGACTACATCGTCGTCGGCGCAGGGTCGGCGGGAGCGGCCGTGGCGGCCCGGCTCAGCGAAGACCCCTCGGCCAGCGTGCTGCTGCTCGAGGCCGGCGGCCCCGACAAGGCACTCGAGCTGCACGTGCCGGCCGCGTTCTCGAAGCTGTTCCGCGGCGAGTACGACTGGAGCTACGACACCGTCCCGCAGCGCGAACTCGAGGGTCGCACGGTCTTCTGGCCGCGCGGCAAGACCCTCGGCGGGTCGTCGTCGCTGAACGCGATGATGTGGGTGCGCGGCTTCGCTGCAGACTACGACGAGTGGGCGGATGCCGCGGGCTCCCGCTGGTCGTGGTCGTCGCTGGTGCCCTACTTCCAGCGCGTCGAGCGCACCGAGGACCCGGCCGATCCGACGCAGGGTGCGGCGGGCGCGCAGGCGGTCGAGCACCAGCGCGACCCGCGGCCGCACACCGCAGCGTTCCTGAAGGCGGCCGCCGAGGCCGGCCACACCGTGACGGCACCCAACCTGCCCACCGGGCAGGGCTTCTCGCAGACCATGGTCAGCCAGCATCGCGGTGCCCGCGCGTCGACCGCCGATGCGTACCTGCGACCGGCACGCCGGCGCCGCAACCTGCGGGTGGTGACCGGTGCGCTCGTGCGGCGCGTGACGTTCGGCCCCGCGACGAACGCGGGCCCCCTCGACAAGCTCGGGAACCGTGGAGGCTCGGGGGACGAGGTACGCGCGACCGGCGTGTACGTCGACATCGACGGCATCACCCGCCACGCCCTGGCCCGCCGCGAGGTCATCCTTGCCGGCGGGGCGATCAACACGCCGCAGCTGCTCATGCTGTCGGGCATCGGGCCCGCCGCGCACCTCGCCGAGCACGGCATCCCCTTGGTCTTCGACGCGCCGGGAGTCGGCCAGAACCTGCAGGACCATCTGGTCTCGGGTCTCGTGCCCGCCGCGAAGGGCGGCACGCTGTACGGCGCCGAACGGCTGCCTCAGCTCGCGCGATACCTGACGGCGCGCACGGGCATGCTGACCTCCAATGTCGCCGAGGCGTACGGTTTCGTGCGCACCGAGGTCGCCGAGGCGGCCGGCGTGCCCGACGGGCTGCCCGACATCGAGGTCATCTTCGCCGCCGCCCCCTACATCGGCGAAGGACTGGTGCCGCTGCCGGCGGAGGGGATCACGGTGGGGGCGATCCTGCTGCGGCCGCGGTCGCGTGGAAGCATCCGGCTGGCCTCCCCCGACCCGACCGCGCACCCGCTGATCGATCCCGGCTACCTCACCGACGCCGATGGTGTCGACGTCGCCACGTTGCGGGCGGGACTGGCCGTGTGCGAGCGGCTCATCGACACCGATGCGCTGCGCGCGGTCACCACCGGGACGTGGGTGCAGCCGGTCGGCGGCGAGGACATGACGGCCGACGAGCGCGCCGAGCTGTCGCTGCGCCGCTATTCGCACACGCTGTATCACCCGGTCGGCACGGCCCGTATGGGGTCGGACGACGCATCGGTGGTCGATCCCGAGTTGCGCGTGCGCGGCGTGCAGGGCCTTCGGGTGGCCGATGCGTCGGTGATGCCGACCGTGATCCGAGGGCACACCAATGCCCCCGCGATCGTGATCGGCGAGGTCGCGGCAGACCTCATCCGAGGCCGCTGAACCGGTCGGTCGCAGCGCGCAGTGCCCGCGCGATGCCCGGCTCCGAGGCCGAGTGCCCGGCGTCGTCGACGACGACGAGCTCGGCCTCGGGCCACGCCCGGTGCAGATCCCACGCCGTCATCATCGGCGTGCACACGTCGTAGCGGCCCTGCACGATGACCGCCGGGATGCCGCGCAGCGCCGCCGCACCGGCGATCAGCTGCTCGGGCTCGAACCACCCGCCGTGCAGGAAGTAGTGGTTCTCGATGCGGGCGAACGCCGTCGCGGTGGCGGCATCCGACATCCGCCGCACTCCTTCGTGATCGTGACGCAGCGTGACCGTCGCCGCCTCCCACCGCGACCAGGCGATGGCCGCCGGCGTGTGCACCGCGGGGTCGGGGTCGCTCAGCCGCCGGTGGTACGCCTCGATCAGGTGCGACCGCTCGAGCACGGGGATCGGCGCGATGAACTCCTCCCACAGGTCGGGGAACAGGGCCGAGGCGCCGCCCTCGTAGAACCACTCCAGCTCGTGCCGGCGCAGCGTGAAGATGCCGCGCAGCACGAGCTCGCTCACCGCCTCGGGGTGCGTCTGCGCGTAGGCGAGGGCGAGCGCGCTGCCCCACGAGCCACCGAACACCTGCCACGTCTCGATGCCGAGGTTCTTGCGCAGCAGCTCGAGGTCGGCCACCAGGTGCCAGGTCGTGTTGTGGCGCAGGTCGGCGTCCGGCTCGCTCGCACTCGGGGTGCTGCGCCCGCATCCGCGCTGGTCGAGCAGGACGATGCGATAGCGCTCGGGGTCGAAGAACCGGCGGTGCCACGGCGCGGTGCCGCCACCCGGGCCCCCGTGCAGGAACACGACGGGCTTGCCGTTCGGATTGCCGCTCTGCTCCCAGTAGACACGGTTGCCGTCGCCGACCAGCAGCGATCCCGCATCGTACGGCTCGATCGCGGGATACAAGATGTGATCCAGGTCTGTCTCGGTCACCAGTGACACCGCCCCCAACGTTTTCCTCCACCCACGGTAGCGCGCCGGGCGCCGCGCACCGGGGAGGCGGGCACGGGCTCCTGGGCATGGCGCGGGCCGCAGGGAGCGGCGCGAGGGGCCACAATGGAGGGGAGCAGAAAGGGGGCGTCATGGACGCGAGCACCACGGCGGATGCCGCGACGCGGCGTGCCGTCCCGGCCGGCGCGGATGCGGCATCCACTCTCGCCGACACCAGCCCGATGCACCCGCCGCACGCGGCGGCCGAGTGCCCGCAGTGCTTCACCGAACTGCAGCGCGACCGCGACTGGTGGCAGGCGCGGCCCGACAACGCGCGGCTCGTGGGACTCGTCGTCGCGCGGCCCGACATGCCGTCGGTCGTGCAGCAGCGCGAGGACCTCGCCCGCTTCGGCGTGCCGATCGAGGGATTCCGCCACCCGGCACCCGAGACCCTCGAGTCGTGGGAGACACGCCTCGTGCGCCTGTTCGGCACACTGCACGCGGGGGATATCGTGGTCGTCGCCAACGTGCACGCCCTGGGCCGCACTCTCGACGAGGAGACACGCACCGTGGCGGTGCTGCGCGAGCGCGGCATCACCGTCAAGGTGCTCGACCACAGCGGGCGCCACCTGTTCGACAGCGGCCGCTGACGCGACGCCCGCACGCCCCCGCCGTGTGCTGCTACGCACACGTTCACCTGTCACGAATCGCGGGCGCGCACCGCAGAACGCGGCACGTCAACGAGCACGCCGGGGCGCTCGACATTGCACCCTACGTCGATCCGGCGTCTTCTCCGAAACCAGACGATGGCGAGCATCACCCATCGTCGCCACCCCTAGGATTTCTGCGATGACCACCATCAGCGTCGTGATCCCGTCGTTGAACGATGCGCACATGCTGACGCACTGTCTCGACGCACTGGCGCGGCAGACGCGCCCCGCCGATGAGGTGATCGTGGTCGACAACGGCTCGACCGACGAGACTTCCGCCGTGGCGCACGCGGCTGGTGTCCGCGTCGTGCACGAGCCGGTGCGTGGGGTGCTGCGGGCGACGGCGGCCGGGTTCGATGCGGCCACGGGCGACATCATCGGGCGGCTCGACGCCGACTCGCGCCCCGCGGCCGACTGGGTGGCCCGGCTGGCCGAACGGTTCGACGCCGATCCGACCCTCACGGGGCTCACCGGCACGGGGTCGTTCTACGGCAGGGTCCGGTTCTGGCGGTTCGTCGGCCGCTATGTCTACCTGGGCGGGTATTTCTGGGTGTTCCAGGGTGTGGTGGCGCGGGTCCCGCTGTTCGGGTCGAACTTCGGGCTGCGCCGGGATGCCTGGCGGCACCTGCGCGAGCGCGTGCACCTGGACGACCCCAAGGCGCACGACGATCTCGACCTGAGCCTCGTGCTCGACCCCGACATGGGCGTCGACTACGACCGCCTGCTCCAGGTGGGCGTGTCGGCACGCCCGTTCGACAGCTTCGCGGGGTTCGCACGCCGCGCAGCGTGGGCGTTCCACATCACAGGGGTGAACTTCCGCGAGCGCAGCTGGCCACGCCGGATCGTCGAGAACGCGCGCGGCAGGTCGCGGCGCCGTCGTCGGCAGCGGGCCGAAGGCATCCGCCGCTTCTGACGACGCCGCCGGGCGTCACTGCGCTGCCACGGGCTTCTTCTTGCCGACCAGATCCTGCACGGCCTTCTTGATCGCCACGAAGTCGTCCTGCTTCTTGGCCACCCACTCGAGAGCCGTCATACCGGTCGCGAGCACCTCGGTGGCCACCTCGCCGACGTCGTGGAAGCTGTGGCTGACGTTGCCCGCCAAGCCGCCCTCGAGCGCCAGACGGCCGACCAGGTCGAGCCTGAGCACCTTGGTGCCCTCGTTGAAGCTGAGCTCGTCGAGGTCGA
The DNA here is from genome assembly GCF_047971895.1 of Microbacterium sp. Lineage (GTDB taxonomy): Bacteria > Actinomycetota > Actinomycetes > Actinomycetales > Microbacteriaceae > Microbacterium. The sequence continues at coordinate 22,510 of NZ_JBKEAF010000019.1, forward strand.
CCCACACGGTGCTGGGGCGCGTGGTCGACTCGAACACGTAGCGCCGGTTGGTGAGGTCGAGCACGACCTGCCAGATCGTCTTGGATGCCTCGGGGTGGCCAGGCTCGGGCTCCCGGAACGGCTGGGCCGCGTTGCGGATGATGCTGAACATCGCGGCGATGGCGTCGAGCTGCGTCTTCGGCTGCACCTGCTGCTCGACGTAGTACGAGGCCCGGGCGAAGCGGTCGCTGGCCAGCGTCGAACCCGGCAGCGGCTTGTCGCCCCCCAGTCCCTGTACCTGCGCGACCAGCTCGAGCTGCTTGTCGAAGGTCGGAGAGTTCGTCATGACCTTGTAGTCACGGTTGTGATACACCGTGGGCTTGCCGTCGGTGTACTCGATGATCGCCGAGTCGCCGGTGGCGTCGTCGAGGGCCAAGTGCAGGGTGGGCACGATGTGCCCGGTGGGGTCGAACAGCTGCGCGATCTCGACCTGCGACTGGTTCGTCCATTCGACGGCTTCGGCCACGGTGGCGAAGTTGTCGAGGTAGTACTGCAGCCAGACGGCCTGGCTGAGCTGCGTCGCCTGCGCCTCGGGCTTGCCGTACTCGGACTCCACGAGCCACAGGATGTGACCGGCGAAGCCCTTCTCGTTCATGCCGTCTGTGCCGATGAGGTCGAAGGCTGTGGCGACGACGCTGCCGTACTTCGACGTCCACGTGAGGTTCCCCTCGACGCCGTCGGTGCGCTTCATGCCGCGGGGGTACTTCCAGAGGTTGGTCAGGAGATCCATGTGGAAGTCCATGTTTCGGCCGACGATCACCGATCCGTTGGCATCGGGCCAGACAACGCGTGTGCACATGAGACGGCACATCCCTTCGTTACGTGAGAGTAATCAGGATTCTCGCACACCCGTGTGTCATGCCGGGTCGGCGTCGCGCATGAGCGCGAGCATCGCCTCTGTGAGCTGGTGGGGGGCGGTCTCGCACGGGCTGTGCCCGGTGGGCAGCACGAGCACGCGCGCGCCCAGCCGCTCGGCGTGGGCGCGGTGCGCGTCGACCGACCACACGTCGCCGGTGCCGGTCACGACGAGCATCGGAATGCCGGCGGCTCGCAGCGCCGGAGCCAGGTCGGGGGTGCGCTTCATGAGCGTCATCATGTCGCCGACGCTCGAGTGGCGCGTGTGCGCGAAGCGCGCCGTGACGAACCGGGCCCGGTCGGCGGGAGCGCGGTGCACGTTGCGCCCGACCGCGGCGATGAACAGCGGACCCAGTGCACGCCCGGGAACGAGGCCGCTGAACGGGCCCAGCACCTTGAACCCGCGCAGCGACTGCCCGGGCAACGGCGGTGCCGACAGCAGCGTGAGGGTGCTGAACAGCTCGGGATGCCGCGTGGCCGCCGCTGCGGTGACGGTGCCGGCGAACGAGTACCCCAGCACGTGCGCCGGTGCGCGACCGCCGTCGAGCACGGCGATCAGGTCGTCGACGAAGAGGTCGAGCGTGTAGCGCGGCTGCGGCGGGTCGAGGTTCTCCGGTCCCGCCGCAGCGGACTCATACTGACCGGCGAGGTCGATCGCCTCGACGCGGTACCCGGCCGCAGCCAGCAGCGGCATCATGAGGACGAAGTCCTCCTTCGAGCCCGTCATGCCCGGCACGAGCACGACGCGTTCGCCGCCGGCGGGGCCGAGGCTCACCCGCGCGAGGCGTCCACTGGGCGCGGCGACCGTGTCCCGCTCGGAGCCGTCGGGCAGCACGTTCCAGTCGATCGCCGTCAGGGCCGCGTCGAGCCGGGCCGCGTCGGCACTCGGGGCTGTGTCCACGTCGGAATCCTAGGGTCGCTCTCGCGCTGCGGCGACCAGCGCGCGGATCAGGTCGCGTCCCAGAAGCCGCCCGCGCCCAGCCCCATCGACGCCTGCGGGTCGGCGGCGGACGGGGTGAGGAACGCGCCGAACTCGAGTCGGTGTCCGTAGTCCACTTCTTCCTCCTGCGCTCATCGAGGCGAATCCGTCACGCAGGCCTGCCGTTCCGGTGAATAATGGGGCGATGACCAGCGCCGCGTCGTCGGAAGTCCTCGATCCGCAACAGCGGCGCAGACGCGTGCGCCTCATGCTGTACGCGGTACTGCTGGTGATCGTACTGGTCGTGAACATCGCGGTGTTCATCGTCGGGCTCTTCTTCGACTGGTGGATGCCGACGGCGCACAGCCTGCAGATCATCGCCGCGATCTCGCAGGTGAACATCCTGTTCGCGGTGCTTCCCCGGCAGTACTGGGTGGTGAACCTCATCTCGGCCGTCGCCACACGGGCGCCGGTCTCGTGGCCGCTCGCACTGCGCTGGCGCCTCGCGCAGTACTACCACGTGGGTGGACTGCACGTGGGCGGCGCGATCGCGGGCACGCTGTGGTATGTGCTGTACGTCGTGATCCTCGCCCCGGCCTGGCTCGACGGCATGGTGCGCTACGACGACCTGTCGGTGCTGCTCGCGCTGCTGATCGTGATCGGGCTGCTGGTGGTCTGCATCCTCGCCGCACCGGGCATCCGTCGCGACCACCACGACCTCTTCGAGGCGTCGCACCGCTTCGGCATCTGGACCGTGTTCGTGCTCAGCTGGATCAACGCGCTGGTGCTCGCGGGTCTGCAGACCGACATGCGCACGTTCGGTCACGCGCTGCTGACATCCCCGATCTTCTGGATGCTGGTGGCGTCGACCCTCCTCGCGGCGTGGCCGTGGCTGCTGCTCCGGCGCGTGCCGATCAGGGTCGAGCATCCCTCCAGCCACGCCGCCATCGTCTACCTCGACCACGGGTCCGCACCGCCGGTGGGCACGACCCGCGGGATCAGCCGCCACCCGCTGCTGGGCTGGCATCCCTTCGCCTGCGTACCCGCCGAACCGGGACAGACGGGCTACCGCATGGTCGTCTCGCGCGCCGGCACCTGGACCGCCCGGTTCATCGACGACACACCCGCTCACGTGTGGGTGCGCGGCATCCCGACCGTGGGCGTGGCCAACGCGAAGAAGCTGTTCCGCCGTGTGCTGTACGTCACGACCGGCAGCGGCATCGGGCCGGCGCTCGGGCACCTGCTCACCGATACCCAGGGCGCCCGGCTGGTGTGGGTCACCAAGGATCCGCGGGAGACGTACGGCGACGAGCTCGTCGACGAGGTCGAGCGGGCTCAGCCCGATGCCGTCATCTGGAACACCACCGAGCGCGGCAAGCCCGACGTCGTCGACGTCGCCTACGAGGCGTTCGTCGCCTCGGGCGCCGACGCGGTGATCTGCGTCGCGAACCAGGGCGTCACCCGCCGCGTGGTCAGCGCGTTCGAGCGCCGCGGCATCCCGGCCTTCGGCCCCATCTGGGACTCCTGAGCGGCGGGTCGGCGACTCGGGAGGGGACGGGCCCGTGCTCGGATCGACCGGTCGGCCGAATCGCTTCAACCATCGGTTGACACGTGCTGTCACCTATTGGTCGACGGAGAGGCGGCACGCCAGCATCCGGCGACGTGGTCGTCGACCATGCCTGTCGACTGCATCAGGGCGTACATCGTGGTCGGGCCGACGAAGCGGAACCCCCGGCGGCGCAGCTCCTTGCTGAGCACGGCCGACTCCGGCGTCGCGGCCGGCACATCGGTGAGCGCCGCCGGCCGGGGACGGCGACCCGTCGGTGCGAAGGACCACATCAGGGCATCGAGCTCGCCGGCATCCATCTGCTCCACGATCCGGGCGTTGCCGATCGTCGCGACGATCTTCGCGCGGTTGCGGACGATCCCCGGGTCGGCCATCAGGCGCTCGATGTCGCCCTCGTCGAAGCGCGCGACCGCTTCGGGTTCGAAACCCGCGAACACCTCACGGAACCGCGGGCGCTTGCGCAGGATCGTGATCCAGCTGAGCCCAGCCTGGAAGCCCTCGAGGCTCAGCTTCTCGAACAGCGCACGGTCGCCGTGCAGCGGGCGCCCCCACTCCTCGTCGTGGTAGCGCCGGTACTCGGGGTCATCGCCGACCCACGCGCAGCGCGCCAGGCCATCGGGGCCGCGATGGATGCTCACCGGCCCAGAATAGGCCAACCCATACGGTAGGCCCCACCCATGCCGGTGCCGAGAACAGGAGACGTCACCCGCGACCTGCGCCCGCCGGGACATCCGTCATGTTCTCTGGTCGATCTGCATGTTCTGGGACACGTCGATCGCGGCTACTTCTTCTTGAGGCTCTTCTCCGACACCGGCGCCCGGCCCGAGGCCTGCAGCTCGGCGTAGTACGCGCGGGCTTCGTCCTGGCGCTGCTGCTCGCCGCCGAGTGCGATGGGCGCGCGCACGTGCTCGGGCGCGAAGCCGAACGCGTCGACGAGGTCCTGCGCATGCGGCCGCAGCCGCCGGCACAGCCGGTCGATGTACCGCGACACGGCGGCGGCGCGCTGCGTCGACAGGCGACCGTTCACGAGGTACCAGGCGAGGTGCTTCTCGACGAGCGACAGGCCGAACAGGTCGCGCAGCCAGCCCAGCACCTGTGCGGTGCCAGCGAGCTCTCGCGAGCCACCCGCACTGAGCTCCGTCGAAGTGCCCTCGATCGCCGCGACCCCGTCGCTGAACGCCTCCCACTGCAGCAGCTCGCCGTGGGCGCGGGCGGCCTCGATGAGCTCGGCCTGGTGCTCGTTGAACAGCGCCGCTGCCTCGTCCTGCGAGAGCTTGGATGCCGGGCGCAGCACCATGGCCAGGTCGGCCGTCATCTGCTGCACGCGGTCGGCCAGCAGCTCGTGCTGCTGGTCGGCGCGCAGGCCGAGCTCGACCGAGCGTGCTGTTGAGCCGAGGTCGGCGACGGCCTGACCGAGCTGACGCAGCCCGGCACCGTGGAAGATCTTGCCCGCGGTCTGCCCCACCGCGTAGCGCGCGAGCGCCGCGGCATCCGCCCCTTTGAACTGCTTCGCGTAGTCGCTGAGCAGGCGCTTGCCGACCAGTTGCAGCAGCACGTTGTTGTCACCCTCGAAGGTGACGTACACGTCGAGGTCGTGGTGCAGGCCGACGAGCCGGTTCTCGGCCATGAATCCAGCGCCGCCGCAGGCCTCACGGCACTCCTGGATGGTGTCGAGCGCGTTCCACGTGCTCAGCGGCTTCAGCGCCGCCGCGAGGGTCTCGAGGTCTTCGCGCTCGTCGGGGGTGTCGGTGCGACCCGAGAAGACCCCGTCGAACTTCTGCAGCAGCTCGTCGTGCGCGAAGAACTGGGCGTACGTCTGCGCCAGGCGCGGCAGCAGGCGGCGCTGATGCTTGCCGTAGTCGAGCAGCACCACCTCGTCGGTGCCCGCGCCGGAGTCGAACTGACGGCGCTGGTTGGCGTACGTGATCGCGATGTACTCGGCGAGCGCCGCACCGGTCGTCGCGGCGCCGTCGAGCGAGACGCGCCCCTGCACGAGTGCGCCCAGCATCGTGAAGAAGCGGCGACCGGGCGACGGGATGTCTGACCTGTACGTGCCGTCGGCGGCCACATCGCCATACCGGTTGAGCAGGTTCGTGCGCGGAACCCGCACCTGATCGAACGCGAGCCGTCCGTTGTCGATGCCGTTGAGGCCGCCTTTGACCCCGTCGTCCTCGCTCGTGATGCCGGGCAGCATCGCACCGCCCTCGTCCCGGATCGGCACGAAGAAGCAGTGCACGCCGTAGTTGACGCCGCCCGTGATGAGCTGGGCGAACACCGTCGCCGCGCGCCCGTGCAGCGCCGCATTGCCAAGGAACTCCTTGGTCGCCGCGCGGAACGGCGTGTGGATCACGAACTCCTCGGTCTCGGGATCGTAGGTCGCCGTAGTGCCGATGGCCGCGACATCCGAGCCGTGCCCCATCTCGGTCATCGCGAACGCACCCGGCAGGCTCAGGTCGATCACCCCGGGCAGCCAGGCGTCCCAGTGCTCCTTCGTGCCGAGCTGGTAGATGGCAGAGCCGAACAGGCCCCACTGCACGCCACCCTTGATCTGCATGCTGGGGTCGGCGAGCACGAGCTCCTCGAACCCGGCGAGGTTCGCGCCGTTGTCGGCGAGCCCCCCGTACTCCTCGGGGAACGCGCGCCGCGATCCGCCGTGCTGCACGACGAGCTGCAGCTGGCTGAGCGCCCGCTCACGGTGCTCGGCCATCGGCATGCCCTCGATCTTGTGGAACGCGGGGTCCTTGATCATCTCGCGCGCCTCACGGCGGGTGTCGGCCCACGTGCCGAGCAGCAGGCCGGTCACCGCGGCACGATCGATGCGGGCCTCGTGCGCCTCGTCGGCGCTGCGCGGAGCGGCGGGGGCGCCGCCCGCAGGGGTGCGCTTCTTCGTGGCGGGCTTCTTGGAACGAACGACGGCATCGGCCATGGGCATCACCTTAGAGAATGAGCGGGTGCGGGCAAGTCACTGCCGATGGTAGGACTCCCACAACAGAGCCTCAAGCCGATTGCAGAGGTGCCACAACGCAGCGGCGGGGCGTGCCTTCAGCGGATTGTGCCTTGTCGACATGGTCCCTCAGTGCCACCGGTGGCGCGGGGGCGCCTCGGCTGCGCCAACAGAGCGCCTCGTCACGCGCCGGCGATGACCTCGAGCACCGCGTCGCCGTAGCGCTCGCGCTTGGTCGCACCGATGCCCGTGATGCCGTCGAGGTCGGCGAGCGCGCGCGGGCGAGCGGTGGCCAGTGCACGCAGCGTGGCATCGGCGAAGACCACATAGGCGGGCACGCCCTGCTCCCGTGCCGCGCCCGCGCGCCACGCGCGCAGCGCCTCGAACAGCGCACGGTCCGCAGCATCCGTCAGCTCTTCCGGAGCCGCCGCCCGACGTGCGCGCGACCGGCCCGCCGACCGCAGCACGTCCCGCCGCAGCGCGACCGTGCGCTCGCCGCGCAGCACCGCCCCCGCCGCCTCGCCGAGCGCCAGCGTGCCGTACTCGCCCTGCGGCACCAGCAGCCCGCCGGCGATGAGCTGCCGCACGACGCCCCGCCAGTCCTGATCGCTGAGGTCGGCACCGATGCCGTAGGTGGCCAGCTCGTCGTGCCGCAGCTTTCGGATGCGGTCGGTCGAGGCTCCGCGCAGGATGTCGATGAGGTGCCCGGCGCCGAACGCCTGGCCGCGCTCGCGCTGCAGCCGCACGATGGTCGACAGGAGCTTCTGCGCGGGCACCGTGCCGTCCCAGGTCTCGGGCGGCTCGAGGCACGTGTCGCAGTTGCCGCAGGCATCCGACTCCTGCCCGAAATAGGCAAGCAGGTTCTGTCGCCGGCAGGTCACCGTCTCGCACAGCGCGAGCATCGCATCGAGGTGCTGGCCCAGCCGCATCTTGTAGGCCCGCTCGCCGGGCGACTGGTCGATCAGACGCCGCTGCTGCACGACGTCGCCGAGGCCGTACGCCATCCAGGCGACCGCCGGGTCGCCGTCGCGGCCGGCGCGGCCGGTCTCCTGGTAGTAGCCCTCGACCGACTTCGGCAGGTCGATATGGGCGACGAAGCGCACGTCGGGCTTGTCGATGCCCATGCCGAACGCGATCGTCGCCACCATGACGACGCCGTCGTCGCGCAGGAACCGCGACTGGTTCGCGGCGCGCACCTCGGCGGCGAGCCCCGCGTGATAGGGCAGCGCGTCGATGCCCTGGGCGCACAGGTAGTCGGCCGTCTGCTCGACCGACTTGCGGCTCAGCGCATAGACGATGCCCGCCGCGCGGTCGGGCTGCGCCCGGATGAACTCGAGCAACTGCCGCCGGGGTTCGGCCTTCGCCGCGATGCGGTACTGGATGTTCGGCCGGTCGAAGCTCGCCACGAAGTGCTCGGCGTCCGGCACACGCAGCCGTTCGGTGAGCTCGCGGTGCGTCGCCCGCGTCGCCGTCGCGGTGAGCGCCATGCGCGGCACCCCCGGAAACCGCTCGGCCAGGTCGCCCAGGGCCAGGTAGTCGGGCCGGAAGTCGTGGCCCCACTGCGAGACGCAGTGCGCCTCGTCGATCGCGATCACGCTCAGCCGGCCCCGCTGCAGCAGCTGCGTCGTCTGCGGCACAGAGAGCCGCTCGGGCGCCACGTAGAGCAGGTCGAGCTCGCCGGCCAAGTACGCCTGCTCCACAGCCTGACGCTCGTGCGGCAGCTGCGTGGAGTTGAGATACGCCGCCCGCACGCCGTTGGCCACCAGCGCGTCGACCTGGTCGTGCATGAGGGCGATGAGCGGCGAGACCACCAGGCCCGTGCCCTCGCGCACGAGCGCCGGCACCTGGTAGGTGATGCTCTTGCCGGCCCCGGTGGGCATGAGCACGACGGCGTCGCCGCCGGCGATCACCTGGTCGACGATCGCGCCCTGGTCGCCGCGGAATGCGTCGTACCCGAAGACCTCGTGCAGCACCGCGCGCGGGTCGGTTCCGGTGAGATCGCGGCGAGGGATGGATGCCGCGGTCGCGGCCGGGCGGCCCTCGCCGGCACCGTCGGGGTCGTCGGGGTCGTCGGGGTCGTCGGGAGGAGGCATCCACTCGTCTTCCGGCGGGGCCCAGTCATCGTCCGGCGGAGGTTCGGGGAAGGGGAGCGTCATGCACCGCACCACTTCTGGGCGAGCGTGGTCACGACGTTGACGTTGCGATTGGTCGCGACGCCCAGCAGCTTCGCGGCGCCGAGCGGATCGACGGCGCCCGGCTCGTACCCGGGCCCCAGCAGCGCGTGCGCGGCGCGGCCACGCACCACCATCTCGCCACGGTCGGTTCGCGTCGCCTCGACAGCGGCCGCGGCATCCGGTCCCAGTTCGTCCTTGAGAAGGTAGACGTAGTCCCGCACAAGATCGGGGCGCTCAGCGCTGAGGGCGGCCGCCGTGCGGGCGATCTGAGTGAACTCGGCTGTCATGTACACGACCGTCGGCACCTCGAAGCCCCGATCGGCGACGAAGGCCTGCTCGAGCACCTGCTCGATCAGGCCGCGCGATCGCATCGCGGTGTCGAACCGCACGTTGCCCGTGTTGAGGTGGGTCTCGACGCCCGTGAAGCCGGCGGACTCCACCGCGCGGCGGATGTCGTCCTTGGGGAACGTCCGCGTGGCGCCCAGATTGATCGCGCGCAGAAACGCGAGATACGTCGTCATGGCGCCCACGATAGTCCGAGACGCCGTACGGTGAGAGGTCAGAGGAAGGGGAACCCCATGGACGAAACGCCCACCGTCACCCGCAACGACAGCGCCGGCCGCTACGAGATCCATCTGGGCGATGTGCTCGCCGGGTTCGTCGAGTTCAGCCCCGCCCCCAACGGCGAACTGATCTTCCCGCACACCGAGGTCGACCCGGCGTTCAAGGGCAAGGGGCTGGGCTCGGTGCTGGTCGGCGAGGCGATGAAGGATGCCGCGTCGCGCGGTGACCGCGTACTGCCGCTGTGCCCGTTCGTGCGCCGGTACCTGAACGAGAACACCGTCCCAGGGCTCGACGTCGACTGGTCGGCACCGTCGCAGGGCGGCTCCGGCACCGGGGCGTGACGCTCCTCCTCTACGCTTGACGGGTGGCCTCACCTTCCCGCTCTGTGCTGTCGACGCGCGTGCTGCTCAGCTGCGCGGCCGTCGGCGTCGCCACGGGCCTGCTGACGGCCATCGCCGGCTGGATCAGCGTGCCGATCTGGGCGGTCTATCCGCTCGCGGTCGTCTACGGGCTCGTGCTCGGCGTGCACGTGGTGCCCGGCATCATCGCACAGGAGCTGCTGCGGCTGCCGTGGGTGGCGCTCATCGCGCACCTGGTCGCGGCGCTCGTCGCCTCGGCGTTCTCGCCGCAGTGGCTCGTGCGCTACGTGGGCATGGCCGTGCTCATCGGCGCCCTGCAGGAGGGCATCGCCGCGCTCACCCGCTACCGCACGTGGCAGTGGTGGCGATTCATGATCTCGGGCGCGATCGTGGGGCTGGCGCTCGCCGTCATCATGGCGTTCGTGTTCGACCTGGCGACCTTCGAGCCGTGGGCGCAGATCACCTTCGTCGTGGTGCTGTTCCTCGGGCCGATCGCGTGGACCGCCGTGGCCCTGGCGATCGGGGCGGGCCTGAGGCGTGCGGGGGTCGCCCGCGGCATCGGCCGCCGCTGACACGCGCCCCGCCCGCAGGTTACGCTGGACTTAGGACAGGCTAAGCTCCATACCCCGAAAGACGCCCGTGACATCCGTGGACCGCGCTGCCTCCGCCGCGACCGCGGTGCCCGAGGCCACCGAGCTGCTCGCCGTGCGTGATCTCTCCATCACGCACGAGGGCGCGGATGCCGCGACCCCGCGCGACGTGTCGTTCACCGTGGCACCGGGCGAGGTCGTACTCGTGCTCGGCCCGAGCGGATCGGGCAAGTCCACCCTCGCACTCGCGCTGAACGGCCTCATCCCGCACGCGCTGCCCGCCGAGATGACGGGATCGGTCGTTGTCGCCGGACACGAGACATCCACGTCCACCGTCGCGCGGCTGAGCACGCACGTGGGCATGGTGTTCCAGGATCCCGATGCGCAGCTGGTGACGGGCACGTTGCTCGACGAGGTGGCGTTCGGTGTCGAGAACCTGCGGCTGCCCGCCGCCGAGGTGATGCGCCGTGCCGAGGCCGCGCTGCGGCGCGTCGGGCTGTGGGAGCGCCGGGCCGAGAACCCCGACCGCCTCTCAGGCGGCGGCCGTCAGCGCCTGGCCATCGCGTGCGCGCTCGCGATGGAGTCGTCGGTGCTCGTGCTCGACGAGCCCACCGCCAACCTCGACCCGGTCGGCATCGAAGAGGTCTATGCGGCGCTGGCCGACCTGGTCGCGGTCGGCGACCGTGCCATCGTGCTGATCGAGCACAACCTCGATGCCGCGATCGAGTTCGTCGACCGCGTGGTGGTGCTCGATGCGGCGGGATGCCTGGTGCACGACGGCCGCGTCGACGCGGTGCTGCGCGCCCACGCCGCCGACCTGCACGCCCTGGGGGTGTGGCTGCCGGTGGCGACCCTCGCCGCGCTGCGGCTGCGCCGCGCGGGGTACGCCCTCGACCCGCTGCCCCTCACCCCCGGCGAGCTGCGGTCCGCCCTGGCCGAGACCCCCGCACCGCACGATGTTCGCAGTTTCGCGCCGAGCTCGCAGGCATCCCCCGACTCTCTGCGAACTTCGCGCGATTCTGCGAACGCCGCGATCGCCCCCGCACCGCCGCTCATCCGCGTGCGCGGGCTGCGCGTCACACGCGGGCGCCGCGAGGTGCTGCACGGCATCGACCTCGACATCCCGCGCGGCGACTTCCTGGCCGTGGTCGGCGCGAACGGCGCCGGCAAGACCACGCTGGTGCAGGCCGTCGCAGGGGTCGTGCCGCCGCCGCGCGGCAGCGTGCAGGTCGACGGCATCGACCCCGGCCGCGCCCCGGCGCGGGAGCTCGTGCAGCACGTCGGCTTCGTGTTCCAGAACCCCGAACAGCAGTTCATCGCGCACACGGTCTTCGACGAGCTCGCCCACGGGCTGCGTCTGCGCCGCGTTCCCGAGCCGGAGGTGCGCACGCGCGTCGACGAGATGCTCTCCCGGTTCGGCCTCACTGCGAAGGCGGACGAGCATCCCTTCCTGCTGTCGGGCGGGCAGAAGCGCCGGCTCTCGGTGGGAACGGCGCTGATCGCCGGCGCGCCCGTGCTCGCCCTCGACGAGCCGACGTTCGGACAGGACCGCGAACGCGCCGAAGAACTGCTCGGGATCCTCGGCGACCTGCACCGCGAGGGATGCACGGTGCTCGTGGTCACGCACGACATGCAGCTGGTCGCCGACCATGCCGCCCACGTCGCGGTGCTGTCGCAGGGGCGGCTGGTCGCGCACGGTACGACGGCGGATGTCTTCGCCGATCGTGAGCTCATCGAGTCGGCCGGCCTGCGGCAGCCGCCGCTGGCGGCGACCCTCGCCGGCATCCCGTCGCATCCCGAGCTCGACGGCGTGGTGCGCCTGAGCGATGTGGGGCGTGCGGGATGACGACCGAGACCGTCGCCGTCCCGAAGCGTGCCGCGTTCGACCCGTACGCGCCCACGCCGCGCACCGCCGCAGTGCACTTCCTGTACCGGCTCAACCCCCTCGCGAAGCTCGCCGCTCCGCTTCCGGCGATGGTGCTGCTGGTGTTCGTGCGCGACCTGGCGACGCCGATTGCGTTCTTCGTTCTGGCCTATGTGCTGCTGGTAGTGGGCGCCCATCTGAGCGGGCGCATGCTGGTGTTCCTCGCGGTGGCCGTGCCGGCGGCGATCGCCGTGCTCGGTGTCGCCTTCGCGTTGTGGACGGATGCCTCGCGCATCGACCATTCCGTCGTCGTGCTGCAGCTCGGCGAGTGGACGCTCTATGGCGCGGCCCTGCACACCGGGTTCGCCACGGGGTTGCGGCTCGGTGCCATCCTGGCCCTATCGCTCATCCCCGGGCTCACGACAAACGGCCCCGACCTGGTGCGTGCACTCATCCAGCACCTGCGAGTGCCGTACCGCATCGGGTACACCGCGATGGCGGCATTCCGGTTCGTGCCGCGGTTCCGGCACGAGCTCGAGGTGATCCGTGCCGCGCACCGGGTGCGGGGGGCGCACGGCGGTCGCGGCCCGTTCGCCGCGATCGCGCGCGGCGTGGGCTACGTCGTACCGCTCCTGGCCGGCGCGATCCGGCACGCCGAGCGGGTCGCCCTGTCGATGGATGCCCGTGCGTTCGGCGCCTACCCGACCCGCACCGAGCGCTACCCCGTGCCGTTCCGTGCACGCGACATCGTGTTCATCCTGCTGTTCTGGGCGGTGTCGGCGGCGCTGTTCGTTCTGCTCTGAGCCGGGGTAGGTTCGGAGCGCGTCCACCCCCGGCATCCGTCCTGCCGCGCCCCGCGCGGTCTTCGGCGATCAGCTCGATGTGCGTGGTGCGGTTCGCCTGCCCGGTGACGGTGAAGCCCACCGAGTCCGCCACCGACACCGTTCCCCCGGTCAGGCGGTCGGTTTCCCCTCGTCCGGGGTTCCCTTCGCCTCGATTCAGCGCTTGCCGACGATCTGGCGCGACACGATGTCGCGCATGATCTCGTTCGTGCCGCCGTAGATGCGGTGCACGCGGGCGTCGAGGTAGGCGCGCGCGATCGGGTACTCGGTGATGTAGCCGTACCCGCCGTGCAGCTGCACACCGATGTCGAGCAGCTCGGCCTCGCGGTCGGTCGCCCAGAACTTGACCTTGGCGGCCTCCTCGGCGGTGAGCTTCTGGTCCTTGTAGAGCAGCATGGCGCGGTCTATATACGCCCACATCACATCGACCGTGGTCGCCATGTCGGCGAGCAGGAAGCGGGTGTTCTGGAAGTCGGCGATGCGCTCGCCGAACGCCTCACGGCTGAGCGTGTAGTCGCGCGTCCAGTCGAAGGCGGCCTCGCCGGCCGCAGCTGCCGCGACGCCGATCGAGAGACGCTCCAGCGGCAGGTTCATCATCAGCTGGACGAAGCCCAGCCCCTCCTTGCCGCCGATGAGGTTCTCCTCCGGAACGAACACGTCGACGAACGACAGCTCGGCGGTGTCCCAGCCGTGGAAGCCCATCTTCTCGAGCTTCTTGCTGTGGTCGAAGCCCTCCATGCCGTCCTCGAGGATCAGCAGGCTGAAGGCGTCGGGACGGTTGCCCTCGCCGGTCTTCACGAACGTGACGACGATGTCGGCCGTCTTGCCCGACGAGATGAACGTCTTCGCACCGTTGACCAGGTAGCCGCCGTCGACCTTCTTCGCGGTCGTCTTGATGCCGCGCAGGTCGCTGCCCGCGCCGGGTTCGGTCATCGCGAGGGCGCCGAGGATCTCGCCGGTGGCCATGCCCGGCAGCCACTTCTCCTTCTGCGCCTGCGTGCCCATGTGCACGAGGTACGGAACCGCCAGGTCGTCCTGGATGCCGAAGGCACCGGCGAGCGAACCCTGCCCGGCACCGATGGTCTCTTCGAGCACGATCGAGCGGAAGCGGTAGTCCTGCAGCATCCCGGCGCCACCGAACTCCTCGGGCACGCTCAGTCCGATGATGCCCGCTTCCCCGGCCGCGAGCATCGTGGCCCGGTCGATCTCGCCGTCAGCCTCCCACTGCTTGCGCTTCTCTTCGGTCGCGTAGCGCTTGATGAACTCTTTGACGACGTCGCGGAAGGCTTCGTGGTCTTCGTCGTAGATGTCGCGTTCCATCGCGATCTCCTCTCTCGATGTCCTGGGCGGACTGCACATCGGTGTGGGACTGCATCCCACGTAACAGGATACCGAGTCCCACAACGAACGATGCCAGCGTTTATTCAGTCTCCACAACCCGGCGCGCTGAGCGGCGCACTGGAACTGTGGAGCGTCACAGCGCAACAGTGCGGAACCCGGCGTTGCCCATCGACGAATCGGGCGTGTTCTGCGAGCGGGCGGAGTTGCGGTACCGGTTGCAGTAGGAGATGTGGCAGAGATAGCTGCCGCCGCGCAGCACCCGCGCGGCGGCCCGCGGTGGCCCGCACGGATTCTCCGGCGGCGAGGCTTCGTAGTACCGAGGGTCGAACCAGTCCTGGCACCATTCCCAGACATTGCCCACCATCTGCCAGAGCCCGTACCCGTTGGGTCGATACGTATGCACGGGCGCGGTCGTCAGCCAGCCGTCCGCCCTGGTGTTGACGCGGGGGAACTCACCCTGCCAGATGTTGGCCCGCCACCCTCCGGCGGCGATCTCCTCGTCGCCCCACGGGTACTTCGCCGATGCGATACCGCCGCGCGCGGCGTACTCCCACTCCGCTTCAGTGGGCAGACGCCGGCCCGCCCAGGCGCAGTACGCCATCGCGTCGTTCCAGCTGACGTGGACGACCGGGTGGTCACCGAGCCCGTCTATCGACGACGTCCGGCCGCCGGGGCGGCGCCAGTCAGCCCCACGCACGCCGACCCACCAGGGCGCCTGCGGAACGGGCTGCATGAGATCGGATGCCGGGGCCCGCACGGCCAGGTGGAACACCGCCGAGAAGCCGAACTCCTCCGCCTCGGTGCGGTACCCGGTCGCGTCGGCGAAGCGGGCGAACGCGTCGTTCGTCACCGAGGTCGCGTCGATGGTGAAAGCCGACAGCGTGACGTCGTGCAGAGGGCGCTCGCCGTCGCCGATGTTCCGGTCGCCGCTCGAATCCCCCATCGTGAAGGTGCCCGCACGGATGGTGGCCTGCTCCAGGCTATGCTCTCCCCGGCCGGAGTTCTCGCCGGTCGGTGCGGGAGTGCGCTCCTCGGTACCGAGGCGGGCCCGTGCGGGCGCACCGCACCCGCAGCCGTCGGTGCACTCCTCCGCTGCCATCTCACGCCTTCGCCGTGGGCGGCGCTGTCGGCACGTCCATTCGCTGCACGTGGTCCGCCTCGAGACTCTGCACGAGCGAGGTGAGCGCGGGGAGTGACTTCTCGATCATGCTCAGTTCATCAGCCGACAGTTGCTGCATCGCCGCGCTCACGCGCTCCTGGTTGGCGTGCAGCCACTGGTCGAGGGTCTGCCGGCCCTGCTTGGTGAGGTGCAGGCTGACGGCCCGCCGGTCCAGCGGATCCGGTTCGCGTGCGACGAGGCCCGCGACCACCATCTGCTGGATGATCGTACTCACGGTGTTTGTCGCGAGCCGATGCCGCCGCGCCATCTCGCTGATGCGAATACCCGGCTCGTCGTCGAGGCGTTGCAGCACCTCGACCTGGGCCATCGGCAGGGCCTCCCACGGGATCTCGCTGCGCACGCTGGCGCGCAGCACCCGCCGGATCCGGGTGACCAGATCGGTCAGGTGCTGCGATCCCGGCATCATCATCGTCACAGAACTTGCCTCTCCACCCGAAAGACTAGTCAAAGGCGAGCGCAGCGTCCCGCCATGCCCGAAAATGCTCGGCGCGGTTGAATTCGGCGAGCTCGCCCGGCAGGTAGGTCACGTTGTGCAGCCGGCCAGTGAAAGGGTAAGACCGGTGCTTCTCGTGCATCGACCACGAGACGGGGCCGCCGCGGTCAATCCCGACGTCGATCCCCGTGTACGGAGCGAGGCCGATCATCATCTGCACACCGTCGAGCCGTACCTCGTCGGAGCCGTCAAGCGACAGCGAGAGATCCCACCGCAGTCTTGGCCGCCACTCGGCGGCCAAGACCACCCGGTGCCGGCCCGCACCCACGACGGGACCGGCGACGCGGTGCAGGTGCCCGTACTCGTTGTAGTCGAGATGCACCCGGCCGTCCTCGAGGTAGACGACGTATCCGCCGTTCTGGTCGCCATGGGCGAAGAGGACGCCCTCATCGGCACCGTCGACGGTGATCTCGGCGACGGCCTCGAAGGACCGCTGCGCGATGAGCGCAGCCGACCGTTCGCGCTCGAGCTGTGGAGTGCCGGGGAGGAGGCGCACAGGTTCCGAGAACGCGTCCTCCCGCGGGCGGTGCACCTGCGTGAGATAGCCCTTCGCGTCTTCCAGGGGGAAGACGGTGTTCCGCCAGGCCTCGCGCTCCCACTCCTGGGCGAGATCGCGCACGAGATCGGGATGCTGCACCGAGACGTCGTCGATCTCGGTCGGGTCGTTGCGCACGTCGAACAGCTGCCACTCGCTGTCGTCGTACTCGGCGCCCGGGCGGTGGAGCGTCAGCGCCTTGAAGCCGTCGCGGTACATGCCGCGGTGGCCGTTCCATTCCGTGTACTGCGAGGTGCGCACACCCGGGTGATCGCTATCCGCCAGCAGCGGCAGGAAGCTCTGGCCGTCTACGTCCTTGACCGGCTTCCCCCGGCGCGTGGTGGGGGCGGGAACGCCCACCGCCTCGAGGATCGTCGGAGCGATGTCAGAGACGAAGGCGTACTGGCGCCGGAAGCCGTCGTCGCACGCTGCCCGCGCGATCCGCTCCGGCCAGTGCACGATCATCGGCGTGCGCACGCCACCGCCGAAGGTCGACCCCTTGTAGAGACGGAACGGCGTGTTCGACACCATCGCCCAGCCGCGCGGGTACTGCACCATGGCCTGCGGGCCACCGATGAGGTCGATGTCGATGTCGCTGTCGCGCTGCCAGTCGTCGGGGATGCCTCGCATGAACCCGAGGAAGTTGGCGAGGTAACTGCGCGTTCCGAGGGGCCCGCCGTCGTTAGCGCCGCCGTTGTCGCTGGTGAACACGATGATGGTGTTGTCGAGTTCGCCGTACTGTTCCAGCATCTCCAGCAGCCGCCCGAGGTTCTGGTCGAGGTTGTCGACCATGGCGGCGTAGACCTCCATGATCCTGGCAGTCTTGGCCTGTTCGTCGGCAGGGACGTCGTCCCACGGCGGCACGTCGAGCGCCGGTCCCTCGTGGTTGCGCGTCGGCAGCCGGGTGCCCTCCTCGACCACGCTGAGCTCGCGCTGGCGCGCGAAGCGCTCGTCGCGCAGCGCGTCCCAGCCGTCGTTGTAACGCCCACGGTACTTCGCCATGTCCTCCGGCTTGGCGGCGAACGGCGCATGCATGGCGTGATGGGCGAAGTACAGGAAGAACGGTTTCTGCGCATCGTGTGCCCGCAGCGCCTTGATCATGCCGATCGCCTCGTCGGTGAGGTCGTCGGTGAGGTAGTAGTCGTCGGCGTAGCGATCAACCTCGACCGGGCTGTTGTCGCGGACGAGGCGGTTGGGTGCCATGAACGGAGTGAATCCCTCCAGGCATCCGTAATACCGGTCGAACCCGCGTTGGATCGGCCACGATGCCTTCGAGGCGCCGTCGTTCGTGACGCCGCCGCGGCTGAGGTGCCACTTGCCGACCATAAATGTGGCGTAGCCGGCGTCGCGCAGCGTCTCCGGCAGCGTGGCCACGTCGTCGGCGATCTCGAAGGTGGAGTTCGGGAAGCCGGGGTCGAAGCCGGCGACGGTGCTGAAGCCCGCGCGGTGCGGGTTGATGCCCGTCAGCAGCGACGCGCGCGCAGGCGAGCACACCGGCGTCGTGTGGTAGTTCGTGAAGCGCACGCCCGCGGCGGCGAGCCGGTCGAGATTGGGCGTGTCGATCTCGCTGCCGAACGGACCGATGTCGGCGTAGCCCATGTCGTCGACGAGCATGACGATGACGTTCGGCGCGCCGTCGGGCGGCGTCGGCTCCGGCGGCCATGAAGGGCGGGACTCGCCGTAGGTGCGCCCGACGTGACCGTCGAAGCCGTCGTAGCCGCGGGCGAACGGCGGGGTTCCAGTCCGGGTTTGCTCAGGCATCCGTCTTCTCCGTCCGCTCGTCCCGGAACCGGGGGTCGATGATCTCGCGCATGACGCGGCTGCGCAGCTCGCCAAAGCGCGGGCTGGCCTTGGTACCGATCTGATCCCGCTCCGCGCCGAGGTCGACCGGGATCTCATCGATCACGCGCGTGGGCGTACCCGCGACGACGACCACGCGATCGCTCAGATAGACCGCCTCGTCAATGTCGTGCGTGACGAGCGTGATCGTGAGCCCCAGGTCGGTACGCAACTGCCGGATGAGGTCTTCGAGCTCGAACCGCGTCTGCGCGTCGACCGAGCCGAACGGCTCGTCCATGAGCAGGATCGGTGCGTCATATGCGAGTGCGCGCGCGATCGCAACGCGTTGCTGCATGCCGCCGGACAGCTGCCACGGATACTGGTCGGCGACATCGCCGAGCCCGACGGATTCGAGTGCGCGCACCGCCCGCTCGCGGCGCTCCTGCTTGCGCACACCGTTGCTCTGCAGCGGGAACGCTACGTTGTCCCACACCCGCATCCAGGGCATGAGCGACCCGCGGTAGTCCTGGAAGACGACGGCGATGTCGGCGAGCGGGCGATCGACGTTCCGGTCGCCGTACTTCACCGTTCCGGCGGTCGGGCCCATCAGTCCCGACAAGCACCGCAACAGTGTCGTCTTGCCTGCACCGGACGGGCCGACGATGCAGACGAACTCGCCCGGCTGCACCGTGAGGTCGAGTCCGCCGAGCACGTGCTTGTCGCCGAAGTCCTTCGTCAGGTTCTCGACCGTGAGCGCGTGATCCGCCCTGATCTTCCCTGCGGTCGTCTCGATGGGTGTCATGAGTGTGGTCCCCTCTGTGAGATCTGTGACGATCGTGCGCTCACCTTCGCCTTCGGCTTCTGTCTGCCCGGGCGCCGTTCGTACCACCCCAGCGCGAGATGCTCGATCCACATGAACACCACGTTGACGAGGTAGCCGACGGCCGCGAGTGTGATCGTGCCCGCCCACGTCTCGGCGACCGCGAAACGCTGCCCGCTGAACAGGATGTAGTAGCCGATGCCCTCGGCCGATCCGAACATCTCGCTCACGACGACCATGACAATGCCGACAGACAGCGCGATGCGCAGCCCGGCGAAGATCTGCGGCAGCGCCCCCATGAGGGTCACGCGGCGCAGGCGCAGCTCGTTGCGGATGCGGTAACTGCGCGACGTCTCGAGGATCGAGGGGGCGATGCCGCGCACGCCATCGGTCGTATGCAGCAGTACGGGCCACACGCAACCGAGTGCGATCAGGGCGATCTTCGGCCCGGCCCCGATGCCGAGCGCCGTGATGAAGATCGGCACGAGCGCCACGAACGGCAGCGCGCGCACGAAGTTCAGTAGTGGCTGAGCCGCGTCGCGCAGTGCCGCCTGTTCGCCGAGAAAGAGACCGACGGCGATGCCGATCACGGCCGCGATGAGGTATCCGGCGAAGAAGTTGACCATGCTGTACCCAAGGTCGGCGCCGAGCTGCCCCTCCGTGAAGCCGCGGAAGATGGTGTCCATGACGTGCGTCGCGGGTGGGAAGTAGATGTTGGTGCTGTTGGCCGTGAGAATGAACACCAACGCGATGAGGGCGATCGGCAGCCATACGAAGGTCACGAGACGTCCGATACGCGGGCCGATCATCGATGTTGCCGTGTTGTCAGTCATTGGTCGAGGCCCTCCAGCGAAGGAATCTCTCTTCGGCGATCTCGGCGACGCGCGTCACGAGATAGCCGAGGTTGCCTGCCACGATGAAGTATGCGAACGCGATCGGCGTGGCACCGTCGAGCTGTGCGCGCGACAGGCCGGAGCCGATCCCGGGCAAGCCCCCGACGATCTCGACGCCGACCGACACGAGGACGGCGATCGTCGCCGCGAGTCGCAGCCCGGTCATGATCGACGGCGTCGCTGTCGGCAACGCCACGCGCAGGAAGTAGTAGCCGAACCGGATGCGGTACGATCGGCTCGTCTCGATGATGGAATGCTCGATCGCGCGCGCGCCGTACAGCGTCTGGACGATGAGCGGGAACACGCAGGCGAGCACGATCGCGATGAGCTTGGTGGGCATCGTCGTCCCATAGAACAGCATGATGACCGGCAGCAGTGCGATCGAGGGGAACGAACGCCCGAGATCCACGAGGATGCGGATCGATCGTTCGATGAAGGTCGCTGTCCCCGCGACGAGCCCGATGGGGATCGCGATGGCCGCGGAGATGAGCAGTCCGAGCATGGCGCCACCCAGGGTCATGCCGACCGCCGCCCAGAACTCCGCGGTGACGAGGAGCTCCAGGAGGGCGATGAGGACCGGCCCCACGCGGGGGAGGAGCGCCGGCGGCAGCAGGCCACTGAGGGCGACGAGCTCCCAGACGGCGATCGCCCCGACGACGAACGCGATCTGCGCGATAGCCCGCTGGCCGCGCGAACGCTCGATTCCCTTGCTCCTCCCCCGTCGTAGACGACGGGGCGTCTCAGTAATGGTGCTCACGTCTGCCTGTCCTGTTCGGCCCCTGCTCAGTCGAGCTTGGCGCCGCTCCAGAGCAGGTCTGTCGCGACGTCGATGGGCTGACTGACGTAGCCCTGCTCAACCATCGCGTCAACCGCCTGCTGGATGATGTCGACGTGGAACGGTCCGCTGAACGGCTGGATCGCACGCGTGTCGATGTAGCTCTCGGGAAGTTTCGTGAACTCCTTGTCCACGGCGCGCACAAGATCAGGGTTCTCGTTCGCATACTTCTCGGCCTTGGCATTCGCGCGCACGAAGGCCTCGACGATCTCGGGGTTCTCGGCGATGTACTGATCGCTCGCGGACCATACGACCTGAGTGATGCGCGGCAGCGTCTGCGACGCCGCCGTGTCCTCGAGGAACGTGAACCCTTGCTCCACCGCCCCGGCGAAGAACGCCGCGAAGGTGAGGATGGCGTCAGCCTGACCGCCGAGCGCCGCGTCTGCGAGCGCATCGGGCGTCAGCTGCACCCACGTGACCGAATCGAGCGGTACCCCTGCCTTACCCAGCGCGATGTTGGTGGAGATCACGGGAAGTCCGGCCAGCTGGTTCGTCGCGATCGTCTTTCCTTCGAGATCGGCGACGGAGGTGATGTCACTCCCGGGCGGAACGAGCACACCGGCACTCGACGGGAGCGACGGGTCGTCATTCTGGATCACGGACAGCAGCGAGATCGGCACGCCCTCGGCCACGGCGCTGATCGGCGACGCGATATCGAGCTGCGCGAATTGGATCTGGCCGCTGACGAGCTGCGGCGCGAGGCTCGCGGGGTTGCCGGTGCCCGCTTTGACGTTCAGCTTGAGCCCCTCCTCCTCGAAGAAGCCCTGCTCCATGCCGAGGATGAGCGGCTCGAACTGACCACCCGATGACCGGATGACGTTCAGTTCCGTGAGATTCTCGGGATCGAGTGTCGCGGGCGCGTCCGGACTGGCCGACGCGCAGCCCGAGAAAATCAGTGCTGCTGTCGCCGTGACGGCGACCACAGTCGCAACTCCGCGCCGTGGGGTGAGCGTCATATCTGTGCCTCCTTGCACACCTCGTGCTACGCCTCAGAATGCGGCGACTCCCTCACGAAGGTGACCACGGCCAATGATTCTTTTGGCAGAATAGTTCTGTCAATCGATACGTATTATCGGAGGAGCTGATACGAGCGGTCGCGACTGCGCGCACATACTGACCTGAGTCCGAGAGGGGTCTGACGTGCCCGAAAAGCGCTTCCCACCGTCGGTGTATCGCACGGGGGACGAGCCCGACGCCCGCTTTACGCTGGCCAACGAGCGCACGTTCCTCGCGTGGACGCGCACGGCCCTCGCGATGATCGCCGGAGGCGTCGCGCTGGAGGCGCTGGCGCTCGATCTACAGCCGCAGCTACGGCTCGCGGCATCCCTTCTTCTCATCGGCACAGGCATCGTCCTCGCTCCTGCCGCGTATCTTGACTGGATGCGCACCGAACGGGCGCTGCGGCGCGCAGCGCCGCTGCCTGGCTCGCGCATGAGTGTGGCCATCGCGGTCGTCGTCGTGGTCGTGGGCGTGCTCATCGTGCTCGGCACCCTGTGGCGATGAGAGGCGAGGGGCGATGATGAGCGACCGCGGGGCGCAGGCTGAGCGCACCGAACTGGCATGGCGCCGCTCAGCGCTCGCCGTCGGGGTCGGCTCGCTCATCGCTCTGCGCCTGCTGCCCGAGCTGATCGGCGGAGCAGGCGCAGCGATCGGGTGCCTCGGGCTCTGTGCCGCGACGCTCATCTGGGCCACCGGGCAATACCGCAGCCGCGCGTTCGCACGCCACCTCGCCGATCCGCATGTGCGCGCGCCCGGCGGCGCGCTGCTGCTCGCGCTCGTCGCGTTCACGATCGCCGTGGGCGGGTTCTCGCTCGCCCTGACCTTCATCGCGGCACGCTGAAGTAAGGGTTGCCGCCTCGCCGCAACGCGGCCGCGGCGAGGCGGCAGCGGCTCAGCCCACTTCGGCGAAGGTCTCGGCAACCCAGTCGGCGGTGAACTCGCCAACGTACTCCATGTTGTCGATGCCGATGTGCTCGGCGCCCCCCTCTTCCTGCGTGAAGATGCGCAGCTCGCGCTTGGGCGAGTTCACGGCCGCCTCGTACTCGTCGTAGGCATACTTCACCGGGATCTGCCGGTCGCCCTCGCCGTGGGTGACCAGGAACGGCACCGTGATCTTCTCGACGACGCCCTCGAGGCGCATGTTCTTCGTCTTCTCGAGGAAGTCGGCGTCGTCCTTCGCACCGAAGACCCAGTGCACATGGTCCCAGTAGTGGGGCACGGGGTTCTCGCCCTCACGGTTGCGCCGGGCCTCCTGCACGGCTGCCCAGTCGTAGTTGGCGCCCCACGCGACAGCGAGCGCGATGCGCTTGTCGAACGCGGTGGCACGCGGCACATAGTAGCCGCCGAGCGACCAGCCCACGAGACCGATCTTGGCGGTGTCGACGTCGAGCTCTGCGGCGTTTGCCTCGACCCAGTCGATGATGGACTTCGCCCACACCTCGGTGTCGTAACGGGCATGCAAGCCGCGCATGCGCAGCGCCTCACCCGATCCGGGCGGGTCGATCATGAGTGTCGAGATGCCGCGGCGGGCCATCTGCTGCGGGAACCGGGAGGTATACATCATCTCCTTGGTGGAGTCGAGCCCGTTCCACATGATGATGAGCGGCTTCGGGCCGTCGCCCGATGCACGGTAGAAGTAGCCGGGCAGCGCCGACCCCGCAGGTGCGTCGTCGCCGTGGTAGGGCACGTCTACCGTGGTGACGGGGATGCCGCCGAGCTCGACGTGCTTGAGCAGCAGGTCGATCGACTTCTGGTAGGCGGCCTTGCGGCCCTCCCAGGCGGGCGACTGCAGGCGCTCGGCCTGCGACGTGTAGAGCGCCGCGCGATAGTACTTGTCGGATGCGCTGAGCGTCCAGCCGCGCGCCTCGTCGGCCTCTGCCGATGCGAGCAGACGGTCGGCGACGGCCTGCCACGACGCGTACAGCAACTCGGTGCCGACGTCGTCGCCCTGCTGCGAGGCCTCCAGCGCCGGACGGGCGGCCTTGTCGACCTCGTCGATGAACCCGCCGTTGTTAAGCGAGGCGACGACCGCCATGCTCCAGACGTAGTTGGTGGGGTAGTACATGTACATGGGATCTCCTAGGAGGTCTCGGAGCGGACGGCGTCGGAGAGGAACGTCGCGACGCCGGAGAGGTACTGGCCGCCGTCGACACCGATCTCGGCACCGGTGATGTACGAGGCGGCGTCCGACAGCAGGAAGGCCACAAGGTTCGCGACCTCTTCGGGCTCGCCGCCGCGGTGCAGCGGCGCGATCTGGACGTTCGCGTCGAGGAATGCGGTCGGTGCGTTCGCCGTCATCTCGGTCCGGATGTAGCCGGGGTGGACGATGTTGACCCGGATGCCTCGCGGCCCGAGCTCTGTCACGCATGTATGCGTAAGCCCCCGGATCGCCCACTTGCTCGTCGTGTACGCGGCGGTGTAGTGGCCGGTGAGCCCTGCCGCCGAGCCGATGTTGACGATCGACGAGCCCCGCCCCATGAGCGGCAGCAGAGCCTGGATGCCGAGCATGGCGCCGGTGACGTTGACCGCGAGCACCCGATCCCAGTCGGCCCGGTCGACGTTGCCGATGCGCACGCGGTGCGTGACGCCGGCGTTGTTGACGAGGCCCTTGACGGCGCGCCCGCCGAGCGAGCCGACGAGTGCGGCCCAGTCGGCCTCGTCGGTCACGTCGAGACGGCGGTAGGACACAGACCCCCGGAGGGGTGCCGCGGCCTCGCGCAGCTCGGGCGCGTCATCGCGGAGGTCGGCCGCCACAATGTCGGCGCCCTGCCGGGCGAGCAGCAGAGCCTCCTGCATACCCTGGCCACCGGCGGCACCGGTGATCACGAAGAGGTTGCCGGCTACACCCGGGAGATTCATGTCGTCACCGCCGTTCCGGGCGGGCCGGGGCGGTCGAGCATCTCGATGAAGTTGCCCTCGGGATCGGCGACGAACGCCATGCGCACGCCGGAGACCGGGGAGTCACCGGGGGGCATGATGGATGCCGCGCCCGCGGCGATGAGCCGATCGTACTGCGCATCCACGTCGTTGACGCGCAGGCAGATGTGCCCGTATCCCTGGCTGAGCACGTGCTCGGGCGCACTGGTTGCGCGCGGCTTCGGCTGCGAGCCGGGGCGGTGCAGCAGCTCGAGCGCCCACCCGTACTCGGGGTCGACGAGAAAGACGACACGCAACCCCACGGCGGGGATACCGCCGGGCTCGAGCTTCTCGAGCCCCAGCGCCTCGGCGTACCAGTCGGCCTGGGCGTCGAGAGCGCCGACCGAGAGGCCGACGTGGTCGAGCTGTGTCATGAGTCCCTCGGTCCGTGGTGCATGAGTCCGTCGATCGCGCCCGCCGGCAGTACGGCGAGTGCGTCCTCGCCGTACTCCGCGCCCACCAGCACGAACGCGACCCGGGCGATCGTATCGCCGCGGTTGGCCCAGGCGTGATCGGTGCCGCGCTGCACGACGATGTCGCCGGCACGCGCGGTCACCTCGCTGTCATCGAGGATGAGTGTGATCTCGCCCTCGAGCACGATGCCGTAGTCGATCGACTGCGTGCGGTGCACCGGCGACTGCAAACCGTGCTCGTCGAGGCTGCCGGGCAGGAACTCGTTGATGCGGATGCGCGTGCCGTGCGTCGGCGGCGGCACCGTGATGGCGCCCGCGGTGGGGTCCTCGGGCCCCGCGCCGATGACGGCCGGAACCGTGTCGGTCACCCACACCTCGTGGAACGCGACGCCGTCATCGGGCAGTTCGCGCGTGACGGGCACGGGCGCATCGCTGACCACGATCGACACCCCGCCCGCATCGTGCCCGGTGACGATGCGGCGGGGGACCCGGAAGCCGCTCACGGCTCGGGCACCAGGGCGACGAGGGCCTCGGCCATGACACGGCCCGGGTCGGCGTCGGGGGTGCCGGGGTGCAGCTCCCAGTTGGCCAGCTGCAACGAGGCATCCACCACTCCCTTGATCCGCGGGATGCGGCGGGCGTGGAAGGCGGCGAGCTGCTCGTCGAAGTCGTCCTCAGCAGTCATGTACTCGGCGAACAGCAGCGCGTCCTCGACACACTGCGCGGCGCCCTGGGCGATGAGCGGTGGCACGGCGTGCACGGCCTCACCGAGCGCGACGACGCGGCCCTTGTTCCACGGACCCTCAACGAAGATCCACTCGATCTCTTGGAAGTTCAGGAACGTGTCGGGACCGAGCGATTCGCGCAGGTAGTCGAACGGGCCGTGGAAGTTCGCCATGAGGCGCTGTGCCTCCTGCCAGCCTTCCAGGCCGTTGTCGGGGCGCTCGGGCGGGCACAGTACGAAGATGTAACACTGGTCTTCGCTCACCGGCGTGTACCCGACCTTGTACGCACCGCTGTCGTCGAGCGGGTAGGCGATACCGCCGGTCATCTCCGGCAGGCGCGAGGTGACCGCACGCCAGATACCCAGGCCGCTCGGCGCGCGGTCCTCGGCGATGCCGAGCTTCGCGCGGTTCTCCGACTTGATGCCGTCGGCCACGACGATGATGTCCCATGTCTCCCGCGTGCCGTCCGACAGCACCGACGTGGCCGTGTCGCCGTCAGTCTCGAAGTCGGTCAGCTCGAGCCCGAGCCGGATCTCGACGCCGTGCTCTTCGGCCTTGCGCACGAGAATCTCGTGCAGGTCGGGCCGCAGCGCACCGATCGTCGCGGGCAGGTCGTCGCCGCCCGTGCGAGGCGTGGGCATCTCGGCCATGACACGGCCGTCGGCCCAGTACAGCGTGACACCGTTCTCGGCCTGGCCGACCTCGAGGACCTCGTCGATGACGCCGATCTCCTTGAAGACCCACAGCGCGTTGCCCTGGATCGTGAGGCCGTGGCCCACCCGCGCCCACGCGGGCGCCTTGTCCACGAGGGTGACCTTCACGTCGCGCTGGGCGAGCGCGATCGCGGTCGTCAGGCCGGTGAATCCCCCGCCGACGATGAGCACGTTGTGAACCGACATCTTCGTCTCCTGATCCTGCGCAGCCTCGGTGCGGCCGCCTGTCGTCGTGATCGACGTTAGGGGGGGGGCCGCCGTGCCACCAGTCACGCAACCCGATGCCTGCTATCGCCGTCAGGGGCGCAGCAGGCCGTTCGCGACGCTCCGCGCTGCCAGCTCTCGCAACCAAGTGTGGCCGGCGCCATGCACGCGCGCAGCGTTCCACCACAGCCGCAGGATCAGTTCGACCGTCGGGAAGGGCGTGGGCACGGCGACGGTGCCGGTGACGGCGGCGTTGCGCGCGACGAGCCGCCGCGGCACGACACCCATCAGGTTGGTGCCGGCAACGATGAGCGGTACCGACAGCAGCGTCGACGTCGTCACGCGCACCTTCGGAAAGGCATCCAGCTCATGCATCCGCCGTTCGACCTGAGTGAGATGCGCGCGCCCGAAGTCGCACCGGATGTGCGGGCTGGCCAGGAACGCCTTCAGCGAGATCTCGCCGTCGACGACCGCCGGATTGCCGCGATCGGCGATGACCACATACTCATCGCGCAGCAACTCGATGCTCTCGGTGTCGAGCCCGACGCCCGGCGGAAGGACGACGAAGTCGCTGGCGAGCAGCTCGCGCTCGGAATCGGCCGGATCGACCGGGAGGCGCAGGAAGTCGAAGCGGATGCCGGGGGCCACCGCTTCAGCGAGTGCGAACAGGGGCCGCAGCTCGATGGCGGCATAGTCCGATAGGTGGATGCGGAAGGTGCGCACGGTAGACTCCGGCGCGAACGGCTCGTCCTGACCGAGTGCCTGTGCGACCAGCGGCAGCGTCAGCTGCACCTGCGGCAACAGTTGACGGGCCAGTGGCGTCAGCTCGTAGTCGCGCCCGACCCGTACGAGCAGTTCGTCCTCGAACTGGGTGCGCAACCGCGACAGGGCCGACGACATCGTCGACTGGCCGAGCCCCAGGCGTGCACCGGCACGCGTGACGTTCTCCTCCTCCAGCAGCGCGCGCAGCGCGAGGAGCAGGTTCAAGTCTGCGTCGACAGCCGCCACAGATGCATGGTATCCGGCGGGCCCATGGTGCCGCGGCATCCACTCGTCTTAGCCTCGGGGAAACGCGCCCTGCGCGCCCAGAACTCGGAAAGAAGGTCGACGATGACTCAGCGCCTCGTGTCCCATCTGCGCTACGCCGCGCTCGCGGTGCCCGATTTCGAGGAGGAGCGCGATTTCTTCGTGAAGCACTGGGGTCTCACCGAGGTCGAGGGCGGCGACGGGCTCAGCTACCTCGCGGCCGAGGGCTCCGAGGAGCCGTTCATCCTGCGGCTGCGCAAGGATGACAAGCGCATCGATCTCGTCGGCTTCGGCGTGCGCGACCGCTCCGACGTCGACGCGCTCGCCGCGAAGCTGAAGGCCAAGGGGGTGCAGTTCGTGCACGAGCCGCAGGCGCTGGCCGGCTTCAGCGGTGGCTACGGATTCCGTGTGTTCGACGGCGATGGGCGCGTGCTCGAGTTCTCGGCCGGGTATGAGCACCGCGAGGCGCGCAAGATCCGCGAGCGCGAGCCGATCCCCGCGAAGCTCTCGCACGTCGTGTTCAACTCCGCGAACCTCAACCAGACCGTGCAGTGGTATATCGACCACCTCGACTTCACGATCTCGGACTCGCTCGTGCGCCCGGACGGCGGCGACATGATGCACTTCCTGCGGTGCAACGAGAACCACCATTCGATCGCCGTGGCGATGGGCCCGCACCACGCGCTGCACCACCTTTCGTTCGAGATGCGCGGCATCGAGGAGTGGATGCGCGGCTCGGGCAAGATCCTGCGCGCCGGCGCGCGCATGATCTGGGGCCCCGGCCGTCATAACGCCGGCGACAACACGTTTGCGTACTTCCTCGACCCGGCCGGGAACACCATCGAGTACACGACCGAGCTCGCGATGGTCGACGACGACACGTGGGTGCCGCACAAGCACGACATCAGCCACCTCTCGACGCAGGACCAGTGGGGCACCGCACAGGAGATGAGCGAGCTCGTCGCCCGCGAATCGTTCAACGACATCGACAAGGGCCTGTTCGTAGCCCCCCCCGTGTGAAGCGGCCCGTTCTCTCTGGAGGTCAGATCATGACACGCATCCATTTCGCCGCCGACCACGGCGGGTACGAGCTCGGCCGCGCGCTCGAACAGCGGGCGATCACCGCGGGCTTCGACGTGGTCTGGCACGGCGCCGACCAGCTCGACCCGGGCGACGACTACCCGATCTTCGCAGTGCACGTCGGTACGGCCGTCGTCACCGACCAGGACGCCAGCGTCGACGCGTTCGGCGTGCTGGTGGTGGACGACGCATTCGCCGGCGTCGTCGCTGTGAACAAGGTGAACGGCGCGCGGGCGGTGACCACCGATTCGCCGCGCGGCTCGGTGCGCGCGCGGGCGGTCGTCGACGCCAACGTGCTCGTGCTCGAGGGCATCGCCTTCGAGGAGTCGGCGTGGCTGAACCTGTACGCGTTCGTCACCTCGCCGATGGAACAGACGGTCGAGCGTGGCCGGCAGATCCTGCAGATCGAGGAGTACGAGAACTCGGGCACCATTGAAGGGTGGGCGGTGCAGCTCGAGCCCGAGCAGATCCACCGCTCGTACGAGTGACCTGTTAGAGACATTCGTGAAGGAGACCGCATGACCCGCGCAGCCCTGTACGACCAGACCGGCGGACCCGAGGTCCTTCGCATCGGTACGGTGGAGGACGCTCAGCCCGGACCGGGCGAGGTGGTGCTGCGCGTGCGCGCCGCGGGGCTGAACCCGATCGACAGCAAGATCCGCACCGGGTTCGTCCCGTTGAATGCGCCGTTCCCGCGCCGCGTCGGTTCGGATGTCGCCGGCACCGTCGAGGCCGTCGGCGACAGCGCCGTCTACTGGGACGGCACCCCGATCGTCGTCGGGGACGAAGTCTTCGGGCGCGGCGAGGGCTCAATCGCAGAGCGCACGATCGCCACCGCCGATGGAATTGCCAAGCGGGCAGATTCCGTGCCACTCGAGGTCGCGGGCGGGCTCTGGATCGCAGGCTTGACCGCGGTGTCGTGCCTGGTGACCGTACCGGTTGGCGAGGGCGATGTCGTGCTCGTCGGTGGTGCGTCGGGTGCGGTCGGCATCGTGGCGGCACAGCTGGCTGCCGCCGCCGGCGCGCACGTGATCGGCACGGCGTCTGAGCGCAACCACGAATTCCTGCGCTCGATCGGCGTCGAACCCGTGACGTACGGCGGGGGGCTGACCGCGCGCGTGCGCGAGCTCGGTACCGTGACCGCCGTCATGGACTGCCACGGACGTGAGGTGCTCGACGCGGGCGTCGAACTGGGCGTTCCGGTCGACCGCATGGTCGCGATCGCCGCCTACGCCGCGCTGGAAGAGCTCGGTGTGCACAACGTCGAGCGTGACGCACGCACCGCCGAGAACCTCGCGAAGCTGGGCGACCGCATCGCCGACGGCACACTTGTGCTGCCGGTCGCGGACGTGTACTCGCTCGACGACGTGGTCGCCGCGTTCACGGCGCTCGAGGGGTCACACGTGCCCGGCAAGATCGTCGTCACGCCCTGACCTGACTGGAGCCGGCGGCGCGACCGGTAGCCCGCACGCCCAGCCGGTGCATGGTATCCCCTCGCCGAACCCGAGCATCCCTGTCGAACCAGAGGTCTACGACCCTAGCCTCGCCCAGACCGCACGGGTTCAGCGTTCGTGTTGCGGGTGTGCCTGGGGGCACCGTGATGGGCGAGGTATCCATCGTCAGGGCACGATCACTGGCGTTGCGCGTTCTAAAAAAATAAATTATATTCTATGCTTCATCTAATACCCTTCAAAGGAGAGTTCATGTCCCGAACACTGCGCCGCCCTCTGGCGGTCATCGCAGCCCTCGCGGCGATGACTCTTGCCGGCTGTGCCTCAGGCCCGACCAGTGAGAGTCTCCCTTCGGGTGAAGCCACCCCGGCGGCCACCATCACTGTCGGTGTGACGCCCATCGCGAATGCTGCGCCGGTCTATCTGGGAATCGATCAGGGCTTCTTCGAGGAGCAGAACCTCGAAGTGACACCCACGATCATCCAGGCAGCTGCAGCAGCAATTCCGTCGCTCCTGAATGATGAGCTTCAGTTCGCCCTCGTCTCTCCGGTACCAACCATCACAGGAGCCTCCAAGGGGCTCCCCCTCAACATCGTGCTCGCAAACGACCACTACGGTAGCGGTGCCGATTTCCTAGACGGTGCGGCACTCATCGCGTCCGCGAACAGCGGGCTTTCCGACGTCACCGAACTCGAGGGCAAGACGATCGCAGTCGTCGGCCTGAGGTCCGCCCCGGAACTCGCCATGCGGCTCACGCTCGAAGCGAACGATGTGGACCCGGACTCCGTCGACTTTGTCGAGATCGCCTACCCGGACATGGTCTCTGCGCTACAGTCGGACCGCGTCGACGCAGCTGTCGTGGTCACGCCCTTCCTCACGCAGGCAAAGGCTGACGGGCTCGCGTTGCTCTCGCAGCCGTTCGTGGATGGCCTCGGCGGCGAAGTCGGCACCACCTGGGTTGCGAGCAGCACGTTCCTCGATGAAGAACCCGATGTCGCCGTCCGCTTTACCACGGCAATGACGAAGGCTGTCGCCTACGCCGCGGAGAACCCCGCTGAGGTGCGCCGCATCATGGCGACCTACACAGAGATGTCAGAGCAGGCGCTCGCAAATGCGCTGCTGCCGGTGTATAATTCGCAGATTACCGACGCGAACATCCAGTTCTTCGCGGACGCAATGTACGCCCAGGGGTTCATCGAGGACGAGTTCGACACAGCCGGTGTGCTCTGGAAGCCATGAGGCATGCCAACACGGTGGGGGGAGTCGGCCTGTTTGGTCGGCTCCCTCATCTGAACGTCACCACCACGTTCGCCAAGATCGCATTCATCGCTCTACTGTTGGTCGGCTGGCAACTTGCTGCCTCCGGCGGTGGTCTCGGTGCAGTTCCGGTGCCTACCGACGTCGCGATCGCGCTCGTTGGAATCTTCGCCAACGGGTCTGTCTGGGTCCCGCTAGGCATCACCATGGGCGCGTGGGCGATCTCTTTCGCCGCATCGGCGATCGTGGGCATCGGCGTGGGCTTCCCCCTCGGAGCAAGCCGGCTCGCGTACCAGTCGTCCGTGTTCCTGCTCGACTTCTGCCGAACGATTCCCGCGCTCGCTTTGGTTCCACTCGTCCTACTGATGTTCGGGACCCGCATCCAGAGTCCAATTCTGCTGGCGAGCTTCGGCGCCGTGTGGGCCGTGCTCCTCCAGACGATCTACGGAGTGCGCGACGTCGATCCGGTTGCCCGCGACACCTACCGCTCGTATCGAGTGCGCCGACGTGACGTGCTCACGCGGCTCATCCTTCCCACCGCGGCTCCGTACATCGCGACGGGGCTCCGCCTCAGTGCGGCGATCTGTCTGCTCCTCACGCTCAGCGTGCAGATTGTGATCGCGTCGCCCGGGATCGGGCAGCAGATCGTTCTGACCAGTCTCGGTGGAGCGGTTGCAAAGATGTATGCGTATATCGTCCTCGCCGGGATCCTTGGTATCGCCCTCAACGCCGCCTTCGTCGCACTGGAACGGGTCATGCTGCGCTGGCATCCCTCCTTTCGGAAGGAAGCACGATGACGCGACGTCTCCGCAATCTCGGCCTCGCGTTGCTTTTGCCGATCGCCGTCGTCGTCACGTGGTGGTTCACCAGCGCGAACTCGACATCGTTCTACTTCCCTCCGCTGGAGACCATCCTCACAAGGTTCCGGGAGCTGTGGATCTTCGACCTGGTGCCCGTGCATGTCGCTCCCAGCCTCGCCTCCATCGGACTTGGCCTCCTGGCGTCGATCGTCATCGGAGTGACGGCGGGGGTGATCCTGGGACTCTCCCCCTTTATCAGCGAGACCGTCAGCCCAGTCCTGCAGTTCCTTCGGTACCTTCCCGCAGTCGCCCTGCTCCCTCTGGCGATCCAGCTGATCGGAATCGGGATTGAGATGCGGGTGACGATCATCGTTCTCGGTGCCGTCTGGCCGATCCTGCTGAACACGATGGACGGCGTGCGTGCGATTCACCCCGCCGTCGTCGACGTCGCGCGCTCAACGCGCATCTCGCCCGTCGACTGGATCTTCCGCATCGTTCTCCCCGCTGCCAGCCCTCAGATCTTCGCAGGGATCCGCGCCAGTCTCGCCGTCGCCGTCGTGCTGATGGTCGCCAGTGAGCTTCTGGGAAGCTCAAGCGGTATGGGCTACTTCATCCTCGAGTCGCAACGGCAGTTCTCGCTCCCCGAGATGTGGTCGGGGATGATCCTGCTCGGCATCATCGGCTATCTCCTGAACGTCCTGTTCGGGCTGATCGAACACCGCGTGCTCGCGTGGCACCGCCTCTCCCGAGGCTGAAAGGATACCCATGTCCACTGCACAGACAACCGCAGTCCTCGCGGTCGAGCACCTTCGCAAGCGCTTCGGCGCCACCAAGGTGCTGGGCGATGTGACGTTCACGGCCGCCGCGGGGGAGTTCGTGTGCATCGTCGGCCCGTCCGGCGTGGGCAAGACGACACTTCTCCGCTGCCTGGCCCAGCTCGGACCCGCCGACGAGGGTCGTGTTCTGCTCGACGGCGCGGTCGTGACCGCACCGCCGGCAAAGATGGCCGTCGTCTTCCAAGATTACAGCCGATCACTGATGCCGTGGATGCGTGTCGGTGCGAACGTCGAGTTGCCGCTGCGCCGTTCCAAGCTCAGCCGCGTGCAGCGTCGCGAGCGTGTTCAGCTGGCGCTCCGGGATGTCGGGCTCGCCCATGCCAGCGACCTCTACCCGTGGCAGATGTCGGGCGGAATGCAGCAGCGCGCGGCGATCGCGCGCGCCCTCGCGTACCGTCCCGAGGTGCTCATCATGGACGAGCCGTTCGCCTCGGTAGACGCCCAGACGCGTGCCGATCTGGAAGACCTGATGCTCGACCTACGCGAGCGACTGGGCGTCACCATCGTCCTCGTGACGCATGATATCGACGAGGCTGTCTACCTCTCCGACAAAGTCGTCGTCCTGTCGGGGCGACCGGCGACAGTGACGGAGACGGTGCGGGTGAAGCTCCCTTCGCCGCGTGACCAGATCGCGACGAAAGCCGAACTCGAGTTCTTGTCGCTTCGCGCGCACATCCACGGCCTGATCAGCGCCGCGGGCCGCGCGTCTCTGGTGGATACTGAGTAGCATTCCCCGATCTCAGCGCTCCGCGAAAGGCCCGCCCATGACGTCAGCTCGTCCGATCCCGGAACCTGGCTCCCGCCGTGCCACAGATCTGGTATTCCGGCACCTTCAACGGCAGATCATGATCGGCGATCTCACTCCCGGTGAGCGCATCGACATAGATGCCATCGCGACTGACCTGCAGGTGAGCCGCACACCGGTTCGCGAAGCACTGCTGCAACTCGAGCGCGAGGGCCTGGTCGACCGCCAGGCCTACAAGGGCACGGTTGTCGCCGGCGTGGACCCGGTGCGCCTGGAGGAGAATGTCGCACTGCGCCTTCAGATGGAGGGTCTCGCGGCAGGTCTCGGGGTGTCTCAGCTCGACGCGTACCGGCTCAGCGAGATGGAGTCGGCACTCGTCGAACTCGATGGGCACATCGCGGCCCGTGAGGAGTACTCGCTCGGTGTCTTCAACGAGTACAATCGCCTGTTCCACAGCACGCTCTACGCGGCATCGGGTCGCGAATCGCTTATCCGTCTTGTGGACAGCCTTCAAGTCGAAGCGGATCGCATTCGGTTGCATTTCGACGTGCGAAGCAGCGGTGTCAACACCGAGCACTGGACGATCCTCGAAGCGTGCCGTGCGGGAGAGGCCGCCACAGCACGACGGGCGACACAACACCACATCCTGAATGCGTACCTTCGCACGCGTGGAATGGATGCGGTACCCCGCGATGCCGAGATGCTCCTCGCTGTCACGAAGGCCGAGGGAATTCCCGCGCGTGCCGTCGAAGTGACGGCATTCTGACGTAAACCTTCCGCGACTCGCAACTGAACTCGATTTGTGTGTAAAATATTGTGCACAAAATATATTGCATACAAGGGAGATTGCATGACGACGAGCGACCTCGTCGCTGAGCCCGCCACCCTGTTCCTGACCGACGACGATGTCGCAGCGCTCGCAGACTGGGACTCAGCGATCACAGCCCTACGTGAGGCCTACACTCGTCCGGAAGACGCGAAGGCCACGCCCGAGCGCGCCGTCGCCGTGACCGCGACGGGCTGGCAGCGCGTGATGCCGTCCGCTCCCCCGGGCGCGCGATTCGCGGGCTCGAAGACCATCGCGGCATCTATGACGAACGGCCTCGCGAGCTACCTCATCACACTATTCGACCAGCGCGACTCGCGCCTGGCCGCACTCATCGACGGCAACCGCATCACCGGCATTCGCACAGCGGCAACCGCCGCAGCCGCACTCACCGCGCTGCTCCCTGACCGGCCGCTCACCGTCGCGGTGGTGGGCAGCGGATTCGAGGCCCGTTCACAGCTGCGCGCGGCATCCCGCATCGTCCGCATCGAGAGCGTGCGCGTGTCGAGCCCCACCCCGGCCAACCGCGAACGCTTCGCAGCTGAGCTGAGCGCCGAGATCGGCATCGCGATCACCGCCGTCGCGTCGGCGCAGGAGGCCGTCGCGGACGCCGATCTCGTGCTGTGCGCGGCGCGCTCGCGCGACGAGTCGCCGACTGTTTACGCCAACTGGGTCGCCCCCGACGCGACGATCGTGTCGGTCGGCTCCACCACGGCATCGCAGCGTGAGCTCGACCCTGCCCTCATTGGACAGGCCGCGCTCATCGTCGCCGACGCACTCGACGAGGTGCTGCACGACAGTGGCGACATGATCGTCGCGCGCGAACAGGGGATCGAAGTGGATGCCACGACGGTGTCGCTGCACGATCTACTCGGCGGTTCCGCAACCAGGCCCGAGCATGGCATCGCGATCTACAAGTCCACCGGCAGCGGGTTCCAGGACATCGTCTTGGCCGAACTTCTCTACGACCGCGCCGTCGCACAGGGCATTGGCACACCCCTGCCGGTCGGCATCCTGTCCATCCGCAAGTAAGGAAGCATCATGGCGAACTACACGAAGTCCGAAGCCCGCGACTGGGCCCGCGAGCGTCTCATCGGTGCGGTGAACTGCACGATCCCGTCGTTCACTACCAACCTCACGAAGATCAACGAGAAGGGCATCCGTCACGACGTGCGGCTGGCGAAGCAGCACGGCTTCCTCGGCTCGCTCGCCGTGTCGGAAGTGAACATCACGCTTCCGGAATATCTCGAGTTCATGGAGATCATGAAGGACGAGGGCGGCGACGATCTCGTTGTCGTGCACCACGGCAGCTGGTCGACGCTCGAGCAGAACATCGAGGCCGTGCTCGGCGCCGAGGCGGCCGGCGCCGAACTCGTGCTGCTGTCGTACCCACCGAACTTCTACCCCGAGTCGGAGCAGGAGATCTTCGACTACACCAAGGCCGTGTGCGATGCGACGAACCTCGCCGTCATCGTGTTCCCAATGTTCCTGTGGGGCTTCAGCCAGCGCATCCACCCCTCCGACATACCGGCGCGCCTGCTGCGCCGCATGATCGACGAGATCCCCAACGTCGCCGTGATCAAGGCCGAGGGTGGGTTCCCGTCGATCATGGGCCTCGTCGAGGCGTACCGACTCTTCGGCGATGAAGTGGTCATCTCGTGCCCCATCGAGGGCGAGCTGCTCCCGCTGGGCCAACTCATCCCAATCCAGCTGTCTGCCACGAGCGATCACGAGTTCTGGGGCCCGACAATCCCGCACGCGATGAATCTGCTGCGTGAGCAGCGCTTCGATGAGGTCACCGAGCTGTATTGGAAGATGCATCCGGCCCGCAAGGTCAAGGGGCAGATGGCGCAGCAGCTCAACGGCGGCCACTTCATCGACCGGCAGCTGTGGAAGTTTCAGGGCTGGCTGCAGGGGTACAACGGCGGGCCGCTGCGCCTGCCGACTCAGAAGATCCACGACCCGCAGATGGGCGCGTTGCGCAAGGGCCTGCTCGATGCCGGGTTCGAGCCGAGCATGGACCCGTTCAACGAGTTCTTCATCGGCCGCAACCCGGTGTGATCAGGTGCTGAGCAGCGGGATGTCGAGGTTGTAGGCGAGAGCGATTGCCCGGGCCAGGGCAGGCTCCTGGTCGTCGGCGAGGAGTCCGATCGTCCTCCCGAGCAGCGCAGTCGGGATGGTGACCACGTTGTCGAGCACAGCAGCGCACTCATGAACGAGGCCATTGCGCACGCCGACCGGCACCTCACTGCTCAGTCCCCTGACCGTGGAGGTGATAGGCGCGACGGTGACCTTCGTCATCGTATGGCGCGCGAGTTCACGCGTCAGGATGAGGACTGGGCGGGTCCTGTCCAGACGTGCGAGACAGATCTCTCGCACACTCAGTCCTCGAAGCGAGCGTTGCGTACAGTCCAGTCGACGAGGCTGTCGAGATCGTCCACGCTGCCAGGAGCTTCGAGGATCTGGACGTCTCGCTCCGCCAGCTGACGACGCATCTCGCGCTCGATTGCTGACGTCACCAGTGCGGCACGGCTCGAGGCGCGGCCATCGGCGACGGCGCTATCGAGGAACTCGACGACAGGGTCGGGGAGTCGGACAGCGATCTGCGTGCTCATAGGAGCATGATACCGTGCCGGATCCCACGATGGGATGCGTGTATCGGCGGCGTCAAGGGGCCGGCAGCACGGCGACCTCCGCGACGAGTCGAAGGACGAACGCACTTCCGCAAGGGACGTGACGCCATCCGTCACTGCGCGCCCCGAGCGGTTGGTGACCTCGTACATCCAGATCGACGGCACGATGATCCCCCACACACACCGCTTCATCCCGAAGCGCGTCGACCTCCGGCGACCACTCGACAGCAAGGAACCAGAAGATCGTGACGGAAGCATCGACCACGATCGGCACCACTGGCCTAAGAATCGGAGAAGAGGAAACGCACGGCAGTCTCCTGCAGGTCATCGATGAGCTCGTCGTCACTGCGTGGTGTGCCGATGTCGAGGGCGTTCGAGACGGCGATGCGCGCCATGAGGGCCGCGAAGACGATGCGGAAGCAGGCGTCGACCCGATCCGGGGACGGGTCGCGAAGAGCTGAGGGATGCCGCAGCGCGACGTCGCGGAACAGATCGGCCGTCCACACGCGCGCCTCGTGCGTGCGCTGCGCGACCTCGGGGTCGACCTCGGCGCGCAGCGCGATCTCGCGGAAGAACGCCTCGTGGGCGAGCGAGGTGCGCACGATCGCTGCGATCGCCGCGCGCACGGCCTCGCCGGGCGAGGCGTCGGTCCATCGTGACGGGTCGAGTGCACGCACCTGCTTGGCGCGGATCGGGCAGAATCCGCGCTCGAAAACAGCGAGGTAGAGCGCCTTCTTCGTGCGGACGCGCGCATAGATCGCCGGCGGCGTGACGCCCGCGCGTTTGCACACGGCGGCGATCGTGAAACCCGTGTACCCGATCTCATCGAGAATCGCGACACCGGCATCGAGCACGCGATTCCACGCGACCTGACTGCGCTCCTGCTGCGGCGGGCGCACTTCGAGGTCGGCGGTCATTCCTCCACAGTAGCCACGGTTTCAGCGGCTCTCTTGCACAACAATAGCACCCACTATAGTTTGTGCTACAGGCATCCGTTCTTCCTCAAAGGAGAGAAATGACCACCCCTGACTTCCTTCCCGTCGTCACCGCCAGCGTTCCCGCCGAGAACGTGCAGACGGCGTTGCGTGAGATCGCCGAGATCATCGGCGCCGACCGCGTCATCGCCGGTGACGGCAGCGGTGAGTTCCGCGACCCGTACCAGCCCGGCAGTTGGGATGCCTTCGCCACCACTGGCGTCGTCCAGCCCGACAGCGCCGAGCACGTGCAGCAGATCGTGCGCATCGCCTGCCGCCACGGCATACCGATCTGGGCCCAGGGCCAGGGCCGCAACAACGGGTACGGAGGCGCAGCGCCCTTGGTCTCCGGCGGCATCACCATCAACTTCCGCCGCATGAACCGGGTGCTGTCGATCGACCCGCAGCTGGGCGTCGCCCTCGTCGAGCCCGGTGCCAGCTTCCAAGACATCTACGACGCCATCGAGGCCGCCGGCGCCGACCTGATGGTGGCGGTCCCGGACATCGGCTGGGGCTCGATGGGCGGGAACCAGCAGGACAACGGCCTGACCTATCTGCCCTACGGCAAGGACTGGCGTAACATCTGCGGGCTCGAAGTCGTCACCGCCGACGGCGAGCTGCTGCGCACCGGCATGGGTGCGATGGAGAACAACAAGAGCTGGAACCTCTACAAGCGCAACCTCGGGCCATCCATCGAGACCCTCTTCTTCCAGGGCAACTTCGGCGTGGTCACCAAGCTCGGCATCTGGCTCATGCCCAAGCCCGAGGTCATCACCCACGTGCACATCGATGTGGAGCGCGACGAAGACCTCATCCCGCTCGTCGACACCCTGCGCCGCCTGCGTCTGGACGGCACGATCGACGGCGTGCCCTGCATACTCAACACCCTCCTCATCGCCTCGACCATCGCCCCGCGCGTGAACTGGTACGAACCCGAGGAGGGCATCATCCCCGACGAGGTCATCGACGAGATCGCCGCGAAGATCGGCATCGGCCGCTGGCACCTGCGCTTCGCGCTCTACGGCGATCGCGTGGTCAACGAGCACAATCTGCAGAAGTCGATCACGGCGTTCGAGGCGATCCCGGGCGCCACGATCCGTCACACCACGACCGGGCCAGGGGAATGGGGGTCACTGCCCGACCCGAGCGACCGCGTCTACGCGGGCGTGCCGAACCTCGACTGGAACACGATGGCCGGCTGGCGCGGCGGCGACAACGGTGGGCACATGAGCTTCGCCCCCGTCGTGCCGCTGACCGGCCAGGAGGTCTACGGTCTGCAGATGTGGCTGAAGGCCGAGTTCGAGCGCAACGGCATCGACCACACCTCCGACATCATCGTCGTCAACGAGCGGTCGGCGTGCTCGGTGGCTGGCATCACCTTCAACATCGACGACGCCGAAGCAACGGAGGACGCCTACCGCGCCATCCGCGAGCTGGTCACCGCAGCCGGCCGGATCGGCTTCGGTGAATACCGCGCCCACCTGCAGTTCATGGATCTCGCGCAGGAGCAGTACGGGTGGGGCGACCACGCGTACCGCCGGTTCGTCGAGAAGATCAAGGATGCCGTCGACCCGCAAGGTCTCCTCAGCCCCGGACGCCACGGCATCTGGCCGGCCGCGCTGCGCCCACAGCGCTGACCATCGTCACGACACGAGTCAGCGCCGGTAGTCCTCGCGCGCGACGCGCGCGTAGGGCGCCGGGCTGACGATCGCCCGGATCTCGGCGATGTCGGTCCGCGGCACGAGCCTGTCGCCGTAGCCGCCACCGGCTTCGCCCCAGCCAATGACGACCTCGTCGCCAATCTGCACCGACTCGTCAACGAGTGCGATCGAGAGGATCGAGCGCTCGTTGGCGGTGTAAGCGGTGTAGGCCGAGTTGCCGACGTCGCGGGCGCCGAGCATCAGCGTGTCGTAGTGCTTGTCCATCTTGTCGCACATGACCGGCAGGTGCAGGAAGCGTACGTCACGGCCGCCCGGAGTGAGCATCTCGGCGAAGAGGGATGCCGCATCCTCGGTGTTCCACTGCAGCGTGACCTTCTGGAGTGCGGGCTCGTCGCGGCGGCTCAGCAATGCGTCGCGGCCGATGAACTCGTGGTCGAAGCGGATCAGCTTGCCGTAGTCGAGGTCGAACGGGGTGCGATAGTAGTCCTCGATGCGATCGTGCGCTTGACTGCCGCTCAAGCGGATCATTCCTTCGCCGAGGTTGCCGGGCAGCCACTCGCGGTATGCGCGCATCGCGTCGCCCGTGTAGACCGCCGGCACGACCGCCTGGTACCAGCCCGACTCGACCGCACCGATCAGGTAGGCCATGCCGCCGACCAGCTCGAGCCCGAACTCGCGGCCCGCCTCGATGATGGCGTCCCGAATCGCATCCCGGTGCTCGTAAGGGCCCCACACCTCGAGGCCGGGAGCACCGGCCATGCCGTGGCGTAGCGCCCGCACACGCTGCCCGCCGATGGTCATCTCCGTCATGTGGAAGAACCTGACATCGCCCAGCGGGCCACCGTTGAGCTTCTCGATGAGCGCACCCGCGAGTGGACCCTGGATCTGGTAACGGCAGTCGGGGCGCGTGTGGGCGTACCCGTTCGGGTACACCGGCGCCTTCGTGTCGTAGACGGCCTCGACATCGTAGCCGCTGGTCTGGGCGTGGAACATGATCCAGTTCTGCACGAACCCGGCGCCGTATGCCGAGAAGCGCTGCTCATCGAGGTGGAACACGATGCCGTCGCCGATGAGGTGTCCGGCGTCGTTGACGCACACGATCTGGCGCGCGACACCGGGTCGCGACGTCGAGAAGTCGTTGATCGCGATGTCGCTCAGCAGCTGCTGCGCGTCGGGTCCTTCAAGGAAGACGCCCGACATGTGGTGCGTCTGGTCGAAGAGCGAGACCCCCTCGCGCCACGATCGGGTCTCGCGCTCCCACAGCGAGAACTCCTGCGGGATGACCGGGATGATCTGCTGCGGCTGATACTCCGGCCGCGCGTCGGCGCGATCGTACTTGTGCGCGCGCAGCAGGCTGACGGGGCCGCCGGCCTGCTGCAGCAGGGACTCGAGGCTCTGCGTGGTCATGTCGTCTCCTTCGGCGGTGGACATCGTGTGTGGCTCGACCGTAGTCAATCAGAATCAGGATTATCAATTTGTTCTGTCGATGCATATCATCGGGCGACGGGAGCGAGCGCCTGCGACACTGGAGGCATGCTCGACACGCCCGGCCTGCGGCCACCCCAGCAGGAGCGCTCGCAGCGGACGCTGGAGCGCGTGCTCGACGCGGGCCTCGAGGTGTTCGCGGCCCGCGGCTACGACGGCCTGACCATCGCCGAAGTGTGTCGCGCGGCACACACCTCGGCGGGGGCCGTATACACCCGGTTTGAGAACAAGGATGCGCTCGTGCGCGTGGTGCACGACCACGCGATGGGCGAGATGCTGGCCGCCGTCGACGCGATGTACGCCGACCGACCGCTGTGGCAGCAGCTCGACACACCCTCGTTCATCGAGCACGCCGTGCAGCTGCTCGTCTCCCACGTGCGCGAACGCGCACGTATCGTGCGGGCCATCGTGCTGCGGGCGGCGGGCGACCCCGTCATGCGTTCGAGCGGCGCGGTCGCGATCGGGAAGATGGCGGATGCCTTCACGGCACGTGTGATGGAGCGCGCGGACGACCTGCCGCAGCCCAACCCGGAAGCCTCCGTGCGCGCGGTGTTCGGTATGGCCTTTGAGGCGATCTCGTGGGATGTTGCGTTCGGCGGAGAGTTCCGCGACGCGGGCGCACTGTGGCCACCGCCGGACGAACGACTGCCGGGGGTGTGCCGGCTCGTGCTCCTCACACCTCCGGTCTGACACACCCGGCGGCGGCCGATGCCTGGCATCGGCTCCGCGCGGTGGCCCGCGGCATCCACCCACCGTAC
This sequence comes from Microbacterium sp., assembly GCF_047971895.1. Lineage (GTDB taxonomy): Bacteria > Actinomycetota > Actinomycetes > Actinomycetales > Microbacteriaceae > Microbacterium. Next base: position 64,605 of record NZ_JBKEAF010000019.1, read on the forward strand.
CGTGAGTCGCGGGGCGATGGCCCCAACGACGATGTTGAGAGGAACCTCCATGGCCTTTGTATGCGCAGCCACCTGGATCGCCAAGCCCGGAGAGGCCGAGGCCGTCCGCGACGCACTCGAGAAGCTCTCGCCCGCCTCGCGCGAGGAGCCGGGGAACCAGTACTACCAGGCGTACCAGGACCCTGCCGAGCCGAACACATTCCGCATCTTCGAGGTGTACGACGACGAGGCCGCTTTCAAGAAGCACGCCACCTACCCGCACTTCGAGCAGTGGGCACTCGGACAGGCGATTCCCGCGCTCGAGACCCGTCAGCGCGACTTCTACGAGACGCTGGACTTCTGACGTGCCCCGGTACGCTCGCTATGTCGAAAACGGCATCGAGCACACGGGCGTGGTCTTCCACGACCGGGTGCAGGACCTGCCCGGCGACCCCGACATCTTGACGCTGCTGCAGGCGCCCGAGCAGGAGCGTCGCGAGCTGCTCGCCAAGGCGGGCAGGCAGCAGCGACGCCCGGTCGATGATGCGACCTTCGCTGTGCCGGTGCAGCCGCGCGCGATGCGCGACTTCCTCGTGTTCGAGGCGCACATCGCCGGTATGAAAAAGCTCGACGGGCCCGACACACCGGTGCCGGACCAGTGGTACGAGGCACCGGCGTTCCTGTTCATGAACCCGTGGTCACTGCTGCCGACCGGTACCGATGTACCGATGCCGCCGTTCACGCAACGGCTCGATTTCGAGCTCGAGGTCGCGATGATCGTGAAGAACACGGTGCGCGACGTGCCGATCGAAGAGGCCCATGAGCACATCGCCGGGTTCTGCCTCTTCAACGACTGGAGCGCGCGCGATATCCAGGGCAACGAGATGCGCATCGGGCTCGGGCCGTCGAAGGGCAAGGACTTCGCGAACACCATGGGCCCGTGGCTGACAACGCCCGACGAACTCGAGCAGTTCCGCGAGGGCGACCGCTACGCGCTCGACATGAGCGTCGCCGTCAACGGCGAGGTCGTCGGCACCGACAACCTGCGCAACATGTCGTGGTCGTTCGAGGAGATGCTCGTGCATGCGTCGCGCGGTGCCGTGGTCGGCGCGGGCGATGTGCTCGCCACCGGGACCGCCTCGCAGGGAGCCCTGTCAGAGCGCTGGGCGCGTGGCGGCGAGCTCACCCCGCCGCCACTGCAGCCCGGGGACGTCGTCACGATGACCGTCGAGGGTCTCGGTACGATCGAGAACCGCATCGTCGAGCCGACAAGCCCGGGCCACACGACCCCGCGTGCGCGTCGCACGTACGCGGCCGACCGGCTCTGATCATCACCCCACCGCCGCCCCTAGACTGGCACTGACGGCAAAGGGGGCGGCGGTGGACGAGCTGCACGACGTGGACCTCAACCTCCTCGTCGTGCTCGATGCCATCCTCGCGGAGCGCAGCCTGACCCGCGCAGCCGAGGTGCTGGGCAGCACTCAACCGACGGTGAGCGGAGCCGTCGCGAAGCTGCGCGTTCTGCTCGACGACCCGCTGCTGATCCGCACCGGCAGGCTGTCCGAGTTGACCGACAAGGCGCGGATGCTGCAGCCACTCGTACACAGCGCCGTCACCGAGGTCGAGCACACCCTGAACATGCGTCCCATGTTCGACCCGACCACCAGCAACCGGCAGTTCCGCCTGACGGCGTCCGACTACGCGTTGTCAGTCATGACGGCGCCTCTGCTGGACCTCCTGGAGACGGAGGCACCCGGGGTCACGGTGGACTTCAGCCCGCTGACCAACGTCAGCCCTGTCGATCTGCTGCGCGACGATGTCGCGGTCACCACCCCCGTGCGCGCCGTTCCCGGTAGGCATCAGGCGCTGTTCTCCGACAGCATGGTCTGCATCGCGAGCCGCACCCATCCGCGGCTGCGCGGCGGCGCGTTCGCGCTGGATGACCTCGCCGAGCTGCCCTATGTGCAAGTGGTGTTCGCCGACGGCATCGTCATGTATGCGGACGATTCTCTGACCGAGGCGGGTATCGCACCCCGCATCGCCCGGACCGTGACCGGCTTCCTGCCGGTGCTGTTCACCGTGGCGGGAACCGACAAGTACGGCTTCGTCCCCGCACGCCTCGCCGACATGTACGCCGACGAGCTCGATCTGGCGATCGTGTCGCTGCCGCTCCGGCTGCCGGTGCTCGTCGAGTCGGTGTTCTGGCATCCGTCCCGTACGGACGACCCTGCCCTGCGCTGGCTCATCGACCTGCTGCGGCGGGTGGCCGAACGGGTCGAATTCCCGACGGGCGCCTGATGTGGCTACGGGCGAACGGTGCCGCCGTGGGCGATGCGCGACGCCGCATCCAGCGCTCGCATCCAGCGCTGCGCGGCATCGTCTGCGAGAGCTCCGGCCTCTTGCCCGGCGTCAACGAACACCACCCGCGGGTGACCAGCGGGATCCGGGGCCGGAACCTGCTCGGACCGGCCGAGAGCTCGACCTCAACGTGCGCGTCGACCGGGCTCAGACCCAGTACCTCCGCGCCGAGCCTGCTCTCGATGCCCCGCTCACGGAGCAGACTCACCAGGCTCGCGACGTCGCTGGGACCGCCCAATCCGACGGCACCGAACAACGCCTCCGACGCACTGAGGTCATCGTCACCGATGCTCCAGTGCGAGGCACGATCCACGAGCGTGGTTTCGATGCCGTGGTCGGCCAGCACGAGGGCGGTCAGGCATCCGGCGATGCTGCCGCCCACGACAAGCGCAGAGGGTGTGGTCATCGGCGGCGCGCCTCCTGTTGCATGCTGCTGATTTCTCAGCACGCTACGTCGACGCACGCCGCGGGGGAACCTCCGCGCCGCGATGGGTCCTATCGTGCGCCGGCGAGTTCCGCTGCCAGCTCAGCGGTGAGCCGATCGCGGAACCAGACATGCACGGGGTCGGCGTCGTGGCTCGGATGCCACCACAGCTTGAGCGCGATCTCGATGGAGCCGAAGGGCGCGTCGACGCCGATCGTGCCGGTGACGGGCCCAAGCCGTTCGGCGAGCACCCGTGGCACGACGGCGACGAGATCGGTGCCGGCGACGATCGAGGGCAGCGGCAGGAACGAGGATGTCGTCACGCGCGGCTCGCGGCGGTCGATGCCGAGCTCGCGCAGCCGGCGATCGGCGGGCGTGAAGTGCAGCCGCCCGAACTGGGCGACGGCCTGCGGCAGGGCGATGAAGTCGTCGAAGGACAGCGCGCCGTCGCGGACCGCCGGGTTGCCCGCATCGACGAGGCACACGTATTCGTCCTCGAGGAGGTCACGGTGCGGGCCGTCGATGCCGATCCCGGGGACCGTGATCGCGAAGTCGTGCGTGATCAGCTCGCGTTCGCTCTCCATCGGACGCCCGGGGAGCGGCAGCATCTCCACCTCGATGCCCGGTGCTTCCGCGCGCACGGCTGCGAGCGCGGACTGCAGCCGCAGCATGCCGTAGTCGGTCATCATCATCGAGAACCGCCGATGGGCCGCCGTCGGGTCCGGTTCGGGCTCGTTCGACAGCACCCGCTCGATGAGCGGCACCGTGCCCTGCACCTGTGGAAGCAGGAGCCGTGCCAGCGGTGTCAGCTCGTAGTCGCGCCCGACTCGCACGAGCAGTTCGTCGTTGAATACCGCGCGCAGCCGCGAGAGGGCGGCGCTCATGGACGACTGACCCATCTGCACCCGCTGTCCGGCGCGCGTCACGTTCGCCTCTTCCAGCAGCGCCCGCAGGGGGACGAGCAGGTTGAGGTCGTAACTGTCGCCGGACATGACATGGATGCTACCGCTCGCCGCCCGCGCGGCGTGGGTTCTCGCGGATCGCAGTCACGGTTCGTCCCTATATCACGCCAGCGTGCACGCATATGAGCGGTCTCTGCGCCCCGATGCGTACTATCCGCCCAGAGCCGTTCCAGCAGCCCACCTGGATCGTGTCACTTCGGCCGGATGTTGGGGGGTGAGGCCCGTTGATCCTTGGTTTTCCGGGAGTGTTGGTGTGTGGGTTACGCACTAATGGCTGGTGTTTAGACTGCTTCGGTGGGCCTGTTCCTGCGGAAGGTGCGCACCGGGTCGGGAGCGACGGCGGTGCAGATCGCGCGCACGAGGTGGGGTGTGCAGACCATCCTCGAGCACCTCGGCTCCGCTCACGATGATGCTCAGTTGGCGGTGCTTGTGACGATCGCGCGGGAGCGGATCGCGGAGATGAACGGGCAGGAGCAGCTCGATCTCGACGCGCTCGCGCCGGCATCGCTGCCGCGGACATCGGGGCCGATCGTGACCGGGTCCAGGTCGCGGGTGCTGTGGGACGTCCTCGAGGACGCGTACGCGCGTCTCGGGTTCGACACGGTCGGCAACGACGCGTTCAAGAAGCTGGTCCTCGCCCGTGTCGTGGAGCCGACCTCGAAAGCGGACACGCTGCGAGTGTGGGAGGATCTCGGCGTCCCCGATGCGCCGCCGCTGTCGACCCTGTGGCGGACCCTTGCCCGGTCGGTGACGGAGGACTGGCGGTCGAAGATCGCGACTGTGGCGTACGCGCATGCGACTCGCACGGGTCCGCTCACCGTCGTTCTCTACGATGTCACCACCCTCTACTTCGAGGCGGAGCGTGAAGACAAGCTCCGCCGGGTCGGGATGAGCAAGGAGCGCCGGGTGGACCCGCAGATCCTCGTCGGACTGCTCGTGGACCAGGGCGGGTTCCCGCTTGAGGTGCACGAGTTCGCGGGCAACAAGGGTGAGACCCTCACGCTCCTCCCGGTGCTGAACGCGTTCCGGGAACGGCACTCCGCCCCGCAGGTGGTGGTGGTCGCCGATGCCGGCATGCTGACGGCCGCGAACCTGAACAAGCTCGAAGACGCCGGGTTCGGGCTCATCGTCGGCTCCCGCACCTCGTCGGCCCCGTATGACCTCGCCGAGCATTCCGCGACCGTGGGGAATATCGTCATCGACGGGGAGACAATCGAGACCACCCGGGTGATGGGTACCGGGGTGAACGCCCGCTCCCGGCGGGTGGTGTGGCAGTACCGGCACAAGCGGAAGATCCGCGACAACATCACGCTGAACAAGCAGATCGAACGCGCCGAGCAGATCGCCGCCGGCACGAGACCCGCGAAGAAGGACCGATTCGTCACCCTCGGAACCAAGCCCGGCGTGAACTGGGCGCGCGTGGAGAAGGCCCGTGAGTACATCGGGCTCAAGGGGTACGTCACCAACCTCACCGTCGCGGCCGCGGCCGCTCGTGACGTTGTGGCCGCGTATCACGATCTGTTTCAGGTCGAGGCGACGTTCCGGATGGCGAAGACCGACCTCCGTGCTCGGCCGATGTTCGCGTCGACCGCGGACTCGATCAACGCGCACCTCACCGTCGTGTTCACCGCCCTCGCGATCAGTAGACACCTCTACAAGACAACCGGGTTCACCATCCGCCGCATCGTTCGCGCGCTACGGCCGCTGCGCGACGTCACCATCAGCATCGACGGACACGAGCTGACTGCGCCGACGCCACCCCAGGGAGAAGCGGCCGAGATCCTCGCCAAGATCTACCCGTGAGCGTCACGCACTAACGTGACACGATCCCGGTATGAGCGGTCTCTGCGCCCCGATGCGTACTATCCGCCCAGAGCCGTTCCAGCAGCCCAGCCCAGCACCTAGCGTGTGACGGGTGGCACCAGCACGCGCGCAGCAGCACTCGACGGCGGTTACCCCACCCCTGCTCATCGCGCTCGGTGCGCTCACGATCCTCGGGCCGTTCGGGACGGATGCCTACCTTCCTGCGCTTCCCGCGATGGCGGATGATCTCGGGGCAGCCCCCGGCACGATCCAGCTGTGCCTGACCGGGTTCACGCTGGGCATGGCACTCGGCCAGCTGTTCGCCGGACCCCTCTCCGACGGCGCGGGTCGGCGTGGTCCGATGTTGATCGGCAGTACGGTGGCGACACTCGCTGCTGTCGCCGGGGCCTTCGCCCCGAACCTGACACTGCTCGTGACCTGCTGCGCCGCCATGGGGATCGGCGCGTCTTTTGGACTCGTCGTGAGTCGAGCCGTTCTCGCCGATATGGTCGACGGTCCAGCGTTGACCAGGTCGTATGCCCTGCTGGGAACGCTCACCGCCCTCGGCCCGATCATCAGCCCGATCATCGGCGTTGCGCTGCTCTACCTCTTCGGCTGGCGGGGCATCTTCGTCGCGCTCGCGGTGCTCGCGGCACTGTGCTTCGTGGCGGTGACGATCTTCGTTCCCGAGAGTCTGCCGCGCGAGCGGCGTCTCTCGAGGTCGCTGCGCACGCTGCCCCGCAATGCGCTCGTCGCCTTCCGTTCGCGCACGTATCTCGGCGGCGCGACGGTGCTGTGGTTCGGCTTCGCCGGCCTGTTCGCCTACATCGCGGCATCCCCCTTCCTCATTCAGGGTGTGCTGGGGCTGAGCCCGCTCGCCTACTCGATCATCTTCGGCGTCAACGGCGTAGGCCTGGTGCTCGGCGGCATCATCACCGCGCGGCTGTCGAAGAAGTGGAGCGAACGCACCATCATGACGCTCGGTCTGGGTCTCGAGTCGCTCGGGGCGCTCATCGTGCTCGTGTGCACGCTGAGCGGAGTGCTCTCCGCGTGGACGCTGCTGCCGGCGCTGTTCCTCATCGCCTCGTGCATGGGGTTCCTCTTCGGCCCGGGTACGAGCTATGCCCTGCACGGTCTGCGCCACGTCGCCGGCACGGCCCTCGCCATCATCGGGGCGGTGCAGTTCGTCGGCGCCGGAATCGTCTCGCCGCTGGTCGAGCTGAACGGCGACCAGGACCCGCTGCCGGTCGCCCTCGTCGTTTCGGCGTGCGTCGCCCTGGCCTGGGTGGGGTGGATCGTGTTCCGCACGCCGCAGCCCGCACACTCATCACAACTCACGGAAGGAGCCCCACATGGGACGTCTTGAGAACAAGGTCGTGCTGATCACCGGCATCGGCGGCGGCATGGGCCGCGAGGCCGCGCGCCGGTTCGCCTCCGAAGGCGCCACGGTCGTCGGCTGCGACATCAACGAGGAAGCCCTTGCCGAGACCGTGCGCCTCGTGCAGGCCGAGGGTGGTCGCATCAGTGGATCGGCACCGGTCGACGCGGGTGACCCCAAGGCCGTCGAGACCTGGATCGACGATGCCGCGGCAGCGCGCGGCGGCATCGACATCCTCTACAACAACGCGTCGATCCAGCGCTTCGGGGCAATCGACGAGATCAGCGTCGAAGACTGGGACTTCGCCATCGACATGGAGCTGAACATCGTCTTCTACGCCGTGCGCGCGGCGTGGAAGCACCTCAAGGCGCGCGGCGGCGGCGTCATCCTCAACATCGGCTCTATCGCCGGCACCCGAGGCGTGGAGTTCATGCCGCAGAACGCGCACGGTGCGGCCAAGGCCGGCGTCATCAACCTCACGCAGCAGCTCGCCGTGGAGGGCGGCCCGCACAACATCCGCGCAGTGTGCATCTCCCCCGGGTTCATCCAGACGATCGCGACGACGTTCCTCGTCGAGGACCCGCCGCCATCACTCAAGGCGGCGTGGGATCGCACACCGCTGCGCGGGGTCGGTCAGCCGGAGGACATCGTCAACGCAGCCGTGTTCCTCGCGTCGGACGAGGCCTCGTGGATCACCGGCATCAACCTCGTCGTCGACGGCGGCAGCTCGACACTCGGCTGAATCTGTCTATTGAGGCGCGGTCAGACGTGCGCGATCGCTTTGATCTCGATGTGCAGCACCGGGTCAAAGAGTCGCTGCACGACGACGAGGTGCGAGTACGGTCCAGGCGGGGTGAGAAGGGTGTCGGGGTTGTGAAAGATGGCTGCGGCATGGTGCTCCCTTTGAGCGCACCTCCAGATCTAGCAACGAACGCGAGCGCCCCGTGCGATAACAGGTATCCCGCCCGCGAGCTTCAGGCCGAGGCATCCGCTCTCTACTGTGGTGGCAATCTCACCCGAGGAGTTCGACGATGACTGTTGACGTGCCCGCCTTCGACGGCCGACTGGTACTTCCCTCCGACGCCGACTGGGAGGACGCCCGCGTCGGGCGCGTGTTCAACGGACGCCGCCCCGACCGGCAGCCGGATGCCGTGCTCATCGCCGCGAGCGCTGACGACGTGCAGCGCGGTGTGCGTCTGGCCGCAGAGAAGGGCTGGACTGTCGCCGTCCGCTCGGGCGGCCACGCGTGGGCGGTGTGGAGCGTGCGCGACGGCGGGCTGCTCATCGACCTCGGGAACCTCACCGACATCACGTACGACGACGAGACGAAGGTCGTCAGCGCCGGCCCCGCGACGAAGGGCGGCGAAGTGCTCTCGCCGTACCTCGAAGAGCGCGGGCGCTTCTTCCACGGCGGCCACTGCCCCACCGTCGGCATCGGCGGCTTCCTGCTGCAGGGCGGCCAGGGCTGGAACCAGCGCGGCTGGGGCTGGGCGGCCGAATCGATCGTGGCGATCGACGTCGTGACCGCAGACGGCGAGCTGGTGCGGGCGGATGCTTCGCAGAACGCCGACCTGTTCTGGGCCGCGCGCGGAGCCGGGCCGACCTTCCCGGGTATCGTCGTGCGCTTCCAGCTCGCCACGCGCCCGCTGCTCGGCGCGCTCGCGCACACCGTGCACGGGTACGAGCTCGACGACTTCACCGAGGTCATGACGTGGCTGTACGAGACGCACCGGAACGTGCCGACAAACGTCGAGATCGTGTGCGTCTCGACACCCACCGAGCTGCCCGACGGCACCGAGCGCCGGCTGTTCCTCGTCACCGCGCTCGCGTTCGGCGACGATTTCGAGCACGCCCGGGCCTCGCTCGCCGACTTCAACACGTCGCCGGTGCTCGACCGGGCGGTGTTTGTGAAGGATGCCGCACCCTCCACCATGGCGGAGCACCGCGTACAACAGCTGAAGCAGAACCCTGAGCACTGGCAGTACATCTGCGACAACGCATGGATCGACGGCGAGTACACGCCCGAGGGCATCGCGGCGATGGTCGACGGCATCCGTCCGCTGTTCACCACCAACCCGACCGAGGTGGGCTTTGCCATCTGGATGAGCAACGGACCCCGTCGCGACCTGCCCGATATGGCGTTCTCGCTGCACACCGACGCGTACGTCGCCGCTTACACGGTGTATGAAGATCCGGCCGACTTCGCCCGCAACCGCGCGTGGGTCGACGAGGTCTTTGCGCACGCCGAGCCGGTCACGGCGGGCCAGTACCTGGGCGACTCGGACATGACGAACCGGCAGCTGAAGTTCATGGCACCTGAGAACTGGACGAAGCTGCAGCAGATCATCGCCGAGCGCGATCCCAAGAGCCGATTCCACCGATACCTCGCCGCAGACCCAGCCACGATCAATCAGAACCACTGGGAGCTCGGTGCCTAGCGCGCTGTTCAGCCTCGACGGCCAGGTCGCCATCGTCACCGGGGGCACGAGCGGGATCGGGCTTGCCTCTGCCGAGGCGCTCGCCGGGCACGGCGCGAGGGTGCTGATCGCCGGGCTGGGAGATGCCGCGGGCATCGCCGCCAGACTGCGCGGGCGCGGGCTGGAGGTCGTCGGCGTCGAGGCCGACCTGTTCGACGCCGAGGCACCGACATCCCTCGTGCGCACCGCCCTCGACCGCTGGGGCCACCTCGACACGGTGTTCGCGAACGCCGGCGTCGGCCTCGAAGACCGCGACGGCGGGAGCGGCCTCGATGCGCTGGACCGCATGTTCGAGCTGCACGTGCGGTCGGTCGTGCGCCTGGCCGATGCGGCGCTGCCCGCGATGGCCGATACCGGCGGCGGACTGTTCCTCGTCATGTCGAGCCTGTCGGGCCTGCGCGGCAACAAGGTCATCGGCGGGTACGGCATCACCAAGGCCGCCAACGCCCAGCTCGCGCGCAACATCGCCGTGCAGTGGGGGCCCCGCGGCATCCGCGCCAACGCGCTCGCCCCCGGCGTCATCGCGACCGAGTTCTCGACACCGATCACGGGAGATGCGGATGCTGCGCGCACTCGCCTCGCGAAGACCCCGCTGGGCCGCTTCGGCACCCCCGAAGAGGTGGCCGGCGCCGTCGTCTGGCTCGCCTCGCCCGCCGGTGCGTTCGTGAGCGGGCAGACCATCGTGATCGACGGGGGAACCCTTGCCTCCGCCTGATGCGCCCCCACCGGTGTCCCCGCTCCCGCTCCCCGAGCGTGCCGAGGGGCGCGTCGCCCTCGTCACCGGCGGCGCGAACGGCATCGGCGCGGCGATCGTGCAACGGCTGCGAAGCGACGGGCTCGACGTGGCGAGCCTCGACGTGGCAACCCCCGCACCTCGTCCGGGAGTCCACGAGGTGACCTGCGACCTCTCGCAACCGGCATCCGTGTCGGCGGCAGTGGAATCGGTCCGGGCAGCGCTCGGCCCGCCCGCGGTCGTGGTGCACTGCGCGGCGTACCAGCACGTCGCCCCCTTCGCCGACCTCGACCCGGCCGACTGGGAGCGCACGTTCCGCGTCAACGTCGACGGCGCCTTCCACCTGCTGCGTGCGACGCTGCCCGCGCTGCGGGATTCCGGGTGGGGCCGCGTCATCCTGATCACGTCGTCCAGCTCCGACGAGCCGCCCGCAATGATGAGCCACTACATCGCCAGCAAGGGCGCGCTGACCGGCCTGGCACGGGGTCTGGCCGC
>NZ_JBKEAF010000041.1:0-14976 GCF_047971895.1 Microbacterium sp.
ACGAAGACACCCACTAGAGAGAGATGGGGCGCTGAACGCGACGATGTGGGACAGTTGGCTCAAGCGCATCGTCTCGGGTACGGATGCGACGAGCAGCGAGTCGGTCGCACACGGTCGGGCGAAGAGCCTGGATGACGCGGGAGTTCGAGATCGACGGCGCGCACGTGGGCGAGACGATCAGGTTCTGCGTGAAGTTGCAGCCCGCGGCGATCCGCGTGCGGTGCCGAGAACATGCGATGTGACCGAGAGCAGGACGGATGCCCCGCACGCGCCCTGTACCGAGGTGACGTGTATGTTCTCGGCACGGGGTACGGCGTCACCTCTCACGTTGCCCAGCGGCGTGGTCGAAGATGAGGCTCGTGTTGGTGGCGGCGACCTCGGCGCGCAGGCTCAGCGTGTCGCTGACGAGCTCGCGCATTGCTGCCGCATCGCGCACGGCGACGTGCACGAGGAAGTCCTGGTCGCCGGCCACGAAGTACACATGCCGGGTGGCGGGCAACCGTTCGAGGTAGGTCTGGAAGCGACGCAGGTCGCCGCGCGTGTGCGCGTGCAGGCGGATCGCGATGAGCGCTTCGAGGTCGAGGCCGAAGGCGGCCGGGTCGATGTCGGCGTGGATGCCGCGCACGGCGCCGGATGCCATGAGTCGCCGCACCCGCTTGTGGCACGTCGACTCGGCGATGCCGACGCGCGCGGCCAGCTCGCTGTTCGAGACGCGTCCGTTGCGTTCCAGCTCGGCGAGGAGTGCAAGGTCGATGTCGTCGGTGTCGAAGCGGTCCGAAGAATCCTCCATCGTCATGCTCGCCTGCCTTTCAGATCGAAGATTCTGCACATAGAGAAACCATCTGCATAAGAATCATCGTATAGCGGATTGTTCACCATCTATTTCTGCATAATTGACGGCAGGCAGAAAGAGGAGGGTGTGTTGGCGCGTTCGATCGTCATCGGTGCCGGCATGGTCGGGCTCGCGACCGCATGGCATCTGCAGGAGCACGGCGTCGAGGTCACCGTGCTCGACCGCACCGGCGTGGCCGCGGGCTCGAGCTGGGGCAATGCCGGCTGGCTGACCCCGGGCAAGGCGATCCCGCTCGCCGACCCCAGCCTGTGGACGTACGGACCCACGGCGCTGCTCAATCCGGACGCCGCGCTGCACGTGCCCTTCCGAGCCGACCCCGGGCTCTGGTCGTTCCTGGCCCGCTTCGCCGTGCACGGCACGATGCGGGCGTGGAATCGCACGATGGCCGCGCTCACCCCGATCGACAAGCTGGCACTCGCCAGCTTCGACGAGCTCGCCGACGGGGGAGTGGATGCCTGGACCCGCAAGGGCCCATTCGTCATCGGCTTCACCGACGAGGCCCACTCGCGCGGCTTCTTGCACGAGATCGAGGGGGTCATCCGCCACGGCCAGGACGTGCCGTTCGAGCGGCTCGACGACCCGCGCTCCCTGGTGTCGCAGCTCTCCGATGCAGTCACCGTCGCCTACCGCCTCGACGGGCAGCGGTTCATCGAGCCCGGTCCGTTCGTCGAGGCGCTCGCCGACGCGGTGCGCGCCCGCGGCGGCGAGATCCGCGCTGGGGCGACGGTCACCGCCGTCGACACCGGCCGGGTCACGCTCGCGGGTGGCGAGCAACTGACCGCCGATTCGGTCGTCATCGCGACCGGCGCCTGGATGCCGCAGCTCGCCCGGCCGCTCGGGGTCAGGGTGCGGGTGCAGGCCGGGCGCGGCTACTCGTTCACCGTCGACACCGACGAGCCGATCGAGCACCCCGTGTACCTACCGTTCCAGCGCATCGCGTGCACTCCATACCAGGGCCGGTTCCGCATCGCCGGGACGATGGAGTTCCGCCGCCCCGACGAACCGCAGCAGCCCCGTCGCATCCAGGCGATCGTCAACCAGGCGCGCACGCTGTTCACCGGAATGGACCTCGACGACCGCCATGACGAGTGGGTGGGGTCGCGCCCGGTCACCCCCGACGGGCTGCCGCTCGTGGGCGCCACGAGGGCACCGGGCGTGTATGTCGCCGGCGGACACGGCATGTGGGGCATCGTGCTGGGCCCGGTCACCGGAAAGCTGCTCGCCGAGCAGATCGTCACCGGCCGTGTCGACCCGGCGATCGCACCGTTCGACCCGCTGCGCTGATAGCCTGCCTCTGCTCCTGATCGCGGAGGACTGAGTGAGCGCATCGCCGAAGCCGCCCCGACATCGTCGGGCCACGGTCGCGCGCCACGGCCGGCTGACGTCGCCGAACCCCGTCGGCCAGATCGTCACGCTGGTGGCCGTCGTGCTCGCGGTGGTGTTGGTCAGCGGCGCGAGCACCGCTGCGTTCTACGCGTGGAACGCGGTCGAGGCGGCCGCCGCGAGCGGCGTCGACATCGGGACCTCCGACGACCAGCTGCCACCGACCCTCGGTGAGATCGAGGGCGGCGTGAACATCCTCCTCGTCGGCACCGACTCGTGCGAGGGGCAGAGCCTCGAGTACTTCCCGCAGTGCGCCGACCCCAACCTCGAGGGTGAGCGCAACGACGTGACGATGCTCGTGCACATCGCCGACAACCCGCGGCGCGTGACCGTCGTGTCGTTCCCGCGCGACATGCTCGTTCCCATCCCGTCCTGTCCGGACGGCGAGGGTGGGCGCTATTCGGCGATGAGCTCGCAGATGCTCAACGCGTCGTACTCGTACGGTGGTCTGCCGTGCACCGTGCTCACCGTGTCGGCGCTCACCGGCGTCAACATCGACTTCGCCGCGGCCATCCGGTGGACCGGCGTCATCAACATCTCGGATGCGATCGGCGGAGTGCAGGTGTGCATCGCCGAAGACATCCGTGACAGGCACACCGGCCTCAACCTCACGGCTGGCACGCCGACTCTGCAGGGGCTGCAGGCGCTGCAGTTCCTGCGCATCCGGCACGGCATCGGCGATGGCTCCGATCTGTCGCGCATCTCGAACCAGCAGCAGTTCATGTCGTCGCTGGTGCGCACGCTCAAGTCCGAAGAGGTGCTGTCGAACGCCGGCACGCTGTTCGGGCTGGCGAACACGGCGCTGCAGCAGATGAACAGCGGCCAGCTCGCCCTCAGCACGGGGCTGACCAACCCGACGCGCATGGTGCAGATCGCGATGGCGGTCAAGGACGTCGCCTTCGAAGACATCGCCTTCCTTCAGTACCCCACCGGGTACGTGCCCGACGGCGACAGTGACCGGGTGATCCCGCTGCGCGAGCCGGCCGGCGTGCTGTTCGACGCCCTGGCGCAGAACAAGCCGATCGCCCTCACCGGGAAGACGAGCCCGGGCGCCTCGAACTCGCAGGAGGTCAAGGGCGAGGTCGAGACCGAGCCGAGCCCCGCGCCGTCGGGCTCACCGGGCGCCACACCCGAGCCCGCCCCGCCGGCCGACGACGCCGTGGTGCTGCCCGAGGCGATCACCGGGCAGACGGCGAACCAGATCACCTGCACGCTGCGCGAACGCGGCTGACCCGGCTCAGGGGGCGAGTGCGGGTGCCTCGCGCATGCCGAACTCGTGTCGCAGCACGCTGAGTGCCGCTCGCCATCCGGCCATGCCGTGCACGCCCGGGCCCGGTGCCGTCGAGGCGGAGCACAGGTAGACGCCCGGCAGTGGCGTGCGCCACGGATCGCCCGAGATCACCGGCCTGCGCAGCAGTTGCGCGAACGATGGCTCACCGGCCGCGATGTCGCCACCCACGAAGTTGGGGTTGTGCGCGGCGACGGCCGCGGCATCCCGCGACGCCGTCGCCAGGATCGTGTCGCGAAAACCCGGAGCGAATCGCTCGAGCTGCCGCACGACGGCTTCGGTGCGGTTGCGGCGCGACCCGGCGGGCACGTGCGTGTACGCCCACAGGGTGTGCCGGCCGGTGGGAGCGCGTGACGGATCGAACAGGGTCGGCTGCGAGACGAGCACGTAGGGCGAATCGGGATGCCGCCCGCGCGCCACCTCGCGCTCGCTCACGGCCATCTCGGCTCTCGTGCCGCCGACGTGCACCGTGCCGGCCGCGCGCAGCCGCTCGTCGGCCCACGGCACCGGCGCACTCACAGCGAAGTCGACCTTGGCGACGCCGTTGCCGTAGCGGAAGCGGGTCATCGCGCGGCGGTAGGCCGCCGGCATCCGCTCTCCCGCCAGACGCACCAACGCACGCGGCGTGACATCCAGCAGCACCGCTCGTGCCGGGGGCAGCTCGGCCAGCGATCCCACGTCGATGCCGGTCTCGACGCCGCCCCCGTGCGCCTCGAGGTCGGCGATCAGTGCGTCGACGATCGCCTGCGACCCGCCGACAGGGATCGGCCACCCGCGTGCGTGCGCGTAGGCGGTCAATGCGAGTCCGGCACCCGCGGCGGCCAGGCCCGGCAGCGGGAGGATCGCATGCGCCATCGCCCCGGTCAGCAGGGCGGGCGCCGTGTCGTCGCGGAAGCCGGCGCTCCACCAGGGCCCGCCCTGGCGCAGGCTCGCGACACCGAGGCGGGCGAGGGCGAGGGGATGCCGGGGTGCCGGCAGCAACGGCGCGCCCGTGATGGCGGCCACCTGATCCGCCCGCCGCGCGAGGGGGCCGACCAGTCGCGCGTATGCCCGCCCGTCCCGGCCGAGCTCGGCGGCGGTGCGGGGGAGCGAGCGGTAGGCGACCGCCGCCCTGCCGCCGTCCAGCGGCTGCGCGAACGACGCCTCGGGGGTGACGAAGGACACGCGGCGCTCGAGCGCGAACCCGCGGAAGAACTCCGACGCCAGCGCGAGCGGATGCACGGCCGAGCACACGTCGTGCCGGAACCCCGACAGCGTGAGCTCGGTCGTGCGCGCACCGCCACCGGCGGTCGTCTCGCGCTCAAGCACCTGCACGCGCAGCCCCGCGCGGGCAAGGGTGACCGCCGCGGCCAGACCGTTCGGCCCGGAGCCGACGACGACCGCGTCGAGCGTCAACGCGGGCTCAGCTCAGGGCGCGCGCCTTCAGCCGGTCGAACTCGACCTGCGAGATCGCGCCGGAGTCCAGCAGCGACTGCGCCTTGGCGATCTCGTCTGCCGGGCTCGTGCCCGCGACCTGCTTGATGTACGCATCCGCCGCCTGCTGCTGCTGCTGCGCCACCTGCGCACTGCGCTCGCCCATGCCGCGACCACGCGCGATGAGGTAGACCAGCACCGTCAGGAACGGCACGAAGATGAGGAACAGAATCCACAGCGCCTTGAACCAGCCGTTCAGCTTGCGGTCGCGGAACAGGTCGCTGATGATCGCGAACAGCGCGAAGATGTATGCGACGAAGATGAAGGCCGAAAGGAACCACCAGATCAGGTCCCAGAACGAGCCCCAGAATCCCTGATACTCCACAGTCGCTTCGATGAATCGCACGGGCGTGCC
Source organism: Microbacterium sp. (assembly GCF_047971895.1). Classification (GTDB taxonomy): domain Bacteria; phylum Actinomycetota; class Actinomycetes; order Actinomycetales; family Microbacteriaceae; genus Microbacterium. The sequence continues at coordinate 5,353 of NZ_JBKEAF010000041.1, forward strand.
TTTCGTGAGAGGGCGGCGCGGCAGATGCGCCATCGCGTTCACTCTAGTACTCAGCGTCCTCACAGGTCACGCAGACGGCGCGACCGCCGCGGCCGGGCGCGACGGATGCCGCGGGCGCGCCGATAGGGTGGTGCGGTGGATGACACGGCACCGACGCGACGGCGCCGCCCCCGCGCCGTGCTGGTGTTCGTCGGGATCGGATTGGTCGCGGGACTGCTCTCCGGTCTGTTCGGGGTCGGCGGGGGCACCGTCATCGTGCCGTTCCTCGTGCTGCTGCTGCGCTTCGACCAGCGTCTGGCGGCGGGCACGTCGCTGGCGGCGATCGTGCCGACCGCGGCGGTGGGTGTCGTCTCGTATGCGGTGCACGGGGCGGTGGCGTGGATTCCCGCCCTGATCCTCGCGGCGGGTGCTGTGATCGGCGCGCAACTGGGCACGTGGCTGCTGCCCCGGCTGTCGCAGCGGCTGCTGCGGTGGTGCTTCGTCGCATTCCTGGTCGTGGTGATCGTGAGCCTGTTCGTCGTGGTGCCGTCGCGGGACGCCGTGCTCGAGCTGACGTGGGTCACCGGTCCCGGGCTGGCGGTGCTCGGCATGATCACCGGTGTGCTGGCCGGGCTGCTCGGCGTCGGCGGAGGTGTCGTGGTGGTGCCGGCGCTGATCCTGCTGTTCGGGACGAGCGACCTCATCGCGAAGGGCACGTCGCTGCTGATGATGATCCCGACGGCGTTCTCGGGCACCGTGGGCAACGTGCACCGCCGCAACGTCGACCTGTTCGGCGCGGCGCTGATCGGCGTGTCGGCGTGCACGACAACGGCGCTCGGCGCGTGGTTCTCGACGCTGCTCGACCCGTTCGTCGGCAACGTGCTGTTCGCCGTGTTCCTGGCGGTCATCGCCGTGCAGATGGCGGTGCGCGCGGTGCGCGGTCGCGGCCGCTGAGCCGGTGTGGGGGCATCGGTAGGATGGCGGGGTGCCCGTGAACCCCGATCTGGTCGGCCGTGTGTTTCCGCCGACGTCCCCGTACCTGGTGGGGCGAGAGAAGGTGCGCGAATTCGCGCGCGCCGTCTTCGCGACTGACCCGCAGCACACCGATCCGGCTGCCGCGCAGGCTCTCGGCTACACCGATGTCGTCGCACCGCCGACGTTCGCGATGGTCGTCCAGGACCGCACGCTGCAGCAGCTGCTGGCCGATCCCGATGCGGGCATCGCTCTGGAGCGCACGATCCACGCCGAGCAGCGCTTCCGCTACACGCGCCCCATCGTCGCCGGTGACGAGCTGATCGCGCAGCTGAGCATCACCGGCGTGCGCGCGGTGGGCAAGGGGGCGATGGTCACGAGCGAGGCCGAGATCGTGGATGCCGCCGGCACCCATGTCGTCACGGCCACCTCGATCCTGCTGATCGGAGGAGATGCGTGAACATCGGAGACGTGGTCGCCGAGCGCACGGTCCACCTCACCCGCGAATCGCTCGTCCGGTACGCGGGGGCGTCGGGAGATCTCAACCCCATCCACTACCGCGACGACGTGGCCGCGAAGGTCGGCCTGCCCGGCGTGCTCGCGCACGGGATGCTCACCATGGGTCTGGCGGTCGAGACGATCATGCCGTGGCTGGGCGATACCGGCCGTATCGTCGAATACGGCGTGCGCTTCACCCGCCCCGTGGTCGTAGACGCCGACGGCGGCGCTGACGTCACCGTCGTCGCCATGGTCGCCGCTGTCGACGACGAGACCGCCCGTATCGACCTGACGGTCACGTGCGCCGACACGACGGTGCTCGGCAAGGCGCAGGTGCGGGTTCGCCGCTGACATGCCCGACGTCACGCCCCTTCCGCTGTCGCGGCTGACGACGCTGCGCACGGGTGGCGCGCCCGAGCGCATGATCGATGCGACGACCCGCGGCGAGCTGATCGCGGCGCTGCACGACGCGTGGGCCGGTGACGAGCCGTGGCTCGCGCTCGGCGGCGGCTCGAACCTGTTCGTGGGCGACGAGCCGCTCGGCGGCACCGTCGTGCGGGTGCTGACGAGCGGGATCGAACGGATGCCGGGAGCCCGTCCCGGCACGGTGCGTCTGCGTGTGCACGCCGGGCACGAGTGGGACGCCCTGGTCGCGTACACCGTCGACGAGGGACTCGCCGGCATCGAGGCGATGTCGGGGATCCCGGGCACCGTCGGCGGTGCGCCGGTGCAGAACGTCGGCGCCTACGGGCAGGAGGTCCAGCAGACCCTCGTCGAGGTGGAGCTGCTCGACGAGGGCGCCGACGAGCCGGTGACGGTCGCGGCATCCGATCTCGGCCTCGGCTTTCGCACCTCGGTGCTCAAGCATCATCACGGGTCGGTGCCCCAGCGCCGGGCGGTCATCCTCTCGGCCACCCTCGAGCTCACCGAGGTCGGCGACGCCGAACGCACCATCGCCGGCGAGCAGCTGCGCCGCGCGCTCGGGCTCGAGGCCGGCCAGGCGGTGTCGCTACGGTGGATCCGCGAGCACGTGCTGTCCACCCGCCGCAGCAAGGGCATGGTGCTCGACGAGCACGACCCCGACACCCACAGTGCCGGCTCGTTCTTCCAGAACGCGATCGTGTCGGCGTCCTTCGCGCGCACCCTCCCCGCCGACTGCCCTCGTTGGCCGGTCGAGCCCGACCTCGAACCGGTCACCGTGATTCCGCTGGCGGAGTTCGACGGGCACGTGCCGAAGCCGTCGGGCGTCGCCTCCGACGTCAAGGTGAGCGCCGCCTGGCTCATCGAGCAGTCCGGCATCCGCAAGGGCTTCACCCTCCCGCGTTCGCGCGCCGCCGTGTCGACGAAGCACGCGCTCGCCCTCACCAACCGCGGGGGGGCGACAGCCGCCGAACTGAGCGAACTGGCCCGGTACATCCAGAGCCGGGTCGCCGCGGAGTTCGGGCTCATTCTGCAGCCCGAGCCCGTGCTCATCGACGTCGAGCTGTAGCGCGCGCCGGCGTTTGTGACGATCGCCCGGGGCACCTATCGTGGGTGCCCATGGTCTCGTTCTGGAATCTGCCCGTGGTGCTGAACGCGCTGATCGTGCTCGTGGCCGGCGCGATCACCGTCATCGTCGCGACCTTCGTCATCACGCGCATCGTGCGCATGGCGGGGCGTGGCAAGCCGTGGGTGGTGCTGCTCGAGCGCCGCACGCGCGCACCATTCATCGTGCTGCTGTCGGTGGTGCTCGTATGGATCGGCCTGGGGGTGACGCTCCCGCTGGCCGGTGAGGGGCGCGAGATCTTCCGGCAGGTGTTCCTGATGCTGCTGATCCTGTCGATCTCGTGGGCGATCGGCTCGGCCCTGGCGTTCGCTGCCGACGTGGGCCTGACTCGGTATGCCGAGGACGGCTCGGACGGCTGGCAGGCGCGTCGCGCGCGCACCCAGGTGGCGGTCATCCGGCGCCTCATCGGCGCGGGCACAGTCGTCATCGGGGTGGGTGCCGCACTCCTGACGATCCCCGCGATCGCGGCGGTCGGCACGACGCTGCTCGCTTCGGCCGGGTTCCTGTCGGTGGTCGCGGGTCTTGCCGCACAGTCGACGCTGGGCAATCTCTTCGCCGGGCTGCAACTCGCCTTCAGCGGTGCGGTGCGGCTCGAGGACGTCGTCGTCGTCGACAACGAGTGGGGGTATATCGAGGAGATCACCCTCACCTATGTCGTGGTGCGCATCTGGGACGAGCGCCGCCTCGTGCTGCCCTCCACGTACTTCACCCAGCAGCCGTATGAGAACTGGACGCGCCGGTCGAGCGCGGTGCTGGGCACCGTGTTGTTCGACCTCGACTGGGGCGTCGACATCCCGCGCATGCGCGCCCAGCTCGACGTCATCCTCGACAACAGTGGACTGTGGGACGGCGTGGCCTCGTCGTTGCGCGTCACCGAGACCGTCGGCGGCTATGTGCAGGTGCGGGCGCTGGTCAGCGCCGAGGACTCGTTCAAGATGTTCGACCTCACCCGCACCGTGCGCGAAGAGATGCTGCTGTGGCTGCAGCGCGAGAATCCTGAGGGTCTGCCGCGCACCCGCATCCAGTCGATTCCGCGCGATGGCGAGCGCTTCCCCCGGGTGCGCGACGCCCCGCCGACGAGCAAGGCGGAGGCCGAAGAGCGCGGTCGCGGCGATGAGACGCGCCCGACTGATCTGCCGATGCTCGATGTCGACGGCGATGTGCCGGATACTGAGAAGTAGCAGGCGTGGGTCTAGGGAGGGGCGCGGTGCGCAGAATCTGGGGAGTGGGCGTTGCGGCTGCGGTCGTGATGGTGCTGACGGCGTGCGCCGGAGGGGATGCCGCGGGCCCGCCGCCTGCGCCGACCGCCGAGGCCGTCGTGCCGGCGCCGCCGCTGGATGCCGCTGAGCTCGAGGTGTACGGCGGCGTCGCCCGGGTCGACCTGGCGAGCTCGTGCACCGCCAGTCTCGTCGAGACGGGCGTCGACACCGCCCCGGCCTACCTGCTGACGAACGGCCACTGCATCGGTCTCGACACCGGACCCGCCAACCGCACCGTCGTCGACGAGGAGGGGTTCGGCCAAGCGCACTTCTTCGCGGTCGCCGGTGCGGCCGAGGCCGACGTGCTCGACGTGCCGGTGGTGCGGTTCGAGTACGGCACGATGCGCGGCATCGACGTCGCCGTCGTGCGGCTGGATGCGACGCTCGGCGAGCTGCGAGCGGCCGGTGCCGTTCCGTTGTCGGTCGGAGCTGCCGTGCCCGCCGAGGGGCTCGACGTGGTGAACATCGCCGCGCCGACGCAGAACGTGATGCCGGAGGAGTGGGTGCTGCGCAAGGGCGAATGCACGCTCGGAGCGACCGCCGACGTCATCGAGGGCCGGTGGCTGTGGTTCGATGCCCCGCGCAACGACTGCCCTGGCGTGCTCGGCGGGTCATCGGGATCGCCGCTCATCGCCGGTGGCGAGATCGTCGCACTGCTGAACACCACCAACACGGGTGTGCCGGTCGAGCGCGGTGACACGTGCTATCTCGGCAAGCCCTGTGAGGTCGACGGCGATGCCGCCGTGTTCGTTCCCGACACCAGTTACGGCACCCAGGTCGCCGGTGTCGGCGATTGCTTCGTCGACGGCGTCTTCGCACTCGACGGCGGGTGCCCGCTGCCGGTCACCACCCTGTGGGACATCGACGGGGGAGGCATCTTCGGGGCGGACGGCACCGATGGCATCGGGCTCGAGCCCGAGCTCGCGCTGCGCGGTGACACCGCGGAAGAGGTCGCGGTGATCCAGAATGTGGCGCTGGGCGACGCATCCCGCTGCACCGACCCGGTCGCCTACGCTGACGCGAGTCGGGTGACGCTCGTGCCCGACGCGGAAGAACCCGTCGTCGTGCCGATCACGCTGCCGACCGAGAACGGGTTCGTGCTCGCCTGCGCGGCCGTGCCCGGGCAGGAGCAGCTCGCCGCTCGGTTCGTGTTCTCGATCGACGCGGTGCCCCCGGCCTTCGGTCCGCAGTTGCTCGTCGAAGACGTCGGCGACGCGATCATGATCGACCCGCTGTTCGACCTGCCCGACATCTCCGAGATCTGGATGCTGTACGGATCGCCCGACGAGGTCGACTGCGCCGACCGCGACGCCTACGCGTCGTACCGCCGGCAGCCCGTGTTCCTCGACAAGAGTGAGCTGCCCGCGCGCTTCTGCGCCGTCGGGTTCGACTTGGCAGGCAACGAATCGCCCATCACCGACCAGATGGTCGAGTAGCGTCGTCGCGGAGCGGACACCTCAGTCGGAGGTCGTTCCGTCAGGGCGTTCAAGACCGAGGAACGGTTCCATCGCCTGCGCGTAGGCGGCCGACTCGCCCGCCCGGACTACTGTCGCGCCGTACCCGATCGCGATGCTTGCGGTCGGCCAGCCCACGTCTTCCGCCTCCTTGGCAGCATTCCCCGAAGGATCGAGCGACGCATCCTGGATCGTGAGGTACACCCACTGGTATCCGTCGTAGACGGTCGCCGAAACGCTCCAGCACTCGCCGCCGGGACGGTTGCAGTACTTGTCGCGGTATTCGGAGCCCATAGCGTCGCGGTCGAGAACGAACGACCCGAGCCCGGCATCGACGGCTGCCCGGTTCGCCGCCACGATGAGATCGCCCCATCGCGCACGTGGCGGGACGTCGTCGGACTGCAGCTCGCAGCAGTTGACCGTGATGAGCATCGAGTCGCCCCCGTAGCCGTTGCCCGTGTGCGGGTACCAGTCGTCCGCGTCGAACCAGGACTGCTCGGGCTCGCTCGGAGACAGGGCGATGCCGGATTCCTTCTCTACGGCGGTGCGGATCTGCTCGATGAGTTCTCGAGCAGGCTGTTCGAGCTGAGTCTGGTCCGGCGCATCGAGCAGAACGTCGCCGTCGGTTCCCGCGTGGGCTGGATAGTCCATCCAGTCGGCGACGACCGTCTGGCCCGACTCGTCCGTGTACGTCGACGAGGGAGAGGGCGCCTGGCCTATGCATCCGGTCAGGAGCAGCATTGCGCTGGCGAGCACGACTGCTCGGCGCGCGCGAACCGTGAGAGAGGGCCGGTACGTGTTATCCACAGAGCGAGTATATTGTTTTACAATAGAAATACATCGAGCAACGATATGTAGGTCACTGTGCGAAGAGCTGCTGCAGGCGCTGCATGCCCTCACGCAGCTGGTCGTCGCCGAGCGCGTACGACAGGCGCAGGTAGCCGCTCGGCCCGAAAGCCTCTCCCGGCACCACCGCCACCTCGGCTTCGTCGAGGATGAGGTCGGCGAGTTCGAGCGAGGTCTCGATTCGCTTGCCACGCCACTCGCGGCCGAGCAGGCCCCGCACGTCCGGGTAGGCGTAGAACGCGCCCAGCGGGTTCGGCACCGTGACGCCGTCGATCTTCGCGAGCTCGGCGACGATGAGGCGCCGACGCCGGTCGAACGCGACACGCATCTGCTCGGCCTCGTCCTGCGGGCCGGTCAGCGCGGCCAGCGCCGCGCGCTGCGCGATGTTGTTGACGTTGCTCGTCAGGTGCGACTGCAGGTTGGCGGCGACCTTGACCGCATCCTTCGGTCCCACCATCCAGCCCACCCGCCAGCCGGTCATCGCATACGTCTTCGCGACGCCGTTGACGAGGATCGTCTGACCCGCCGCCTCAGGAACAGCCTCGACGATCGAGACGGCCTTGGTGCCCTCATAGACCAGGTTCTGGTAGATCTCGTCGGTGATGATCCAGATGCCGTGTTCCACAGCCCACTGGCCGATGGCCCGCGTTTCCTCCGGCGTGTACACCGCGCCGGTCGGGTTCGACGGCGACACGAACACGAGCACCGTGGTCTTGTCGGTGCGCGCCGCTTCAAGCTGCGCGACGGTGACCTTGTACTCCTGGTCGGCGCCGGCGAACACCTCCACGGGCGTGCCGTCGGCCAGGGCGATCGCCTCCGGGTAGGTCGTCCAGTACGGCGCGGGCAGCAGCACCTCGTCGCCCGGATTCACCACGGCCTGGAACGCCTGATACACCGCCTGCTTGCCGCCGTTGGTGACGACGATCTGCGACGGGTCGACCTCCAGGCCCGAGTCGCGCAGGGTCTTGGCTGCGATCGCTTCGCGCAGCACCGGCAGCCCGGGCGCGGGGGTGTACCGGAAGTTCGCCGGCTCCGTCAGTGCCTCAGCGGCGGCGTCGACGATGAACTGCGGGGTGGAGAAGTCGGGCTCGCCCGCGGCATACGAGATGACGGGTCGGCCCTCGGCCTTCAGCGCCTTGGCCTTGGCGTCCACCTTGAGGGTCGCCGACTCGGCGATGGCGCTGAGCTTTGTGGAGAGCGAGGGTTTGCGGGAGAGGGGAGCGCTTTTGGTCACGCTTCGAGCGTACTCGGGTCGCTTTGCGGAGGCGATGAGGGAATGTCTCGACCTCGGACCTCGGCATAGCGCGCGTCCGGAGTGTAGATGCTGAGTGTGGGCATACCCCAGTGCCCCCAGTCCCCGCCCCACCAGCGGCCCTTGAGTATGAGACTCAGTACCAGCTAGAATGAAACGCAGTATCGTGCTCTCGCTCGGAAGGACACAGATCGATGGATGCCGCGGCCTACACCGCTCCTGTGGAGGACTACGCTTTCCTGTACCGCGACGCGTTCGGGGCCGACCTCGTCGCCCGTGCGACCGGGGGCGCCATGACCGCCGACGACGCGATCGACGTGCTGCGGGCGGCCGGGGAGTTCGCCGCCGAGGTGCTCGCGCCCCTCGATCAGGTCGGCGACCGCGTCGGTGCACGGCTCGTCGACGGGCAGTCGACCCTGCCCGACGGCTTCGCCGCCGCTTTCGAAGCGCTCGTGGGCGCGGGGTGGATCACCGCCGAAGCCCCCGAGTCGGCCGGCGGCGACGGCCTGCCGACCCTCGTGCACAACGGCCTGGGCGAGATCTGGAACTCCGCGAACATGGCGTTCGCACTGAACTGGATGCTGACCTCCGGAGCCATCCACGCGCTCGACGCCGTCGCCTCCGATGAACTGCGCGAGACCTACCTCGCGCCGATGGTCGCGGGTCGGTGGACGGGCACCATGAACCTGACCGAACCGCAGGCGGGCACCGACCTCGGTGCGATCCGCACCATGGCCACCCCGAACGACGACGGCACGTGGTCGATCAGCGGCCAGAAGATCTTCATCACGTGGGGCGACCACGATCTCGCCGAGAACATCGTGCATCTCGTGCTCGCGCGCACGCCCGACGCACCCGCAGGCGCGAAGGGCATCTCGCTCTTCGTGGTGCCCCGGTCGCTCGTGAACGCCGACGGATCGCTCGGCACCCGCAACGGCGTCGAGACCGCGTCGCTCGAGCACAAGCTCGGCATCCACGGCAGCCCCACGTGCGTGCTGAACTATGACGGCGCCACGGGGTACCTGGCGGGTGCGCTGCACGGCGGCCTGGCCGGCATGTTCGTCATGATGAACGCAGCCCGCGCCGGCATGGGCCTGCAGGCCACCGGCGTCGCCGCCCGCGCCTACCAGCGGGCGGCGGCCTACGCTGCGCAGCGCGTGCAGGGGGCGGTTCTCGACCGGGCCGACGACACCCCGATCGCCGGCCACCCCGACGTGCGGCGACTGCTGCTGTCGATGTCGAGCGAGATCTTCGCGATGCGCGCCATGGGCGTGCTGCTGGGTGACCTGTTCGACCGCGCCGTTCTCGAGGGAGCCGAGGCCGACGATACCCCGGCGCTCGCCGAGTTCCTCGTGCCGATCTTCAAGGGATGGACCACCGAAGAGGCGCAGCGCCTCACCTCCGAGGCGATCCAGGTGCACGGCGGGGCGGGCTTCATCGAAGAGACCGGTGTCGCCCAGCACTACCGCGACGCGCGCATCATGTCGATCTATGAGGGCACGACGGCGATTCAGGCCAACGACCTCATCGGCCGCAAGCTCATCCGCAACGGGGGGGCGACAGCATCCACGCTCTTCTCGCTCGTCGACGAGAACGTGACGGCCCTGCGTGGGCTCGACCACCCGGTCGCGCAGCGCACGGCAGGCCGGCTCGCCCGCGCTCTGGACGCGGCGCGACAGGCGACGGACGCGCTGCTCGGCTTCGGGCTCTCACGTGACGCCTACGCGGTGAACGTGCCGTACCTCATGCTGCTGGGCACGCTCGTCGGCGGGTTCATGCACGGGCTCGCCGTGGTCGCGGTGCTCACCGGCTCCGGTG
>NZ_JBKEAF010000066.1:0-5200 GCF_047971895.1 Microbacterium sp.
CGATGCCGGATGGGTCATCGACTGGTCGCAGATTCCCGGCGACGTGTTCGCCCACGCCCGCACCCTCGCCATCGTGGAGAACCACTCGGGCATCGACGCGCTGATCCGCCCGCACCTTTACAGGCTCGAAGACGCAGCCCGCCACGACGAACTACTCGAACTCGTCCGCGACCATGCGCAAGGTTTCTCTATGCGCAAGATCACCCGCGATCCCGAGGCGCTGGATCGTGAACTTGACGCGGCACGCGAGCGCCGCCTTGCGCTCCCACTTGATACATCCAGACGCGACACCCCGCCCAGCCGCGGCCGGGGCGGGCCAGGTCTCAGCCGGTAGACGATCCCCGCAATCGGAGAGTTACGTCTACGACTTGTTCCCGGTCAGGGCGAGACCGCCGCCGAGGCCGATCATCAGTCCACCGCCGGTCGCGCGAATCCCGGTGAGTCGGCGGGGAGACTTCGCGAACCAGGCCTGCGCGGTTCCAGCGAGGATCGCCCAGACCGCATCGCAGATGAACCCGATGGTGACGAACACGAGCCCGAGCACCATCATCTGCAACGGGATCGCTCCCGCCCCGAAGCTCACGAACTGCGGCAGCACGGCCACGAAGAACACGATGGTCTTCGGATTGGTCACGCCCACGATGAACCCTTGCCGCAGCATCACTGCGGGCGTTAGCGATGGCCGAGCCGACTCGGTGCCGTCTGCCACGCCGTCTTTGCGATGGCGGATCGCTTGCACTCCGAGGTAGATCAGGTAGGCAGCGCCGAGCAGTTTGATGATCGTGAACAACATGATCGACTGCGCGACGATCGCACCCACGCCGAACGCAACCGCTGCGACGAGCGGCAGCGCGCCGAGCCCGTTCCCGAGCACACTCATCAGACCGCCGCGCCGCCCGTAGGAGAGCGACCGGCCGATCACGAAGAGCACGCTCGGCCCAGGAATCACGATGAGGATCACCGAGGCTAGAGCAAAGGCGGCAAGTGCTTCGAGAGTGGGCATAGGGCCAAGCTTACCCAGCGGGCACCGCTCATCTACTTATAAGCCCGGCATCGGGCGATCGTGCGCAGCGCGCTTCGGTGTCCTGCCGAAAGCGTGAAGCCTGGCACGTTCCCGTCCATCCCGTAGGGCATCGCGGGCGACTTGTTCGGCGTGAGTCTGCTCGATCTGTGCCACCATCTCGGCGGGCGTGAGTTACTGCAACAGTGCTGGGGCAACGACACCATGCGCCCACGGCAGCTCTTGCTTGTCATTCGACGTGTGACAGTCGCCCGTCCGGTCGAGCATGGACGGTCGGCTGGGTAGGGTCGTCGTTGTCAATGATGAGGTCGGCGCTTGCCTCGGGCGAGGCCTCTTGCTCGTACATCTCGTAGGCGGGCTGGTATCGCTCGGCGTACATGCGCTGCGTCTGTTCCGAACCGCCCAGATGGGCGCTGTCGCGGTCGATCCCGCGTTGCAGGCACACGGCGGGGCTGGTGCGTACATAGATCGTCGCATCCCAGTGCGCTGCCAGCTCGGGGCGTTGCAGGAACGTGCCATCCACGATCAGCACCGCCTCGTCATCCGCGCGCCACGGGTCGGCGTCGATGGGCTGGTCTGCATCGAGGTCGAACGACTCCGTACGGATCATCCGGTCACCGCCGGAAGCGAGGGGCGCGAGCAGCAGCGACACGACGGCATCGAGGTCGCGGGCATCCCGGTAGTACCCCTCGGCCGACATGCGCCCCCGCCGGTACCGCTCGACCTTTGGGCGATGGAACCCGTCGATCTGCGCGCGGATCACCGGACGCCCGGCCTGCTCGACTGCGGTAGCGAGTTCGTCGGCGAACGTGGTCTTGCCCGATGCGGTGCGCCCGTCGACCGCGACCCGTATCGGGGCGGTGCGGAGAAGCGCCACGATGCGGTGGGCGACTTCACGGATCATCTCGGCTCGTCGATCACTCATCAGCTACCTCGCTTCGTCGTGCTTCTCTCGGCTTCTGTCATCCTATGGATCGGGTCTCCGCGAGAACCTGAACGCCGAGATGGGGCTATCGGCTCAGACCAAACCCGTCGCGTCCTGGCGTGCTGCGCTTCTGGTGGAAGTCGTGCAAGCTGGCGCGTTCCTGCTCGACCCGCTGGGCCTCGCGCGCGGCCTGTGCTGCGCGGGTCTGCTCGATCCTCTTTGCGGCCTCGGTGGGTGTGAGCGAGCGCAGCAGGGCGGCTTCTTCCCGCGCCTGCTTCGCGGTCTTCGTTGCTCGTGTGGCTTGCTGTGCGGGGTTGGTGGTGAGGTACGCCTGCTGATTGCGGAACACCGTTTCCGCGCCGAACGCTCGCGCGTATGCCGCGAGTCGTGCCGTGTGTGCTCGCTCTGGCCGGTACAGCATCGCCTTGCGTGCCGTCTGGTGTTCCTGCTCGGCGTCGATCACGCGCGGGTCGCCGTCGATCCGAGGCCGGGTCACTCGCTCCACCCATGCGTCGGCGCGCTCGTTCCATCTCGGCGGCTCACCCCACTCGCTCGTCAACTGCCGGTGCGCTTCGCGGGTTCGGGCCTGGGCGTTCTCGTGCTCGGTACGGGCGCGGCGCTTCCCGAACCACGACGCCGTCCGCACCTGCTCGCCTGCTGTCTGCTCTACGGCGTCAGCCTGCTCCCACGCGGTGAGTGCCGTTCTCGCGGCCGAGAAGATGGGAGCGGCGACCTCGGCGCGCACCTGCTCGGCCCGCTGTCGCGCAGTCTGCTCGGTAGCGCGTGCGTTCTCGCGTAGTGCCGTCTCACGGTCACTGAGGTCGGCAAGGGCGGCGCTGACCTGTTGCCAGCGTGTCGCCTGCGCCTCAGCCGTTGCCGCACGCTGCACGAGCGCTGCTATCTCGTCGTTCACGATCTGCACGGGGCCGTGCTCGGTCAGCCCGGCCACTTCCTCGACGGCACGCTGGGTGGCATCGGCAAGACCCCGGTCGGCGCGGTCGCGTTCCATCGCCTCGATGAACTGCACCCTGGCGTCGGCCAGGTTCCCGGCGACGATGTGCAGCAGGTTCTCGTTCCGGCCTCGCGTCATGCCGACATAGACGCTGGCGGCGCTGGTCGCGTCGGTGAGGAGCGTGTGCGACCCGGCGACGGTCGCGCCCTGCACCCCGTATGCGGTCGCCGCGTACGACAGGTGCGCGTGCTCGGCCACATACTCGGCGGGGAGTCTGACGGTGCGCTGCCGCTTCCGCCCGCTCCCGGCCTCGCGCACGGACACTGCGCCGTCATCCTCGACGTGCTGCACGACCCATTGCTGCCGGTTCGCCACGCCCACATCTGAGTTGTTCTTCCGGGTCTGAATCACATCCCCGGCACCGACGGGGAGGCCGTCGCTCCCGTACACGATGGTGGTGTCGTCGACGAGTCCTTGCGAGACTCGTTCCTCGCGGATGCGGGCGTTGACAGTGCGGGCCTCGTCGTTCGTGCTGACGGTGACGGCTTCGCCGTCCTGCCGTTGCTGCGCGATATGCTGGCGCGCATCGTCGCCGCTGTCGTGCAGGCGGATCAGGTCGAGTGCGGCGAGTTGGTCGAAAACGGCGCCGGGGTCGCGTCCGTCGCGCATCCGTAGCGTGACCTCGGCGTAGGCGGGGTCGGTGAAGCGGTGCACCTCGGCCATGTCGAGCGTGCGACCGCGAATGTGTGCGGCCATGTCGAGCACCCCGCCGCGACCGACTGCGGCGAGCTGCGCACGATCCCCGATGAGCGCGACCGTCGCGCCCGCCTCGGCGGTGACGGTCAGGAGGGCGATTGCGGTGTCTTGGTCGAGCATCCCGGCTTCGTCCACGATCACCCGCTCACCCCGCACGAGTCGCGCATCCTCGGCCGGGCCGCGATAGGTGCGCCCGGTCTCGGGGTCGGTATCGCCGGGTGCGAGGCGCGTCCATACGCCGTCGTTGTTCCAGCGCCAGCCGTGCGCGTGCACCAGCGCCGCAACACTGCTCGCGGGCACGCCGAGTTCATGCTGCGCGACCTGCGCGGCGCGCAACGTCGGTGCAACCACCCGCGATGCCCGCCCGTGCTGCGCCGCGACCTTGATTGCGACACCGAGCATCGTGGTCTTGCCCGCGCCCGCTGCACCCTCCACGACCACGAGCGGATCAGTCGATGCAACGGCAGCAGCGGCGCGCTCCTGCCCCGCATCCAAGCCCCGCGCCCTTGCCGTGTCGTGCACGTCCGGGTGCCTCGGCTCCTGCTTCGGCACTCGTGCGGTCAGGAGGTCGCGCAGCTCCGTCTCGGCCTGCACCACCCTGAGCGACGTGAGGTGCGCCACATGCTCCGGCGTCGGTGCGCCGGGCGGGAGGATCGAGAAGCAGTCCTCCATTGCCAGGGCGGTGGCGATGCTGACGAACTCGCGTATCTCGGCGGGTGTGGCTTGCACGCCGTACTCGGTCATGATCCGGGTCGCGTGCTCCTGCACCGTGTGCTGCGTCCACGCCGAACCGCCTGCGGCGCAGCGATCCAGCGTCCGGCTTGCGACGGTCTGCACGGAGAGGTCATCCAGCGACGCCGGCGCACGACGCGCAGGCCGGCGCAACGTGGCTGGGTCGTAGCCGGCGTCGCGTAGCTCGGTCACCCAGGCGTGTTCTTCGCGCACGGTGGTGGGCTTCTTCGCGGGCCGCTCATACGCCCACGCTTTCGCCGCGAGCCGGGCCGAGACGACCGGCCCCATCCCCTCGCCCGGATGCGCCGCCTCCCACTCGGCTTCGAGCCGTTCGAGATGCTTGCGTACTTGCTCGCCGCGCTTGCTCATCACGCCGTTGAACCGCTCGAGTTCGACCACCTCACCCGATACCGGATCGAGAGTCAGGCCGTACCGATCCAGCACCTCCGCAAGCTCCGGGTGCGCAGCGATCACGGCGGTGCCAATGGCGCGGATTGCGCCCTGCTGCCGGAACAACGCCGCCGTATCCAAGGCACGCCACTTCCCGGCCGCCCACCCGCGGGTGCCGATCTGAAAGTGAATATGGCGGGGCGGGTCACCCGCGCGCGACGCGCGATGCGACACCGCCACGGTCTGCAACTGCTGGACGGGCACGACCTCCTGCTTGCCGCGCGGGCCGACGCGGGTCACGGAGTGCTCGGCCAGCCACCGCTGAATCTACGCCACGGCGTGCTGCTGCGCCCGGTCGAGCACTGTGGAGACTTCCGGGTGCAGGGCTGCGGCGATCGAGAGCGACTTCGGGGCGTTCACGACC
>NZ_JBKEAF010000002.1:0-4367 GCF_047971895.1 Microbacterium sp.
GAGCGCGTCGATGGCCGCCTCGACCTCTGCCTGGGTGGCATCGGCGGCCAGTTCGACCTGGATCGAGTTCATGCCGATCTCTTCGGACTGCCGATGCTTCATCCCGACGTACAGCTGCGAGGCCGGGTCGGCGCCGACGAGCACCGTCGCGATGCCCGGCACGATGCCACGCTCGCGCAGCGCTGCGACACGCTCGCGCAGCTCGGTCTTGATCGCGGCTGCCGCCGCCTTGCCGTCGAGCTTCTGTCCACTCATCGATCACTCCCCGCTCGCAAAATACCTATATTCATAGTGATACCCTCCCACTCCCCCGTCAACCCATCGCACCCAACCTCTACCGCCCGCAGCTCCTGCCGCCCCACCCCACTCCCTCTCCACCCAACCTTCACCCATCTCCACAGACCTCCACGGTCCCAGAATCCGCTGACCTCCACCGTCCCAAAACAGGAGTTCCGGCTAGGGCAGGCCGATCACCGTCCGGAACGTCCTGCCTCCGCCAGAACAGGAGATTTGGCGGAGGGCGGAGGTGAGGTGAAGGTGAGGTGAGGGTGGAGGGCTGTGGATGCTGGGGGCTCAGGCGTAGCCGTGCTCGAGGCCGGGGTAGAGGGGGAAGGCCGCCGTCAGCGCCGCGACCCGCACCCGCAGCGCCTCGACATCAGCACCCGGCAGCAGCGCCTGCGCGATGATGTCGGCGACTTCGGAGAACTCGGCATCGCCGAAGCCGCGGGCCGCGAGCGCCGGCGTGCCGATGCGCAGCCCCGAGGTCACCATCGGCGGGCGCGGATCGTTCGGCACGGCGTTGCGGTTCACCGTGATCCGGATCTCGTGCAGCAAGTCCTCGGCCTGCTTGCCGTCGATCGCGGCGTCGCGCAGGTCGACGAGCACCAGGTGCACGTCGGTGCCGCCCGAGCGCACGGCGATGCCGGCGGCGGTCACGTCGGGCTGCGACAGTCGCTGCGCCAGCAGCGCCGCCCCGCGCACGGTGCGCTCCTGCCTGTCGCGGAACGCAGGGCTCGCGGCGAGCTTGAACGCGGTCGCCTTCGCGGCGATCACGTGCATGAGGGGCCCGCCCTGCTGCCCGGGGAACACGGCCGAGTTGATCTTGTTGGCGATATCGGCGTCGTTGGTGAGGATGAAGCCCGAGCGCGGGCCGCCGATGGTCTTGTGCACGGTCGACGAGACGACGTGCGCGTGCGGCACAGGGTTGGGGTGCAGCCCGGCGGCCACGAGGCCCGCGAAGTGCGCCATGTCGACCCACAGCAGCGCCCCCACCTCGTCGGCGATGGCGCGGAAACGGGCGAAGTCCAGCTGCCGCGGGTAGGCCGACCATCCGGCGATGATCACCCGCGGCTGGTGCTCGCGGGCGAGTCGTTCGACCTCGTCCATGTCGATCAGCGACGTGGCAGGGTCGACCCCGTACGCGACGATGTCGTAGAGCCGACCAGAGAAGTTGAGCTTCATGCCGTGGGTCAGGTGCCCGCCCTGGTCGAGCGCGAGACCGAGCAGCGTGTCGCCGGGGCGCGCGATGGCGTGCAGCACCGCGGCGTTCGCCGAGGCGCCCGAGTGCGGCTGCACGTTCGCGAACGCAGCGCCGAACAGTGACTTCGCCCGCTCGATCGCCAGCTCTTCGGCGACGTCGACCTCTTCGCAGCCGCCGTAGTAGCGTCGGCCGGGGTAGCCTTCGGCATACTTGTTGGTCAGCACCGAGCCCTGCGACTGCAGCACCGCGACGGGCACGAAGCTCTCAGAGGCGATCATCTCGAGGTACCCGCGCTGGCGCTCCAGTTCGCGATCGAGCACCTGGGCGATCTCGGGGTCGACCTCGGAGACGGGACGGGTGAAGAGGGAATCGGTCATGGGGCTCCTGACAACGGCTTTCGGATGGATTCCTGCATCGGCCCAGGCGTGCGGTCGAATGCCGTGTCAGTCGCTCCCCGGTGGTCACCCACCTCAACGCCAGTTGCGACGATCCGAGCATAGCGGATGCCGCGCGGCATCCTGCTACGCTGTTCTGAGCCTTTTGCAGGGAATCCTCACATGCCCACCGACAGCATCGTCGCCGTCGTTCCCGCTCCCGCGGAAATGAGAGTGGATGCCACGGCCGCACCCCTCACGGGGCCGCCGGCATCTCCGTGACCGCGGCCGACGAGGCCGGGCTGTTCGACGCCGCGCAGCCGATCGACCAGCTGCGGGTCGATACGGCGGATGCCCGGACGGTCCCGCAGGTCGAGATCGCCGATGCCCCGCGCTTCGCCTACCGCAGCGTGATGCTCGATGTGGCGCGGCACTTCTTCGACCTCGGCACAGTGAAGGCGCACATCGACCGCGCAGCGCATCTCGAGTTCAACCACCTGCACCTGAGCGACGATCAGGGCTGGCGCTCGCCGCCGCGGTCGTGGCCCTGGTGTCGCTGCGCCCCGCCGACGCGGTGCTGCTCGATGCCGACCTGACCGTGCGCCGCGTATGGCTCGCGGGCCGCTCGCCGATGCGGAGGGGAGACCGGGGGCTTGGAGTCCCTCCCCCCGAAGTTCCTCCAAGCCCCGCCGAACGGACCCCCACCGTCCGCCCCCTCATCCCCGGCTTCTGCCCGATGCGATTCCCCCACGATCGGGCAGAACGTCGTACACCCCATGAGATGCAGCACCACACGATCTATTACGCGGGTTCTGGGAACTTCCTTATGATGGATGCGAGTCGCGTCACGACCCCATCCCCGACCGCGTCTCTTGATCAGTGCGTCCCCCGGCGGACGCCGCACGCTGAAGGCCATCATGCACGTCGACGACACCACCGACGGACTGACCTCGATTGCCGAGGCATCCGACGCCGATCTGGTCCAGCGCACCCGCTCGGGTGGCGCCGCGGCCTTCGGTGAGCTGTGGCGACGGCACTATCGTTCGGGCATCACCGTCGCACGGTCAGTGACCTCCAGCCTCGATCCCGACGACCTCGTGCAGGAGGCGTACGCGCGCATCTATCAGGCGATCCTCAAAGGCGGCGGCCCGACCGGAGCGTTCCGCGCCTATCTGTTCACGAGCATCCGCAACACGGCGGCGGCGTGGGGCCGCTCCCGACGTGAGACGTCGATCGATGTGCTCGAGTCGTTCGAAGACGCCGAGTCATCCGCTCACCTCACCGACGCGGCGCTCGACCGTAGCCTGACCACCCAGGCCTTCCGCAGCCTGCCGACGCGCTGGCAGGAGGTGCTGTGGTACAGCGAGATCGAAGGCATGAAGCCGGCCGCGATCGCACCGCTGCTGGGGATGAAGGCGACCGCGGTCGCCCAACTCGCCTTCCGTGCGCGCGAGGGTCTGCGCGAGGCCTGGATCCAGGCGCACCTGCGCTCGGTCGCGGACGGGTCTGCCTGCCAGTGGACGATCGAGCGGCTCGGCGGCTACGCGCGCGGCAATCTCGGCACCCGCGATACCGCGAAGCTCGAGGCGCATCTGACCGAGTGCGCGCGCTGCACGATCGTGGCGGCCGAGGCGCGCGAGGTCTCGAACCGTCTCGCGCTCGTGCTGCTGCCCCTCGTCGTCGGCGTCGCCGGCGCCGCATCGTATCTCGCGTCGCTGCAGGGCGCCGCGGCCCCTGTCGCGGCCGTGGCTGCGATGCCGTCGTCGCTCATCGAGGGCGCGATCGTCGGCGGGTCCGCCTCGGGCGGGACGAGTGCTGCCGGCTCCGCGGGCGCGGCGGGCAGCACAGGCGGCACGGCCGCCACGAGATCTGCCGGTGCGACCGCAGGCGGTGGGATCCTCTCCGGAGTCGGCGCGGTCGTGAGCATCGCCGCTGCGGCGGCCCTCGTCGGCGGCGCAGCCGTCGCCACGGTGATGGTCCCCGGCCTGCTGGCATCCCCGTCGAGTGCGCAGAGCACGCTGGTGAGTCCGGCCGACGCCGGAACGGATGTCGGCGGACCGATCGTGAGCAACCCGGTCGTCACCCCTGACGTCGCGGATGAACCTGTCGAGCCTGTCGAGCCGGACGTCGACGCGCCGGCCCCGCCGCCCGCTCCCGCACCGCGCGAGGAGGTCACCCCGACCACCCCGCCGGCACCGGGCGAGAAGCCCACGGCTGTCGTCCCCCCAGCCGTGGGCCCGGGCGACGGCACAGACCCCGGCGAGACCACCGACCCCGGCGACGGCACCAACCAAGACGACACCACCAACCCCGACGACACCACCTACCCCGACGACGCCACCAACCCAGACGACACCACCAACCCCGACGACACCACCAACCAAGACGACAGCACCCACCCCGACAACACCACCAACGCCGACGACACCACCAACCCACTCGACACCACCAACCCCGACAACCACACCAACACAGACGACACCACCCACCCCCACGACAACACCAACACAGAC
>NZ_JBKEAF010000032.1:0-42579 GCF_047971895.1 Microbacterium sp.
CGCTCAAAACTACGCTTCGATTCCTGGAAATGCCGTGAAATCCAACCCCAATACCGGGCAACGCAGGGCGCCCAGGAGATCCCTCTGACCTGTCTTTTCCTTGCTCGGACCTGGATTTTCCCAGAGCATCCGACGAAAACCCAGAGGTCGTAGGTTCACATCCTGCCCCCGCAACCACGAACAGCCCCTGACCGGAGATCTCCGGTCAGGGGCTGTCACGTTCCCCCCGGCGCGGGTCGGCCGAGCAGGAGCGCGAGGACGCCGGTGGCGATCGCGGTCATCAGGGCCGTCCATCGGACGATCGCGATCGCCTGCCAGAGCAGAACCCAGCCCTGAGCCTCGATGCACCGATGGGGTGGGGTGGGGCTGGCGCAGTCGACGCGGCGCTCGGCCCCGCACCCACCACCCGCGACCGCTGAACCCGCGTGCACCACACGCACCCTCACTCGCTTGCCGCGTTCTGCGACCCGCACCCGCGAAACGTGACAGATGAAGGTGCGGGCACCAGACGTGAGAGCGTTCACTTGTCACGTTCTGCGGGGTGCACCCGCAGAACGTGACAAGTGAGCGAGGGAGTCGCATGCGCGGGGCGCGAGCGCGTCTCGCACGCGCGCCGGCGACACCGGGCCGACACCGGCCCGGTGTCCCTCGCTAACCTAGAGCGCCGTCGAGCTCGAGCAGCTTCGTGACCGCGTCCGTGAGGCGCTTGTCGGCCTCGCCGTAGGCCGCCCAGTCTCCTGCCTCGAGCGCCGCCTGGCGGTCGAGCATCGCCTGCTGGGCCGCCTGCAGCGCCTGCTCGTACTCCGTTCCGGTGCTCGGCTGATCCGGCTCGTCCGGCTCGTCCGGCTGCTCCGGAGTCGGCGTCGGCGAAGGCGTGGGCGTGGGCACCGGATCCACTTCGGCGTCGCCGCTGTCGGCACCCGAGTCGCCGCCGAACAGCGTGTCGAGCCCCTCGTTCAGGGTGTCTTCGAACGCGACCCGGTTGCCGAACGACACGAGGATCTTCTGCAGGATCGGCAGCTGGGTCTCCCCCGACGACTGCACGTAGACGGGCTGCACGTACAGCAGGCCCCCGCCGACGGGCAGGGTCAGCAGGTTGCCGTTGATGACCCGCGACTGGTTCTGGTTCAGCAGGTTGCTGAAGCTCGACACCTCGGGGTTCGCGTCGAACGTGTTCTGCACCTGGCCCGGACCGGGAACGGTCGTATCGGCGTCGATGACCAGCATCCGGAGCTTGCCGTAGTCGTCCTTCTTCACGCCCGCTTCGGTACCGGCGTCCGCGTCGACGGCGAGATAGCCCATGAGCACGTTGCGGGCACCTTCGCCGGTGGCCTGCGGGATGAACGTCGTGAACATCGAGAACGTCGGGTCGCTCTGCCCTGGCATCTTCATCGTCAGGTAGTACGGCGGCTGGAAGCGCGCATTGTCCTGCGGGTCGTTGGGCGTGGCCCACCGGTTGTCGCTTTGGTAGAACGAGGCCGCGTCGTCGACGTGGTACTTGCCGAGCATGGCCCGCTGCACCTTGAACAGGTCGGTCGGGTAGCGCACATGGCTCATCAAGTCGCCCGACATCTCGGCGATGGGCTTGGTCGTGTTCGGGTAGACGTTCTGCCACGTCTGCAGCACCGGGTCCTCGGTGTCCCACGCGTAGAGCGTCACTTCGCCCGAGTAGGCGTCGACGGTGGCCTTGACCGAGTTGCGGATGTAGTTGATGTCGTCGATCGCGAAGCGCGGCTGCGTGTTGTTCGAGTCGGTGATCGCGCCCTCGAGGCTCACTGTTGTCGAGTACGGGTAGCTCGCGGCCACGGTGTACCCGTCGACGATCCACACGATGCGTCCGTCGACCACGCTCGGGTACGGGTCGCTGTCGAGCTCGAGGTACGGGGCCGCCTGCTGCACACGGGTCAACGGGTCGCGGTCGTACAGCACCTGCGACTCCGAGTTGACGTAGTCCGAGAACAGGATGTCGGTGGACTGGAACTTGAGCGAGTAGATCAGCTGGTTGAAGAAGGTGCCGATGTGCGGGCCGCCGTCACCGGTGAAGGTGTACTTCGTCTCACTCGCCCCGTCGGTGCCGCGCGGGTAGTCGAGCTCGACCGGCTCGGTCCCCTCGGGCGCCCCGACGATGGAGTACTCGGGCGAGTTCTCGCCGAAGTAGATGCGCGGCTCGAAGCCCCCCTCGGTCAGCACGCCGTCGACCGGGATGCCGCGCTCGATGAACACAGGCTCGCCGTCGGCGGTGCGCGCGTTGCCCTTGGCGGCGACCACGCCGTACCCGTGCGTGTAGACGACGGTCGTGTTCTGCCACGTGGCCGAGGTGCCCAGCTCCCGCAGGTTCAGCTCGCGCACCGAGATCACGGTGTCCTGCATCTCGCCGTCGATCTCGTAGCGGTCGACGTCGAGCGGGTCCTGGAACTGGTAGTACGAGCGGTACTGCTCGAGCTGTTTGATGGTCGGCGAGATGATGGCCGGGTCCATGATGCGAATGGATGCCGTCGTGTCGGCGTCCTGCCGCAGCTGACCGGCTTCGGCGTCGGTCTCGGCGGTGAACTCGGTCTTCTCGAGTCCGTTGATGCCGTACGCGGTCTTGGTCGCGTCGATGTTGCGCTGGTAGTAGGTGCGCTCGACGTCGAGCTGGTTCGGGCGCACCTCGACGGTGGTGATGATCCACGGGTAGACGGCACCGAGCACGATGGCCGAGACGAGCAGCAGCCCCGTGCCGATCAGCGGGTAGCGCCAGCGACCGACGAACGCGGTGATGAAGAACAGCAGGGCGACGATCGCAGCGGCGATCGACAGGATCATCTGCCCGGGGATGACGGCATTGACGCCGGTGAAGCCGGGGCCGGTGATCATCTCGCCGGGGGCGATCATGGTCTTGTAGCGGTCGAGCCAGATGCTGGCGGCCTGCACGAGCAGGTAGAGCCCGGCGATGACGGCAAGCTGGATGCGGGCGGCCTTGGAGATGCGCAGCTCACGCTGGCCGATGCGCACCGAGCCGTACAGGTAGGCGATGATCGCGGTCATCAGCAGGCAGATCAGCAGCGCCGCCGACACGAAGCCGAGCAGGGCGCTGTAGAACGGCATGGCGAACAGGTAGAACCCGGTGTCCATGCCGAACTCGGGATCGGTGGTCGAGGTCTGCACGCCGTTGAACCACAGCCACGTGGTCTCCCACTGCGACGATGCGGCGAAGCCGGCGAAGAAGCCGAAGAAGACCGGGATGCCCCACATCGCCAGGCGACGCAGGGGCTCGACGACCTCCTGGTAGCGGTCCAGCTGCGAGCTGAGTCGCGCGTAGACGGGGCGCAGTCGGTAGGCGAGCTGGATGGCGACCCAGACGGGCACGGCCATGCCGAGGAATCCGATGGCGAACATGACGCCGCGGGCGATCCATTGCGTCGTGAGCACAGACTGGAATCCGAGCTGGGTGAACCAGAGCCAATCGGTGTACAGGTTGGCGAAGACGAAGAAGCCGATCACCAGCGCAGCGAGCACCGCCACGGTGATGCCGATCGCGCGGTTGGGTTTCCTGGGTGTGGCCGGATTCGGCGCTGAGGTCGTGGTCACCCGTCCATCCTAGGCGGGCCGAATCTGGGGGTGCGCCGAGCGTCAGCGCCCGATCGCGTTCGAATCGCACGTGGGAAGATCGTCGAGTGCTCCGTCGTCCGCGATCGCGTCGAGCACGGCGAGGGCGTCGTCGAGCTCACCGACCGAGAACACCCGCAGCCCGTCCGGGACGTGCCCGACGACCTCGTCGCAGTTGCTCTGCGGTGCGAGGAAGGCGGTCGCACCGGCGTCGAGCGCGCCGAACATCTTCTGGCGGATGCCGCCGATCGGGCCCACGGTGCCGTCGGCGGTGATCGTCCCGGTGCCGGCGACGTTCTGGCCGCCGTTGAGCTGCCCGGGGGTGAGCGTGTCGATGATCCCGAGCGCGAACATCATGCCGGCACTCGAGCCGCCCACGTTGTTCAGCTGGATCGTCACGTCGATCGGGAAGTCATAGTCGGTGATGAGGGTCACCCCGATCAGCCAGCTCTGCTCGCCGTCCGCGTCGGCCACCTCGTTCGGGGTGATCTCGACCTCGCGCTCGATGCCGTCGCGCTCGACCGTGAGTGGAACGGGTTCGCCGTCGAGCCGCTGGATGACGCTGCGCAGCTGTGCGATGTCGGTGATCGGCCGGCCGCCCGCCTCGACGATCTCGTCGCCCGGCTCGAGAATCCCCGCCGAGGCGCCGTCGTCGATGACGCCGTAGACCACCAGGAAGCCCGGCACCTCGTAGCCGAGTTCGAGCAGCGCCGCCGCGGTCGCCTCCTTCTGCGAGTCGAGCATGAGGGCGGCGTTGGTGTCATTTCGCTCGTCGGTGGTGAGCCCTTCGGGGAAGACGAGATCCAGCGGCAGCACGGCACGGGTCTGGTCGAACCAGGCGGCGACCAGCTCGAACCACGACGGGGTGCGTTGGCGGTTGCCGACCGTCTCGACGGTGAGCAGGTCGAGCGCCCCCTCGGTCGGATACGTCTGCGCGCCCTCGACCGCGATCAGCGGCACCTCGCTCCCGTCGGCAGCTGTGGTCGCGCCCAACGTGTTGTACACGGGCCCGGGCCGCTGGATCACGAACGAGGTCGGCAGGAAGGTCATCACCAGCAGCACGATCAGGGCGATCACCAGTGCCCAGATCCCGACGGCGGTGCTGCGCGACATCCGTCTGCGAGGTGCAGGCACGACCTGCACCGACTCGTCGAACAGCGCCACGGGTCCGCCTTTCGGTATTCGTTCGCGACCGGCTTAAGCGAGAGCGGATGCTGCCGGGGAGAGCGAGGATTCGTGCGACTAGCGTAGAACCCACCCGGCTGAAAGGCGGCTAGACGTGACGGATGACGACCGCAGCCCCGAGGAGGAGTTCCGCGAGCTGATGCAGCAGCTGTTCGGCGCATCGGGTGCGAACCTCGACCCCGACCAGCTCTCGCGGCTGTCTGGCGTGCCCATCGACCCCGCGATGATGTCGACGGTCATGCAGCATCTGCAGGGCGCGTTCGCCGGTGCCGCGGGCGGCGAGGGCGGCATCTCGTGGGACATGGCGAAGCGTCAGGCGCTGCACATCGCCAATCAGGACGGCCGCAGCGTCACCGACGGGCAGCGCACCGAGCTCGACCAGGCGTTCCAGCTCGCGGCGCTGTGGGTGTCGGCGGCCACGACGATCGCCGAGCTTGCCGATCCGCCGCGTGCGTTCACGCGCGGCCAGTGGGTCGAGGCGACCCTGCCGGTGTGGCAGGAGCTGGCCGAGCCCGTCGCGACGAGCATCGCCGATGCGCTCACCCGCACGCTGAGCGAGCAGGCTCCCGAAGAGCTGCAGGGCATGGTGCAGGGCGCTGGCCGGCTCATGCGCGGCATCGGCGGCTCGCTGTTCGCGGCCCAGCTCGGCCAGGTCGTCGGGCAGCTGTCGCTCGAGGTCGTCAGCGGCGGCGATGTGGGCATCCCGGTGATGCCTGCCGGTTCCGCGGCGATCCTGCCGCAGAACTTCGCCGACTTCGGTGCGGGGCTCGAGGTCGATCCCGACCAGTCGGCGCTGTACATCGCGGCCCGCGAGCTGGCGCACGCGCGACTGTTCCGCCACGCGAAGTGGCTGCGCCTGCACGTGATCGCCCAGGTGTCCGAGATCGCCCGGGGCACTCTCGTGAACGACGAGGGCCTGGAAGAGCTCGCCACGCGCTTCGACCCGTCCGAGCCCGAAGAGCTGCGCCAGGCGCTGATGAGCGGTGAGCTGCTGCGGCGCTCGGAGGAGGGCCAGGCG
This sequence comes from Microbacterium sp., assembly GCF_047971895.1. Taxonomy (GTDB): domain Bacteria; phylum Actinomycetota; class Actinomycetes; order Actinomycetales; family Microbacteriaceae; genus Microbacterium. Next base: position 5,792 of record NZ_JBKEAF010000032.1, read on the forward strand.
GCGCTCGGACGGCTCGAGAACGTGCTTGCGACGATCGAGGGCTGGGTGGATGTGGTGACGGCGGATGCCACGGCCCGCCTGCCCTACGTCGATCGCCTCTCCGAGGCGGCCCGCCGCCGGCGCGCGGTCGGCGGCCCGGCGGAGCGGGCGCTCGGCTCCCTGGTGGGGCTCGAGCTGCGCCCGCGACGGCTGCGCGAAGCGGCCGCGATGTGGCGGGCGGTCACCGACGCGGTCGGCGTCGAGGCCCGCGACGCCCTGTGGGACTACCCCGACCTCATGCCGACCTCGGACGACATCGACGACCCGTCGGCACTCGTGGCTCGGCTGGAGGCCCGTGCGCGTGGCGAGGAGCCCGCGCGGGACGCCTTCGACGAGGCGCTCGAGTCGCTGCTGGCCGACACGGGAGGCGACGAGAAGTCGGGCGGGGTCGAAGGGGACGGCCCGGAGGATCCGCGTCCCGTCTAGCGATCTGTTCCTCCACAGCCCGCCCGCACACCCCGGCGTCGGGCCGCGCCTGTGGACAGCGGACCGCAGCCGCGGCGGGTGGGCCAGACTCACGGCATGAACGTCCTTCGCCTGAATCCCACGCATCCGCCGCTGTGGCGCAGCGACCGCGTGCTGCAGTTCGGCACGACCGCGCGCGCGGTCGTGGACGACCCGGAACCGTGGCAGCTGCGTCTGCTGCACGACCTCCAGGTCGGCATCCCGCACAGCGCGGTCGAGCTGCTCGGCGAGGTGGCCGGCGGCACCGCGCACCAGGCGCGGCACTTCGTGCAGCAGCTGCGCCCCGTGCTGCAGGCCCCGGCACCGCAACCGGTGCGGCGCGTCGTCGTGGAGGCCGCGGCCGGTGACGCCGCCGCGGTCACGGTGTGCGCCGCGCTGGCCGCCGCGGGCGTCGAGACCGACGTCGTCGACGGCGGCGACCGCGTGCCCGAGCGCACCGAACGCGGCATCCCCCGACTGCTCGTCGCGCACCACGCGCTGCCGCCCGAGCGCGGCCGCGCGGCGCTGCGCGACGACGCACCGCACGTTCCGATCGTGTTCACCGGCGACACCGCCGAGGTGGGTCCGTTCGTCACCGCGGGCGAGACCGCGTGCCTCACCTGTGTGCACGGGCACCGCTGCGAGGCCGATGACGCCTGGCCGCTGCTGTTCGTCCAGCTGCTCGCCCTGCCCGCACGTCCGGTCGATGCGCGGCTGGCCGCCGAGGCGGCTCAGCTGGCCGTGCACCTCATGCGCGGCCCGGGCGGCCGGTCGGCGACGCTGACCGCGCACTCGGCCCGGCGGGTATGGCGGAGCCATGCACCGCATCCAGCGTGCGGCTGCCGATCTCCGCAAGGAAGCGCGACGGGCTCCGTGGCGACCGCCCGCCCGACCGCGACCACGACAGTGCCAGCGTGCGCCCTGCCCGCGTGATGCCGACGTAGGCGAGTCGGCGCTCCTCGTCGATCTGCGCGAACCCGGTGGCGTACGAGATGGGCAGCAGGCCCTCGCTGAGCCCGGCGATGTGCACGTGCGGCCACTCCAGGCCCTTCGCCGCGTGCAGTGTGGCGAGGGTGACGGTGGCCAGCTCCGGTTCGTGCTGGTCTTTTGCGCGCGCCATCAGCGTGTCGGTGAACGCGCGCAGCGTCGTGCCCTCGGGCGCCGCCTCGGCCAGACGCAGGAGTGCCGCCCGCGATTCCCACGCGTCACGCAGCGCACCGCCGGCGGGCGGGGGGTCGTCGGTGTGGCCGAGCGAACGCAGCACGTCGCGCACGGTGGCCAGGAAGCCGGTCTCCAGCGGTGCGACCGAGGCGGCGCGCAGCGCCATGACGGCCTGCCGCACCTCCGGCAGGTCGAAGAAGCGCGTACCGCCCAGCACCGTGGTGGCTACGCCCCGCTCGGCGAGCGCCTGCTGCAGCAGTCCGGACTGCGCGTGCACGCGGTATAGCACGGCGATATCGCGGGCGTCGGCTCCCATGGCCAGCTGGGCCGCGACCGCGGCGGCCACACCGGCGGCCTCGGCTGCGTCATCCGGGTAGTCGGTGACGGTGGGGCGTGCACCGGGTGCGTCATCGGTCGCCGACGCGAGCTGCAGCGCGCCGGGGCGCCCGCGCATGAGGGCGTTGGCGACATCCAGCACCGCCGCATCCGACCGGTAATTGCGTTCGAGGCGCACCACCGCCGCGTCGGGGTGCCGGTCGGCGAACTCGAGCAGGAATCGGGAGTCGGCCCCGGTGAACGAGTAGATCGTCTGGCTGGCGTCGCCGACCACGCACAGGTCGCCGCGCTCGCCGAGCCACAGCTCGAGCAGGCGGTGCTGCAGAGGCGAGACGTCCTGAAACTCGTCGACGGTGAAGTGCCGGTACTGCTCGCGCACGACCCCGGCCACCTGCGGTTCGGCCTCGAGCATGCCGGCGCACGCGAGCAGCACGTCTTCGAAGTCGAGCTGGCGCCGGGTGTCCTTGAGCTTCTCGTACCGCTGCTGCAGCTCGACGACAGCCTCGAGCGACAGACGGCCGATCCCGTCGGGTCGCGCGCGTGCGAACTCGTCGATGGAGCGCATCGTGACCTTGCGCCACTCGATCGCCGAGGCGACGTCGCGCAGCGTCGCCTGGTCGAGGTCGCGCTGCATTCCGTCGGCGGCATGCGCCAGCATCCGCACCTTGTTGTCGATGAGCGATGGCGCCGAGTCACCCGCGAGGGTGGGCCAGAAGTAGTTCAGCTGGGCGAGTGCGGCGGCGTGGAACGTGCGCGCGGCGACCCCGGCCACGCCCAGGGCGCGCAGTCGGCCGCGCAGTTCGCCCGCCGCCTTCGACGTGAAGGTGACCGCCATCACGCGCGCGGGCGAGTAGGCGCCGGTGTCGACGCCGTGCGCGATGCGGTGCGTGATGACGCGGGTCTTTCCGGTGCCCGCGCCGGCCAGCACGCATACGGGTCCGCGCAGAATGGCGGCCGCCTCCCGTTGGTGATGGTCGAGGCCGGCGAGGGCGTCCCCGGTCACGACCGGCCAGTCCCCGTGCCGGCAGGATTCTCGAGCCAGTCGACGATGAGCGAGCGGGCGATGGATGCCGCACCCGGCATGGTGGCGTCGGATTCGCCGGCCAGCGCGGCTCGCATCTGATCGCGGGTGAACCAGCGCACCTGCACGATCTCGTCGCCGTCGGCCCGGGCGTCGTCGTCACGGGCGGCGCGGGCGCGGAATCCCAGCATGAGCGACCGAGGGTAGGGCCATGCCTGCGATCCGCGGTAGGCGACGTGCGCGACGCGGATGCCGCACTCCTCGGCGATCTCGCGTTCGACCGTCGCCTCGAGCGACTCGCCCGCCTCGACGAAGCCGGCGAAGCACGAGTAGCGCCCCTGCCCCCACATTGCGTTCGAACCCAGCAGCAGGCGCTCACCGTCGGCGCTCTCGACCGCCACGATGACGGCCGGGTCGGTGCGGGGGAAGTGCTCGCGTCCGCACGGGCAGCGGCGCGACCAGCCCCCGTTCTCCACGTGCGTGCGCGTCCCGCACGCGGCGCAGTGCGGCGCGCCGATGAGCCACTGGCCGAGCGCGAGCGCCTGCACGAATAGGCCCGCGCTGTCGCGGTCGAGCTCGCCGCCGACCTCGCGCAGGCGCGCCCAGCGGTCGGCGGGCACCGGCTCGTCGGCGTCGGCCGGGAAGGCCGCACCGAGCACGGCCACGCCGTCGCGGCGCCCGAGCACCATCCACTGCGCACCGTCGGGCACCTCCGTCGGAGTCACCAGGTGCAGGGCGAGACGATCGGACGTCAGTGGCGCGGCATCGCCGTGCAGCACCAGCACACGGCTGCGCGGGTCGGCACGCCCCGCGGCGAGATCGGCGTCGGTGCGCCCGGCCGCGTCGCGCGCGCCCGGCGGCCGCGACAGCGGTGTGGGCAGCGCCTCGGGCCACGACCAGGGCTGCGCAGGAGGCGGATGTGCCGTCATCGAAACCTCTCTCGGCGGGCGTGGCGACCCGTCGCGTCCGCGCGCCGCACCTACCCTGGGGCCATGGCACGCTCACCCCTCACTCTAGCCGCGGCCGTGACATCCGCTCTGCCTCGGGTGGGCGTCGTCGCGGCCGGTCCGCTCACCGCAGGGGGTACCGGGCGCTTCGACTCGGCCGTCGTCACCCTCGACGACCGCCGCGAGGTCGTGGTGCGGGCTCCCGTCGATGCCGAGGCGGCGCGCGACCTGGCAGCCGAGGCCCTCGCGCTGCGCGCGCTCACCTCGGGCGTGCGCGGTCTGCTGGGCGTGCGCGCGCCCGAACTGCTCGGGGATGTCGCCCTCGGCGAAGGCCGTGCGCTCGTGACCGACCTGCTGCCCGGATACCAGGTCGAGGCCGCACACCTGCCTGGTGGCCCCGGAGCCGCCGTGTCGGTCGGTCAGGCGCTCGCGTCCGTGCACGCGCTGCCGGCGTCGGTCGTGCGCAGCGAGGGGCTGCCGGTGCGCACCCCGGAAGAGGTGCGTCACGAGACGACGACGCTGCTCGACCGCGCCGAGGCGACCGGCCGGGTTCCGCGCGCGCTGCTGGACCGCTGGCGCGGCGCCGCCGCCAAGGACGACCTGTGGCGTTTCGAGTCGACCGTGATCCTGGGCGGTGCGGGCGCGACATCCTTCCTCTTCCAGGACACGGATGCCGGACCCGCCGTGACTGGAATGCTCGACTGGCACGCGCTGGCCGTCGGCGACCCGGCGACCGACCTGCGCTGGCTCGCGTCGGCGCCCCAGGCCGCGGACGACGTGTTCACCGCGTACCACGACAGCGCGCACCGCGCCCCCGACACCCATCTGCGCTCGCGCGCACGGCTGTACGCCGAGCTCGAGTTCGCGCAGTGGCTGGTGCACGGCAGCGAGCTGCACCGCACCGACATCATGGACGACGCCGCCGGGCTGCTCGACACGCTCGCGGGCAGCGTCCACGATGACGAGCTCGTGCCCGCCGAGACGGGCGAACCGCTCGACGATGCGATGGCGGCCCTCGATCGCGTTCCGCAGACACCGGCCACTATCGACACGTCGATGCAGACAGATGCCTACGACCCGGCAGAGCTGGCCGCGTTCCTCGACACGACGACAGAGCTCGAATCTGAGCCCGAGACCTCGTCCGAGCCGGCCGCCCTCGACGACACCGCGACCGCGCCGATCGACCTCGTCTCGTGGGTAGACGCGGCGGTGGCCGAGGACGACGACCACGACGCCGAAGCCGAGACCGAGCGCGCGTCGCGTGAGGCACTGCGCCGCTGGGCCGCGTCGGAATGACGCGACTCACCCGCGCAGCACCAGATCGTCGCCCACGTAGAACAGCGCGACGTCGATGAGGTCGGCGGGCACGCCGTGCTTGGCGCTGTACGCGCGGCGATACAGCTCGAGCTGCAGCATCCGCTCCTCTTTCTCCGCATCGGTGCGCGGCGGCCTGCCGGTCTTCCAGTCCACGATCTCGATGCGCTCTCCTCGCCGGTACACCGCGTCGAGCTTGCACACGATGACATGATCGGTGCCGTCGAGCGTCGTGTCGGTCACATCGATCTCGGTCTCGACGGCGATGGGGCGCAGCGTCGCCCACTCCGAGCGCTCGAACGCCGCCTTCAGTTCGGCCAGGCGCGCCGCATCGTGCGTGGCCGCCTCGGTGGCGATCTCATCGTCGCTCTCCCAGAGCCCGTCGTCGATCGACCCGCCGCGGCCGCTCAGCCCCGAACGCTCCTCGACCCAGGCGTGGAAGAGGGTGCCCAGCCGCGTCTGCGCGTAGGGTCGCTCGGGCATCGGCCGGGCGATGCGTGCCGCCGTTCCGGCGTAGTCGGCGACATAGTCCTTGTACCGCGATGCGGGGATGCGCACCGGTGCCACGGCGGCGGTGGCGACGTGCCGGGCGTCGCGCTCGCTCAGCAGCAGCGCGACATCGGGTTCGGGCTCGGGCTGCTGCTCGGCGGCGGTCACCGCGTCGGCGGCACGGGCGACGACGGCGCCGCGCGCACCCAGCGGGTCGATGGGCCACGACAGCAGACGCCGCGCACCGGTGTACGGGTCGTCGCCCGGGTCGTCGCCCGGCAGCTCCACGCCGATGGCGGCGGCGACCGCCTCGAGGAACGGTGACCGTGCCCGCGGCTTCTTCGTGCCCGACCAGCTCGACCCGGTCAGCAGCAGGTGGTCGCGTGCCCGGGTGACGGCGACATAGGCGAGCCGGGTCTCCTCGGCGAGCTGACGGGCCTTGTTCGCGTCGATGAAGCGCGCGCGGGCGGCCATGAGGTCCTGCTGGGTGGGCGCGTCGCGGGCGCTCCACGGCAGGTGCGGCAGCCACGCCGCATCGCCGCGAAAGGCATAGGGCAGCACCCCGATCGACAGCCACCCCTTGGTGTCCTTCGGACGGGTGGGTAGCTCGTCGGCCACCAGCCGCACGACGGCCACAGCATCCCACTCCAGACCCTTCGCGCCGTGGATGGTCAGCAGTTGCACGACGTCGTCTTCGGGCGGTTCGGTGCGCGGGGCGAACTCGTCGAGCCGCTCGGCGTGGTCGAGCCACGCCAGCAGACTCGGCAGCGACCCCGACTCGTCGGTCGCGAGGAACGCGTGCAGCTCGTCCACGAACGCACGCAGCTGCGCCGATGCGGTGCGGGCCGGCCCCCGGGTCTCATTAGAGGCCAGTTCGATGTCGAGGCGCAGCTCGAGCTCGATCAGCCGCACCAGCTCGGGGATCGGCAGCGACGATGCCCGCCGCAGGCCGTCGAACACGGCGGCGGCCTCGCGCAGGCGTGACCGCGCGGCGGGCGTGAATCCGGCCAGCCAGCCATGCTCGGGCAGATGGCGCAGCACAAAGTCGAGGGCGTCGATGAGTGAGCCCTGCTCGTCGCCCGCCGACGTACGCACACGCTCGGCCACCTCGGCGGGTAGCGGCTGCAGGGCCGCATCGTGCGTGGCGATGCGGCGGGCCAGGTGAGCGAGCACCCGCAGGTCGGCGAGGCCGATCGCCCAGCGCGGGCCGGACAGCAGCCGGATGAGCGCCGATCCGGCCGTCGGGTCGCAGATGACCCGCAGTGCCGCGACGACGTCGACCACCTCGGGTGTCGACAGCAGTCCGCCCAGGCCCAGGATGCGGTGCGGGATGCCGCGCTGCCCGAGTGCCTCACCGAACCGCACCATGTGCTTCTTGCTGCGGAACAGGATCGCCCCCGTCGTCGACCGCCGCTCGGCGCGGCGCGTCTCGCGCACGCCGGCGAACCACGCGGCGACCCGGTCGGCCTCGGCGTCGAGGTCTGCCTCGAACACGATGTCCACCTCTCCCCCGGGCGCCCCGGGCCGCGGCCTCAGCGGCTGCACGGGCACAGCCGCGTCGGCGGCGAGCGGTGCCAGCACGGCGTTGGCGGCATCCAGCACCCGCCCGCTGTTGCGCCAGCTGGTCGACAGCGCGAACATCCCGCACGGGCCGTCGCCGGCGAACGCAGCCCGGAACCCGCCGAGGTTGCCGGCGCTCGCCCCGCGCCATCCGTAGATCGCCTGGTGCGGATCACCGACCGCCATGACCGCGGTGCCGCCGGCCTCGCCCGTACTGCCGAAGAGCGCCGCCAGCAGATCGGTCTGCACGACCGAGGTGTCCTGGTACTCGTCCAGCAGCACCACGCGGTAGCGCTGCTGCAGCTCCGCGACCACCGCCGCGTGGCCGTGCGCGATCTGCAGTGCGCCCGCGACCTGGTCGGCATAGTCGATGACGCCCAGGCGCCGCTTCTCGGCGTTGTACGCACGGGCCAGATCGACCAGCAGGGCCAGCGCGCCGACCTTGTGCACGGCGTCGTCGACATCGGCATACACCGTGGTGCCCTTGCGTGTCGAGGGGCGCTCGCGCACGTCGGCGAAGTCGGCGGCGAACTGCTCGAGCCGGTCGAGATCGACGATGTTGTCGACGCTGTCGCGGGCGATGCGCAGCGCGGCGTCGACGATGGTGCGCAGCGCCTCGGGGCGCTCCTCGAGACGCGGGTCGTCGGATTCGAGCACGACGCGGCGCATGAGCAGCCACGCCACCGACTCCGGCAGCACGGCCGCCTCGGCATCACGGCCGATGCGCACCGCATGCTCGCGCACGACCCCATCTGCGAAGCTGTTGTAGGTCGCGACTGTGGGCCTGATCAGCAGTGAGTCGTGCAGCAGCGGATCGATGTCGGATGCCTCGGGCTCGCCCTCCGGGGCGGCCGGCAGCGGCAGCAGCCCCTGCCGCTGGATGTCCGATAGGCGCTGCAGTCGGCTCTGGATGCGCTCGGCCAGCTCACCGGCGGCCTTGCGGGTGAAGGTGAGGCCGAGCACCTCGTCGCGGCGCACGAGGCCGTTGGCGACGAGCCACACCACGCGCGACGCCATCGTCTCGGTCTTTCCACTGCCGGCGCCGGCCACCACGAGCGCCGGGGTCAGCGGCGCCTCGATCACCGCGGTCTGCTCGGGCGTGGGGGGAAACTGGCCGAGCGCCTCGGCGATGACCGCAGCGGGGATGCGGGTGATCACGACGCGCTCACCGCCTTGACGGTGTGCACGCGGCACAGCCCGTACGAGTGGTCGTCGCGGCAGTGCTCTTCGAACGGCGCCGTGAACGCGGTGCCGCGCATGACGTCGACGGCCTCGCGGATGCGCGCCAGGAACGCGTCGCGTGCGGCGTCGTCGAAGGGCTCCTGGTGCGGCGTCGCGTAGTCCTTGCGCTTCGCGCTGGGCCGCAGCACGAGCAACGTGGCCCCGCCGGCACGGAGGCCTTCGGTTCCCTCGACCGCGCCCGACGAGAACGCGAGCTGATAGGCCGCCAGCTGCGGGTTGTCGGCGACCGCGGCATCGGACTGCGGTTCACGCTTGCCGGTCTTCAGGTCGACGATCACCACGGTGTCGTCGGCGGTCACCTCGACGCGGTCGATGTACCCGCTGAGCACGGCCCCGTGCTCGAACGCCTCGCCCTCGAGCGGGACGTCCACCTCGAAGTGCGGCTCGGCGCCGACCAGCCGCCCCCCGGCCCGAGCGAAGTCAGTGAGATAGACGTGCAGCCGCCGCACGAGGTCGCGTGCGAGCGTGCGTTCGGCGCGGTCGCGCCAGGCCGATTCGAACTCGAGCTCGCCCCACCGCTCCTCGACCAGCCGCCACAGCTCGTCTTCGCGCAGCGGCACGCCATCGGGGCCGCCGCTGCGCTCGAGTGCGGCATGGATGATGGTGCCCAGGCCCGCCACCGCGCTGCCGGCGTCGCCGCCGAGGTCGCCGATCACCCAGTTCAGCGCGCACTCCTCAAGGGTCTGCAGCCGCGAGGGCGAGACGCGCACGTCTTCGCGCCGCAGGTCGCGCAGCGGCGCATCGGTGGTGGGCGGTTGCCGTCCATACCACTGCGCGGGCGCGGCACCGGGCACCCCGGCGGCAGCGAGCAGCACGAGCTGGCCGGGCGCCCGCGCGCGGTCGCCCGGGCGCGCGGCGGGGTCGGTGAGCGCACGCCGATACTGTGCGACCAGACCCCGCAGCGACAGCGGGTGCTCTCTGTCGCGCCCGGGCGGCTCGGCGGCGGGCAGGAACTCGAACAACACGCTGGGCCCGGTGTCGTCGTCGTCGACGGCGGTCACCACGAGCCGCGCACGGGCCCGCGAGACGGCGCGCACGAACAGCCGCAGCTCGTCGTGCAGGGCGGCACGCCGGCGGTCCACGGGTGTGCCGCCGTCTCCCGGTGCGCGCAGGGCGGCATCGGCCAGACGCCACGTGTCGAGCAGGCTGCCGCGCAGGCGCGTGTTGGGCCAGACCCCGTCCTGCACCCCGGCGACCACCACCGTGTCGAACTCGGTGCCCACGGCGGCCGCCGGCGTGAGCACCCGCACCGCGTCGGCGTGCTCGGGCGCGCCGAGACGGTCCTCTGCCACATCGGCGTCGAGCACGCTGCGCACGAACACCAGCGCGTCACGTCCGTCGAGCTGCTCGCCGCGACGTTCGACGAACCGCTGGGCGGACTGGAACAGCGCGACGACCGCGTCGAGGTCGCGGTTCGCCTGATCGGCGAGCGGACCCGTGCCGGCGGCGGCCTCACCCCACGCCCGCTCGAGGCCACTGCGCTCCCACACCAGCCACAACAGCTCGTGGATCGTCGCCCCGCGCCCGTGGTCGTCGCGCAGACGCACGAGGGTCTGCGCGACCCGGGCGGCACGCCGCGCCTCGGCGGTGTCGACCGCGGCGAACTCTGCGGGGTGCGCCAGCGCCGACACGAGAAGCTCGCGCCCCGACGGCACGACGGGTGCCGTGCCCGCCTCACCCCCGGTCTCGTGCGCCGCCCGCAGCGCCGCGTGCCGCAGTCCCGTGCGCAGACGTCGCAGGCGGATCGGGTCGAGACCGCCCGCAGCGCCCTGCAGCGCGTCGGCGGCCTGCTGCGGCGTCCAGTCCCGCGGGTCGGCTGCGGCCAGCTCGATCAGCAGCAGCAGGTCGCGCACCGGCGCGAACGCGCCCAGCGGACGCCCGGGGCCCGCCGCGCGCGTCGGCACCTCGCGCGCGGCCAGCTCGGCCTCGAGCGCGGTCACCTGCCGTGTGTCGTGCGCGATGACCGCGCACTGTGCCCATGGCACGCCGTCGTGCACGTGGCGTTCGCGCAGCAGGCGCGCGATGACGTCATACTCCTCCGACGATGACCGCAGCATCATGGCCCGCACGGCGCCGCCGGGCTCCGCACCCGTCGGCGGGCGCCGGTGGGCCACCACACCGCCGGTGCCGATCCGCTGGGTGACGTCGCGCACGAGGTCGGTGTGCGCGGGTGTGCCGCGGTGGGCGCCGTCGAGCACCTGCACCGTGCCCGCCCCGACGGTGCGCACGAGCCGGGCGAAGTTCTCCGGCGTCGCGCCGCGGAAGGCACCCGACCCGAGGTCGGGGTCGCCGAACGCGAGCACCGCCACCCCGCGCTCCGCACACGCCTCGAGCAGCTCGACCCCGCCGAGGGTCAGCTCCTGCGCGTCGTCGACCAGCAGCACCCGCAGCCCGGCGAACGGCCCGAGCCCGGCATCAGCCGTGCGCACGAGTCCCAGCGCCTCGCGCACGAGCCCCGCCGCGTCGCGGTGCGCACCGCGCAGGTCGGCACGCACGTGCAGGTACTCGGCCTGGAACGACGCCAGTGCCCGCCACACGGGCACATCGTGCGCGTCGGCCAGTGTGCGCAGCCGATCCGGTTCGATGCCGAGCGTGGTGCACTCGGCCAGGAACGCCCGCACCTCTCCGCGGAATCCGGCGGTGGAACGGATGTCAGCGCCCAGCGCGTCGGGCCAGCGCCCGGCCGCGACGCTCAGCCGTTCATCCTCGGCATCGCCGTCGAGCAGGTCGCCGATGATCTGGTCCTCGTCGCCGCCGGTGAGCAGCTGCGGGGGCTCCTCGCCCGCGGCCACGGCGGCGGCACGCACGAGCTGAAAGGCGAACGAGGCCACCGAGCGCGCGAGCGGCCCGGAGCTCGCCCGGGCCACCGCGAACGCCAGCCGGTCGCGCAGCTGGGTCGCCGTCGGCCGCGACGGGGTCAGCACGAGCAGCGCGTCAGGGTCGAGTCCGCCGGCCACCAGCTGCCGTGCCCGCTCGACGAGCACCGTCGTCTTGCCGGCACCGGGTGGCCCCACGACCACCCCGGAGGCGTCGGCGGCGAGCTGCAGCACCGCGTGCTGCGCAGCATCCATGTGCTCGTGCGCTGTCGTCACCGTGCTCCTCCCCGGACCTGAGCCAACCTAATCGACACCGCCGACAGTGCCGGTGCCGCGCGGGTGTCGTAGAGTTTCAACTGTCCGTCCGCCCCGAGAAAGGCACACTGTGGAGATCCGCATCGGCATCGCCAACACCGGCCGCGAACTGAGCTTCGAGACCAACGAGAGCGCAGAAGCGGTGAAGAAGTCCGTCGCCTCGGCACTGGACTCGGCCGCGACCCACGTCACCTTCGTCGATGACCGCGGCAGCTCGTTCATCGTGCCGACCGCCGGGCTCGCGTACATCGAGATCGGCACCGAAGAGGCGCGCCGCGTCGGATTTGTCGCTTGACATGCTGATCGTCCTCGCCCTGATCTTCGGCGCCGTCATCGGGCTGGGGGCGCACTTCGCCCTGCCGCACCGCACCCTGCGCGGTGCGGCGCTCGTGCCCATGGTCGGCGCGTTCGCCGGGGGTGCCGTGTGGCTGCTGTTCACGTGGCTGAGCCTGGAGGCCACCGGCTGGATCTGGCTGGCGTCGCTGGCCGCCCCGATCGTCGTCACCTGGGCGACGGTCGTCGTCACGACGCGGGTGCGCCTGGCCCACGACGAGCACGAAGCGCAGCGGCTCAAGATCGCCTGAGCCCGCGGCATCCCGTCCTACGCCGACAGCCCCAGCGCGTCCATGCGCCGTGCGTGCGCGCCCATGAGCTCGGTGAACACCGGCTCGACCTGCTTCTGCTCGGCGGCGTCCAGCGGCAGGTCGTCGGCGCCGCGCAGCGCCGACCGCGCCACCAGCAGCGTGTCGCCCACGAGCCTGCGACCCCACAGGGCCAGCAGCGCCCGCCATTCGGCGTCGGCGGTGACCGCCGCCCGCAGCAGCTCGACGATCGCCTGCCGGTCGTCGTCGGCCTGCAGGATGCGGGCCACCCGGCGCCCGGTGTCGGCGTAGCTGGTCGCCAGGGCGTAGTAGAAGTCGTCGAGCATGCCCGCGGTGATGTGCACCGACAGCATCGTCTCCTCGGGGCGCACGCCGTGCGTGGCCGCGCGAAACGCGTCGAGCTCTTCGCGGAACGGTTCCATGAGCGCGGTCGGGTCGCCGTCGCGCTCGCGGATGAGCGCGACCAGGCCCTCGTGCTTGGTGAGCGCGGCGCCGGCCGCCCGCGACAGCGCCTCCTTCTCGCCGAGCTCGGGACGCGAGGCGATCAGCTCGCTCAGGGTCTCGAAGTAGCTCAGCTGCAGGTACGCGGCCTGACCGAGAAAGGTGTCGACGTCGGGGGCGAGCTCGGCGAAGTCGACCCGCGTCGCGTCGCCCCGCTCGCCGCGCGCGCGCAGCTGCAGGGGGCTGCGTGCGGTGCGCGTCTTGCGCCGCTGCCAGAACCACGTGACCACCCGACCAGCCTACGCGGGTCACCGGCGGCACAGACGCGTCGGGTAAGATGAAGATGCCCCGGCGCAGGATCGGGGCCCCGCGCCCGTGGATGAGCAGAGATGAGCAGAGGGGCGTGGATCACCCTCCGCTCCGGGTCGCCCGGGGCGTCCGAGACCCGGCAGCTCTCACTGCCAGACGGGCAAAACACCTATGACCACGTTCGCCGACCTCGGCGTCGACTCCGACATCGTCGACGCACTCGCCGCGAAGGGCATCGTCGACGCGTTCCCCATCCAGGAGCAGACCATTCCCCTGGGCCTTCCCGGGCAAGACATCATCGGTCAGGCCAAGACCGGCACCGGCAAGACGTTCGGCTTCGGCATCCCGGTCGTGCAGCGTCTCGGGCTCGACCCCGAGCCGGGCGTGAAAGCGCTCATCGTCGTGCCCACGCGCGAGCTGGCCGTGCAGGTCTACGAAGACATGGACATGCTGACCTCGAACCGTTCGACCAGTGTCGTGGCCATCTACGGCGGCAAGGTGTACGAAGGGCAGATCGACCAGCTCAAGGCGGGTGCGCAGATCGTCGTCGGCACGCCGGGCCGGCTGATCGACCTGAACAACCAGCGACTGCTCGACCTGTCGAACGCGACCGAGGTTGTGCTCGACGAGGCCGACAAGATGCTCGACCTCGGGTTCCTCGCCGACATCGAGAGGATCTTCTCGAAGGTGCCGGTGGTGCGTCACACGCAGCTGTTCTCGGCCACCATGCCCGGCCCGATCGTGGCGCTGGCGCGCCGGTTCATGTCGAACCCGATCCACATCCGCGCGACCGACCCCGACGAGGGTCTCGCGCAGGCGAACATCCGCCACCTCGTCTACCGCGCGCACGCGCTCGACAAGGACGAGGTCATCGCCCGCATCCTGCAGGCCGAGGGCCGCGGCAAGACCGTCGTGTTCACCCGCACCAAGCGGGCCGCGCAGAAGCTCGTCGACGAACTGAACGACCGCGGGTTCAACGCGGGTGCGGTGCACGGTGACATGAGCCAGGAGGCGCGCGAACGCTCCATGGCCGCGTTCAAGGCCGGCAAGAAGGATGTGCTGATCGCCACCGACGTCGCCGCGCGCGGCATCGACGTCGACGACGTCACGCACGTCATCAACCACACGATCCCCGACGACGAGAAGACCTACCTGCACCGGGCCGGCCGTACCGGCCGCGCGGGCAAGACGGGCATCGCGGTCACGTTCGTCGACTGGGACGACCTGCACAAGTGGGCTCTCATCAACCGGGCCCTCGACTTCGGTCAGCCCGAGCCGGTCGAGACGTATTCGTCGAGCCCACACCTGTACACCGACCTCGACATCCCCGAGGGCACCAAGGGCCGCATCGTCTCGGCACCCAAGACCCAGTCGGTGCGCACGTCGCGTCCGGCGCGCGCCGCCGACGCGGCCTCCGCGGGCACGAACGAGGGAACCACGCGCCGCCGGCGCCGCCGGCGCCGGGCGAACGAGCCGGTGGGCGCGACCTTCGCGGAGGGGACGGATGCCGCGGGCGCGGCGAGCGGCGAGGCATCCACGCCTGCTCCCACCGACGGCGCAGGCACGCACGACGGGCAGGGCAAGGAGCACCACGACGGCAAGCCCGCCGCGGCGCGCCGACGCCGGCGCCGGCGCCGCACCTCCGGCAGCACCGGCCAGGGCGCCTGACCCCGGTGGGGCGTGCCGAGAACATCCGATGCGCCCCGGGGCATCGCATTCTTCTCTATAGCCTCCGATCTCCCGGCACGACACCCCTGACCGACCGTGCCGCCGGAGCCGACGCGTTCCACCAGGCCATGCACGGTCGAACGTCGGGACGAGGTCAGGGGTAGACCGGCGAGGACCCGGTGCCGGCAGAGATGATCCGCTGCACCATCTCGTCGTACGTGGTGTTCTCGCCGGGCAGGTTCGGCTTGCCGAGACCGTGGTAGTCGCTCGAGCCGGTGGTGATGAGGTCGCGCTCCCGCGCGATGCGCCGCAGGGTGCGCCGCCCGGCCTCGAGGTTCTCCCGGTGGTCGAGCTCGAATCCGGCCAGCCCGTGGTCGAGCATCTCGTCGATCAGCGCGCGCGGCAGTAGCCCGGCCCGACCCGCAGGGTGGGCGATGATCGGCACGCCGCCGGCGGCCACGACGAGGTCCACGGCGGTGACGGGGTCGGGCGCGTAGAGGGCGACGTAGTAGTCGCCCTGCGGGCTGAGGATGTGTGCGAACGCCTCCGTCCGGTCGGCGACCAGTCCCTTCGCCACGAGCGCGTCGGCGATGTGCGGCCGGCCGACCGTGGCCCCGTCGGTGGTGTGCGCGACGATGTCGTCCCAGCTGAGGTCGTAGTCGTGGCCGATGCGGTCGGCCATAGTGCGCGCCCGGGTGAGCCTCGAGGTGCGGATGCGCTCCATCTCGGCGCGCAGGCCCGCATGGTCGGGGTCGAACAGGTACGCGAGTAGGTGCACGCTGCGCCACCGGAACCGCGTCGACAGCTCCATCCCGGGCACGAATGTCATGCCCAGCGACACCGCGGCATCCGCCGCCTCGGCCCACCCCGAGGTGGTGTCGTGATCGGTGAGCGCGGCGGTGCGGATGCCGTGCCGGTGCGCAGCGGTCATCACCTGCGCGGGGGGTTCGGTGCCGTCCGAGCGCAGCGAGTGCAGGTGCAGGTCGCTGGGACCTTCGAACCGCCGGCGCTCGCCCATGATCATGAGCGTATCCGGCGATCTGCCAGCCTGCTCATCTAGGCTCGCCCTCGTGTGGCGGCTCATCGGAATCCTGACGACGGTGCTGTTCGCGATCGCGGCGGCCGTCGTCACCTGGCCGCAGTTCTTCCGCCTCGAGCGCACGTCGCCGCTGGCCCAGGCGGTGACCCTGCGCGGAGTGATCGTCGTCGTGCTCGCCGCGGTTCTGGTGGTCGCGCTGCTGCTGGCGCTGGCCCGTGCGATCCGGGGGTTCGCGGCATCCATCGCGCTCGTCGCACTGATCGCCGGCGCGGCGAACGTCGCCGTCATGATGACGCGCGGCACCGGTGCCGAGACGCTGCCCGAGCGCACCGCGTCGAGCCTGCGCGTCCTCACCTGGAACACGGCCGGTGAGGCGACCTCGCCCGACGAGGTGGCCCGCACGGCGGTTGCGGTGGGTGCCGACATCGTGGCGCTGCCCGAGACGACCGAGGCGAACGGCACCGCCGTCGCCGTCGCGATGCGCGAGCTCGGCCAGCCGATGTGGGTGCACAACGCGAACTACGACGGCTGGGATGCCCGCTCCACGACGATCCTCATCGCGCCCAAGCTGGGCGACTACTCGGTGATCCGGTCGTCGAAGGACGGCTCGAGCAACACCTCGACGGTGCCGAGCGCCGTCGCCATGCCGGTGGACGGCGACGGCCCGACCGTCGTGGCGGTGCACGCAGTGGCCCCCCGGACCGCGTACATGGAGCGGTGGCGCGAAGACCTGCAGTGGCTGGCCGACCAGTGCGCGGCCGACGAGGTGATCATGGCGGGCGACTTCAACGCCACGATCGACAACATGGCGGGACTCGGCACCGAGGGCGGAACGCTCGGCCAGTGCAGCGATGCGGCGTCGGCCACCGGCAACGGGGCGGTCGGCACATGGCCCACCGACGTCCCGGCCCTCTTGGGGGCGCCCATCGATCATGTGATGATCGGGCACGGGTGGGAGGCGACCGGCAGCCTCGTGCTGGGCTCGAAGGATCGCACCGGCAGCGACCACCGGCCGCTCGTCGTGCAACTCGAGCCGGCCGGCTGATCCGGTTCCGCGCACACCCGCGCGTGCGAGACTGGATGCATGAGCGAGACCGAACAGGCGACGGTGGCCACGCCGTCCACCAGCACGAATCGGCGGCAGCCGTTCCCGCAGGGGTTTCTCGACACGATCTCCGAGGGATGGGCGGCCCGGCCTGACTCGACGCCGCCCGCGCGAGATCAGGCGCCGTTCGCGGCGCGGCGCCGCGATGCCGTCTCGCAGGCGTTCCCCGGGCAGCGCATCGTGGTGCCGGCCGGTGGGCTCAAGCAGCGCAGCAACGACACCGACTACCCGTTCCGCGCGCACTCGGCGTTCTCGCACCTGACCGGATGGGGCGCCGACGCCGAGCCGGATTCGCTGCTCGTGTTCGAGCCGAACGCGGACGGGCACGACATGACGCTGTACTTCCGCGAGCGCGCCGACCGCGCGACGACGGAGTTCTATTCGGATGCCTCGATCGGTGAGTTCTGGATCGGCCCACGCCCCGCGCTCGCGGGTGTCGCCGCGGATCTGGGCATCGCGACGGCGCACATCGACGACTTCGCGGTCGGCGACGACGACCGCGTCGCGGGCGTCGACGACGAGCTGACCCGGTTCGTGTCCGAGCTGCGTCTTGTGAAGGACGAGTACGAGATCGCCCAACTGCGCGCCGCGGTGGAGGTCACCGCCCGGGGGTTCGACGACATCCTGCGCGAGCTGCCCGCGATCGTCGCCCACCCGCGCGGCGAGCGCGTGGTCGAGTCGGTGTTCCACCGGCGTGCGCGCACCGACGGCAACTGGGAGGGCTACGACACGATCGCCGCGTCCGGCCCGCACGCATGCTACCTGCACTGGACGCGCAACGACGGCGCGGTCGTCCCCGGCGATCTCATGCTGGTGGATGCCGGCGTCGAGCTCGAGAGCCTGTACACGGCCGACATCACCCGCACGATCCCGGTGAACGGGCGGTTCACCGATGTGCAGCGCCGGGTGTACGAGACGGTGCGCGAGGCGGCGGATGCCGCATTCGCGGTGGCGCGCCCCGGCATCCGCTTCCGCGAGGTGCACGCGGCGGCGATGGATGTCATCGCCCGCCGCACGGCGGAGTGGGGCGTGCTGCCGGTGACGGCCGAGGAGGCGCTGGATGCCGATGCCGGCGGCCAGCACCGTCGCTACATGGTGCACGGCACGTCGCACCACCTGGGCATCGACGTGCACGACTGCGCGCAGGCGCGGCGCGAGATGTACTACGACGGCGTCCTCGAGCCAGGCATGGTGTTCACCATCGAGCCGGGGCTGTACTTCCAGATCGACGATCTCACCGTCCCCGAGGAGTATCGCGGCATCGGCGTGCGCATCGAGGACGACGTGCTGGTGACCGCGGACGGCGTCGAGAACCTGTCGGCGGCGATGCCGCGCACGGCCGACGAGATCGAGGCCTGGATCGAGCGCCTGAGCGCCTGAGCGGCTGAGTCCGGCAGCCCGAACGGTGCGCGCACCGTGCGACGGATCTCGTGCATGAGCGTCCGGTCGTCGCTGGGATGGGGCGCGGCGAGGTTCACCGGTCTCTCGATGTCGTCGGTGTCGCACAGGAACCGCACCGCGCCGGCCACGTCGTCGAGGTGGCCGCAGTGCAGGCGTGTCTGCACTGGGCAGACCCGAGGCCGGCGAGGCTCCGGGCGGCGCACTGCCCGGTCGTCAGCGACTCCCGACCGGGATCGGCTAGGCGCGCAGCGTCTCGTGCCGCACCACGACCCAGCCCTTGGGCACCGAGAGCCGCTCGGTGTGGATGGCGCACAAGTCGTGCGCATGCGGGTCGTCCAGACCCCCGAGCGGTCCGACGGCCGCCATCTGGTCACCGTAGTCGAACGTGAGCGTGGCCACGGCCTCACGGGCGCAGGCCACCTTGGAGCAGAGTCTGTCACGCATCGCCGCTTACGCTAATGCACCGCGCGCCCGGCGCCGGCTCGCCTCGCCGGGCGTCCGTAGGATGAGATCATGCGCAAGCGACGCGAAGCCCCACGGCGGGCGCGAGCTCCTCGCCACGGCCGTCACGGGCGGGTGGGGCGAAGCCCCGTCATCCGTCCCCCGCTGCCGCCGCTCGACACGCGCATCGACCGCTTCGACTTCGCCGTGGGCAACGTCTCGGAGTTCCTGCGCTCCACCTGGCCCGAGCTGCGCGAGGTGAGCTTCCAGATCGCCGACATGCCGCCCGACAGCGACCCCGAGCAGGGCATTCCCCGCTGGTCCGTGCACCCGGCCGAGGGTCGCATCGTGCTGTACCGGCTTCCGCTGCAGCGCCTCGGCCACCTGCACCGCGAAGACGAGTTCCACCGGCGCATGGTCATCGAGGGCGCCGTCTTCCGTGCAGCCGCCGAGTACCTCGGCCGCGACCCTTGGGACCTCGGCCCCGAGCGCTTCCGCTTCTTCTAGCCCGCCCGCGGCCCGCGGCGGCACGTACCGAGAACATGCGTCTTGACCGAGAGCATGATGGATGCCACGAAAACAGCATGTTCTGGGTCACATCGCATGTTTCGGGCACAGGCCGCGGCACGGGCGCCGGCTATGGGTACACGCGGAGGGGCTGTGCCGCGGCGTCCGACGGCCACACGGCGTACCCCGCGAGGGCGCCGCTGCCGGCGAGCGTGACCTGCGCGTGGACCTCCCCGCCGGGATCGAGCTCCCACGTGGTCTCGGGCGGCAGCGACACGGCCGCGGTCCCTCCGGCGGGCACGAGCACCTCCCGCTCCGACGCGCCACGCAGCACGACCTGCACGTCGTCCTCGCCCGGATTGGCCAGGTGCAGCACGGGCTGCGGCCCCTCGGGCACCGCGAGCAGCGTCGACCCCGACAGGCCCGGCGCGGCGGTGAACCACGCGAAGTCGTCGCCCTCACCGAAGCCGGTGGTCTGCCACACGGCGCCGACGATCGGCATCGTCGCATCGACCACGACGGTGTAGGTACCGACCGGCAGCTCGCGCAGCTCGAACTCCACCGGGGTGCCCGCGGTGAGGGGCACGGTCGACTCCATCACGGCATCGCCCGCCGCGCTGCGCACCGACACCACGGCCGACCCGTCGCCCCCCGGGGCGAGCAGCCGCAGGATGGTGGGCGTGTCGTCGGTGAGCGACTCGGGCACCGGAGTCACGATGAGCCCGGGGATCACGACCCGCCCGGCCGAGGCGCGCACCGCGCTCTGCTGGTCGATGCCGCCGGGCTCGAGCGTGCGGATGATGCTCGCCTGCAGGCTCGCGCGTACGGGCGCGCCCGCGGCGGTGACGCGCAGTACGGGGCTCGCCTCACCGCCGGCGATGCCCGACAGCGGCACGACCAGCTGCGTGCCCGCGGGCACGACCAGTCCGGTGCCGCCGGGCGGCGAGAACGGGTCGGCGGTGCCGTACACGGTGATGTCGACGGTGGCGACGGCATCGCCCGGATTGGCGAGCACCACCAGGTCGGTCGCGCCGATCGTGGTCGACCCGCCGACGAGCCACGACTCGAACAGCGGGGTACGGCAGGCGTCGACGGCGAAGCCGGCGAGGTCGGCGTCGAGGACGCGACCGGATGCCACGGCCGCCAGCGGCGCGGCCTCACGCTGCTGCGGGGGCGCGACGAAGACCGGCGCCCCGCCGAAGCGTTCGACGGCGGGTGAGCGCAGCAGGCTCTGCGCGTACTCGCCGTCCGCGGCGACGATCGGGCGCTGGTCGGCCGCGAGCGTCAGGGTGCCCGCGGCGCCGGCGGTGCGACCGGCGGCGAAGATGCCGCCGTCGCACACGGCGACGGTGTCGGCGGGGGTGGGCACGGCATCCACCGACGCGGGCACGTGGGTGACGGCGGGCCACGGCACGAGGAACACCGAGGCCGCCACGGCGGCGGCGACCCCAGCCGCGACGACACCGCTGACGGTGCTGCGGATCCCGCTCATGTCTCCTCCTCCCCCGCGCGGCCGACGGTGCGCGGCGTCAGGCGCGCGGTGCGGCGCGACGCGGCGGTGGGGATCGCGAGCAGCACGGCGATCGCGACCACGGCCAGCTGCACTCCGGTGATCCAGACCGCGACGCGGTGCTGCGCAGCATCCATCCCCGCCCGAGGCTCGGGCACGTCGACGGCTCGCCAGAGCAGTCCGCGCGGGGTCTCGCCCACGGCATCGAGCTGGTCGCGCTGGTCTATGGCGGTGACGGCGCGCAGCCGCGTCGCACGGGCCTGTTCCGATTCGGGTTCGGCCGCAGGCGCCAGAAGCACGAAGGCGATGCCGTCGGCGGTGAGCTGGTCGATGACACCCGGGGCCGTGGAGGCGATCAGGTCGGCGGTGAGACCGGCCAGGCGTGCGTCGGCGGGGGTCGCCTCGGTGCGGGTGGCGATGAACGTGGACTGGCCGTCGAGGGTGGCGCTCGGCCCCCATACGACGGCCGCGGCGACACCTCCCCCGTTCTGCGGCGTGATCACGAGCGTGCCGACGTCGGGGTTGTTGCGGCCTTCGGCGGCGACGTAGGCGGGCAGAGTCGTGCGGGGCCCGTCGGTGAGCAGGGCGCGGTCGCCGTGCAGCGCTGCAAGGCCCGGTGCGGCGACCACGGCGGCGAGCACGAGCAGCACGGCGACCACCCAAGGCCGCACACGCAGGCGCAGCAGGCCGTGCCGGCCCGAGAGCGTGACGACCGCCGCACCGGTCGCGCCCAGCCAGGCCAGGCTCAGTCCGGCCCCCGGCCACAGCGCGACCTCCTGCGACTGTGCCGCACTGACCGAGACGCCCACGGCGAGCATGGCCGTTGCCAGCCCCAGCACGCCCGTGCCGACGAGCACCCAGCCGGCGGCCCAGCGCCGCCCGACCGGGGCGAGCAGGGCGACCAGCGCAAGCGGCACGAGCAGCAGCGGCACCCACCAGGTCTGCCCCCACCCGGCGAGGTCGGTCGTCGGGAATCCCGCGGCGATCGCGGTGCGCCCGGCGATGTCGGCGGTGGCCTGCGGACCTGTCCAGGGCCGTCCCGGATCGGCGAGCAGACCGAACGTGTTGCCGGCGCGCAGCTGCCCCCAGACGAGCGGGGCCGACAGCGCGAGGGCGGGCACGACGATCCAGATCAGCCGCACGATGCCCTGGCCGGCGCCGGTGACGGCGGCCAGCACGATGGCGAGCACCCACAGCACGACGAGGGCGGGGGCGAGCGAGGGCGCGGCGGCGACGGTGCCGGCGAAGAGCAGGGATGCCGCGGCCGCGGCGACCCACGATCGGTGCGCCACCGCGCCGGCCGAGACGAGCCATGGCAGCAGCAGGTGCACGATGACGGCGTCGGGGCGGCCCTGCACCAGTGCGGTGAGGAACGTGGGCGCCAGCGCCCAGACGACCCCGGCGAGGATGCGCAGCGGCGCCCGCTCGGTGAGCCGGGTGGCGGCGAACCACCCGCCGAGCACGGCCAGCGGTAGGGCGAGCACCCACAGCAGCACGAGCATCGTGGAGGGGTGCGCGGGCCACAGACTGCCGAGCACGGCGAGTACGGCGGCGAACGGATCGGCCGGGCCTACGTCGCCGATGCCGGTGGCGCGCAGCCCCCACCCGGCGTTGCGCCACAGGGACGCGACGGAGTCAGACAGCGGCAGCAGTCCCCCGCCGCCGAGCACCGTCCAGGTCAGCAGCGGGGTGAACGCGGCGATCGAGACGACGAGCGCGCCGAGCACGGCCCAGGCGCCACCGCCCGAGAAGAAGCGCAGTTCGCCGCGGCGACGCTCGCCCGCGCCGGGGTCGTCGGTGTCGAGCCGGCGGTGCAGCTCCGATCGGTCGATGCGCAGCTCGTCGACATGGGTCCACGAGGCGGTTCGGTGCGCGCGGGCGCGTCGCCGCGCGCGCACGATCGCGTCGAGGCGCACGAACGCGATGACCGAGGCGGCCCACTCCGGACCGATGAGACCGGGGGCTTTGCGCACGAGGTGCAGGGCGGTCCGCAACACGGCCAGTGGCAGGATCGCGATCCAGACGAAGAACAGTTCGAACGGATGCGCGTACGCCAGCCGCCGGTGCAGCTGGGCGAGGCGGCGTGCGAAGCCGGCGCGGCGGATGCTGCGGCCGTCGGCCGGAGCGGGAAGACCCGCGACCCCGTCGCTGGCGGTCGCGACGCGTGCGGCGGTGACGAGCACGACGCGCCGCCCCGCCAGGCGCGCGAGCACGCCGAGGTCGAGACCTTCGTCGGCGCCGCCGAGGGCGGGGTCCAGCCCGTCGAGCTGCCGCCACACCTCGGCGCGCACGAGCAGGGCACGCACGTCGGCGCCGAGCACGTCGTCTTCGGCGTCGTGCTGGCCCTGGTCGAACTCGCCTTCGGCGAGCGTGACGGTGCGGCCCAGGCGCGTCATCGTGACGCCGAGCGAGACGATGCGGTCGCGGTCGTGCCACCGCACGAGTTTCGGCGCGGCGACGGCCACGGTCGCCGACAGCTCGAGGGTGCCGGCCAGCTGGGCGAGCGCGTCGGGTTCGGGCGCGGTGTCCTGGGCGAGCAGCCACACATGGGCGTCGTCGGGGATGCGCAGGGTCGCCAGCCGTACGGCCTGCGCGAACGAGGTGGATGCCGGTGCGCTCACGACCGATTCGGCGCCCGAGGCCGCGGTGAGCTCTGCCACCGCCGGGTCTGTGCCGCAGACCACGATGGTCAGGGCGTCGACGGGGCGGGTGCTCGCCGTCAGCGCCGCGAGGGTGCGTTCGGCGTGCAGTGCCGCCTGGGTGTGCCCGTCGGGACGCACGACCAAGACCGCGTGGACGCGACTGCTGTGCGCTCGGCCGCTGTGCCCGTGCGGCACGGCGGGGTCAGCTCGCCTGCCGCTTGAGGCGGCGGCGTTCGCGTTCGCTCAAGCCGCCCCAGATGCCGAAGCGCTCGTCGTTCTGCAGTGCGTATTCCAGGCACTGGGCGCGCACCTCGCACGTGGCGCAGATGCGCTTGGCGTCGCGTGTGGAGCCGCCCTTCTCGGGGAAGAACGACTCTGGATCGGTCTGCGCGCACAGCGCGTCGGTCTGCCAGCCCAGTGCGTCTTCATCATCGGAGTGCGCGGGATGCCGCACTCCCGGTACACCGAGCTGTACTGGATCGACGAACCAATCGCCCGGAACGTCAGAGCGGTAACCTGTCATCCGTCCTCACCCCCTGGGTCTTGCGTTTCCGGCACGTGCCCCCTGCACGCCTTGCCTGATAATTACACCCGTGTCATTCGCTGAGGTCAAGCGGCAGATACTAAAGCCTCAACGTGTGATTGAACCTTCTTGACGCGCCGCGTGTCGCGACACGGCATCACCCGCCCGGCTCGGCGAGGAACAGTTCGCCGGTGCCCCTGACCTGCAGCGGTGCGTCGGTGAGCGCCGCCTGACCGGGCCGCAGCAGCACGGCCTCTGCCCCGTCGCTCAGCTCGACCTCGCCCGCGGTGACCAGGGCGATCGCCGCTCCCCGCGGGGTGAGCGCGACCGGCCGGTCGCTCACCCGCACGCACCGCAGCGCGAAGTCGGGCACCGGCACAGGGTACCCGGCGACACCGTCGTCGCCCGGCACGGGGCGCAGCACCTCGACCGGGCCGGGGGTGGCATCGAGCACGGCGCCGAGCTCGGCGACATCCACATGCTTCTCGGTCAATCCGCCGCGCAGCACGTTGTCACTGGCGGCCATCACCTCCACACCGAGTCCGTCGAAGTACGCATGCAGCACCCCGGCGGGCAGGAACAGCCCTTCGCCGCGGCGCAGCACCACGAGGTTCATGAACAGCGCCACGACGATGCCCGGATCGCCGGGAACCTCGTCGAGCAGCCGGCGGGCGAACGCCAGCTCGGCGGGGAACTCGGTGCCGAACCGGGTGCCTGCGACAGCCTTCAGCACATCGGCGACCACGTCGGATGCCGCAGGCGACAGCAGCCACGGCACGAGGCGGGCGAGCACGGCGGCGGGCGTGGCATCCATCGTCTGCAGCCGCTCGCGCACGGCTCGCACACCCGCGGTGTTCGGCAGCTGAGCGAACAGCCGCCGGGTCGCCGCGATCTCGCGCAGGCCGGCGAGGGCCCCGAACGCGTCGCTGACGGCCACAATCAGCTCGGGCTTGTGATTGTCGTCGCGGTAGTTGCGGTGCGCGGCGTCGCGGGGCACCCCGGCGGCCACTTCGCGCGCGAAGCCGGCCTGCGCCTGCGCCTTCGACGGGTGCGCCTGGATCGACAGCGGATGGGCGGCGGCCAGCAGCTTCAGCAGATAGGGCAGCGGGGGTCGGTTGTGGGCGGCAAGCCACCGATCCAGCGGCAGCCCGGTACCGTCGGCCACCGTCGCGGGAGCGCCCGGGTGGTCGCCGAACCACACCTCGGCCTCGGGCGTGCCGGTCGGCGCACGCCCCTCGAGACCGGCCAGCAGCGTCGTCGAGCCCCAGGCGTAGTCGCGGGGTGTGTTGGTGAGGCGCACGAGCATGCACTCAGCGTACGGGCGGCAGCGCGGGTAGCCTGAATGGGCCATGGCCGTCCATTCGTCACACGCCGTCAGCCGCCTCCCCACCGCCCCGGTGCGGGAGTCGACCGGCCACCTGCTGCTGCGCGCGTACGGCACCTTCGTGGTGTTCACGGCCTTCGCCGGCAGCGCGTGGAACAACCTGCTCGGCCCGCTGGGCCTGGCGGCGCTGGTGGGTCTGCTCGCCGTCGTGAGCGTGCTGGTGTGGGCGCTCCCACGCAGAAGGCGCAGAGTGGATGCCGCGGCTCGCCTGTTCGAATGGCGTCGTCTGCCCTGGTTCGTGGTGCTGTATGCCGGGTGGGCGCTGGCATCCCTCATCTGGACGCACTGGCTCGACGCGACACTGTTGACGTGGGCCGTGCTGGCGGGCACGACTCTGCAGGGGCTGTTCTTGGCGAGCATGCTCACGTGGCGCGAGATCGCGCGCACCATCGCCTCGGCACTGAAGTGGGTGCTGGGGCTGTCGGTGCTGTTCGAGCTGTGGGCGGCGCTGGTGTCGGGCCCGCTGCTGCCGAACTTCGTCGACGCACCCGACGGGTTCCCGAAGGAGCTGTACTGGACGCGCGCGCTGCTGTTCGAGGGCGGGCGCATCCAGGGCATCGTCGGCAATGCCAACCTGCTGGGCATGGCCGCGCTCATGGCGATCATCGTGTTCGCGATCCGCATCGCGAGCGTGCCCCAGCGCGGCTGGCTGATCGCGTGGGTCGTGGTCGCCGCGTACCTGTTCGTGCGCGCCGCGTCGGTGACGGCGGTGCTGTGCGGTGCCGCCGTGATGCTGGTGCTCGCCACCGCCCTGCTCATGCGCACCGCCAGGCGCCCCGGCCAGCGCACCCGCTGGTATGTGCTGTACGCCGTCGTCGGCATCGGCGGTGCGGTGGCGCTGTGGTTCTCACGCGCGACGGTGTTCGGCCTCGTGGGGCGCGATGGCGACCTCACCGGGCGCGAAGGCATCTGGGCAGCCGTGCTCGAACGGGCCTGGCAGCATCCCGTCGTCGGCTGGGGCTACTCGACCCCGTGGCTGCCGTGGGAGCCCGACTTCGCCGGCTGGATCATCGACCACGACCTCACGGTGTTCATGGCACACAGCGTGTGGGTCGACATGTTCTTCCAGCTCGGGTTCATCGGCGTGGCCCTCATGGTGCTCGTGTATCTGTCGTTCACGTGGCGCGCGTGGTTCTTCGCCGTCGACCGCCCGCGGTGGGATCTGAAGGCCGACCGGCCCTACTCGGCACTGACGCTGCTGCCGACCCTCACGGTCACGGTGCTGCTCGTGCAGGGCATCTCCGAGTCGCGGCCGCTCATGGAGTGGGGCTGGCTGCTCGTCGTGCTGTTCGCCTTCAAGATCAAGCAGTCGCCGCACGAGGGCGTGGGGCCGGCCGAGCAGACCCTGGCGATCGAACGCGGCGAGCGCCTCGAGCAGGGTGCATGACCGCCGCCAGGGATCGCCCGGCCCGCCTCGAGGAGCTGCTGACCTCCTCGGTGCTGGCGTGGGCGTTCGCCCTGGCCACGCTCGGGGCGCTGTTCGGCTCGCACGTGCTGGTCAGCCTCATGGGCGAGCCCGGGTACTCGGCGATCATCGTGGGGCTGTGCGTCATCGGCGCGGCGATGCTCATCGCCCGGCGCCGCGAGATCTCGTTCGTTCGCCTGGCACCGGTCACGCTCGTCGTCGTGCTCGCGTGGCTGCTGATCACCGTCGCGTGGTCGCAGGAACCGGGGTTCTCGCTGGCCGGGTGGCTGGCACTGCTGGCCACCGCATTTCTCGCGATCGTCGTCGCGCACACACGCGACACGCTGCAGACGGTGCGGGCCACCGGCGACGTGCTGCGCGTGCTGCTGACCGGGTCGCTGGCCGTCGAGGTGCTCAGCGGCATCCTGCTCGATCTGCCCATCACCTTCCTCGCCGTCGGGGGGCGCCTGGCCAACGGCGGTCCCATCGAGGGCCTGTTCGGCACCCGCACGCGCCTGGGCCTGGTGGCGATGCTGGCGATCATCACGTTCCTCGTCGAGTGGCGCACGCGGTCGGTGCGGCCGGGGCTGACCGTGTACTCGGTGGCACTCGCCGGAGTGCTGGCGGTGTTCACGGGGTCGCCGCTGGTGCTGCTGCTCGCGTTCGTGTCGGGTCTTGCCACCGCGATCCTCGCGATCGTGCGGCGCACCCCGCCGCACGCCCGGCTCACGCTGCAGGTGGCGCTGGCCGCCGTGCTCGCGGCGGGCGCCGTGCTCGCGTACGTGTTCCGCCGACCGCTCGTGTACTGGCTGAACGCGGCCCCCGACTTCTACCGGCGCTCGCAGCTGTGGAACGCGGTGCTCGACCTGGTCGACCGCCGCCCGGTGCACGGCTGGGGCTGGTTCGGCACGTGGCCCGACGGCGTCATGCCGTTCGTGCGCATCGACACCCTCACCAGGCGTGACAACGCCTCGGCGCTGAACGCGTTCATCGACATCCTGCTGCAGGCCGGCTGGGTGGGCGCGTTCCTGTTTGTCGTGTTCTGCGTGCTGGCCGTGGCCCGCGCGTGGCTGACCGCGTCGCAGCGCCGCTCGACGGTGTACACGTGGCCGGCGCTGATTCTCATCGCTCTGCTGGCCAGCTCCATCGTCGACAGCACCGTGTTGTCGGGGTTCGGCTGGTTCCTGCTGGTGCTGTGTGCGACGCGGTCGTCGCTGACCGGCGGGTGGCGCGCCGGGCTCGACGGCAGCAGCGATCCCGCCTTGCCGAGCATGCAGGGCCCGTCGAGCGGGGTCGGGTAGGCTACTCCGCGGTTCGCCACGCCTTCGTCTCGATCACTTCCCGGAGCTGCAACTTGGTGCACGTCCTGCAAAACGTCGTCTTCCCGCTCGATCGCGACCCCGATCTGCTGCCCCTGTATGTCGACCCCGAGACGTGGTCGGTCATCGATCGCGAACCGGTGCGGCTGTCGAGCCGGGCGCAACTGGGCAACATCGTCGATCGCCGCAGCGCACGCATCGTCGCAGGGCGCCGGGCATCGTTCGGCACGTACTTCAACGCCTTCCCGGCCTCGTACTGGCAGCATTCCACCGCGGTGCGCGATATCACCCTCACGGTGCGCACCTCGGGCCCCGCGACGATCCTCGTCTACCGGTCCACCGGTACGGGAGTGAAGCAGCGGCTCAAGACGCGCGAGGTCGAGGGCAAGACGACGAGTTCGTTCGATTTCACCCTGAACCAGTACAGCGACGGCGGCTGGATCTGGTTTGACATCGTCGCCGACGAGAAGGCGGCGATGTTCGAGGGCGCCGAGTGGACGACCTCGCAGGAGCCCGTGCGCACAGGGAAGGCTTCGCTCGGGATCACCACCTTCAACAAGCCCGACTACTGCGTCGCGACGTTGACGTCTCTGGCCGAGAGCCCCGAGGTGCTCGACCTGGTCGACCGCATCTTCGTCGTCGACCAGGGCGACCACCGCGTCGACGCGCAGCCCGAGTTCGCCGAGGTAGCCGCATCCCTGGGCGAGACGCTGCAGATCATCACGCAGTCGAACCTTGGCGGCTCCGGTGGCTTCTCTCGCGCGATGCACGAGACCCTCAAACGCCCCGAGAGCGACTTCGTGCAGCTGCTCGATGACGACGTGCGCATCGAGCCCGAGTCGCTGCGTCGATCAATCGTGTTCGGGCAGTATTGCACCGAGCCGACGATCGTCGGGGCGCATATGTTCGACCTGCTCGACCGCCCGAAGCTGCATGCGTGGGCCGAGGTCGTCGACGAAGAGCCGTTCATGTGGCGCACGCTCTACCAAGAGAAGATGCCGCACGACTTCAGTCGCGCCAACCTGCGCCAGACGCCCCTGCTGCACATGCGGCTGGACGCCGACTACAACGGCTGGTGGATGTGCCTCATCCCCGTCGAGGTCGTGCGCGAGGTGGGCCTGTCGCTGCCGGCCTTCATCAAGTGGGACGACGCGGAGTACTGTCTGCGGGCCCGCGAGGCCGGCTACTCGACGGTGTCGCTTCCCGGTGTCGCCCTGTGGCACGTGTCGTGGGTGGGCAAGGACGACCAGATCGACTGGCAGGCATACTTCCACGCGCGAAACCGCATCGTCACCGCACTGCTGCACTCGGATGTGCCCGACGGCGGCACGCTCCTGCGTCACAGCCGCCGCATGGACCTCAAGCAGCTGATGATGATGCAGTACTACGCCACCGAGCTGCGCCATCGCGCGCTGCGCGACGTGCTGAAGGGCCCGCAGCACATGCGCGCGAACCTCGCGACGGCCCTGCCCGATGCCCGGGCGCTGGCGGCCTCGTTCCCCGAGACTGTCGTGCATAAGGAGGCAGGGGTGCCGTTGCGCTCCCGCCGCGGGCGTCAGGCGTTCAAGAACCTCGGCACGCCCGAGCACGACTCCCCCACCGGGCTTCGCCTGCGGTGGTTCACCGCGTCGACGCTCTTCTCCCACTGGCTGCACACGCCGCGCCCGGCGAACGTGGCCCAGCCCGAGGTCGAGTTCAGCAAGAGCGATGCCATGTGGTGGCGAGTGCCGCACTACGACAGCGCTCTCGTGAGCGCGGCCGACGGATCTGGCAAGAACATCTACACCCGCGATCGCGCCCAGTTCCGTCGAATGCTGCGCGAGTCCGTGCGGCTGCACCACCGTCTGCGCAAGGAATGGCCGCAGCTGGCCGCGAAGTATCGCGCCGCGCTTCCCGAACTGGTGTCGAACGACGCGTGGGCGAAGACCTTCGAGGTGGATGCGTGACCGACTTCGACCCCGCTTCCGCGACGATCGCGGTCGTGACGTTCAACCGCTCCGGGCTGCTCACACGACTGCTCGAGAGCATCGAGAAGATGGATCCGAAGCCCGGTCACGTCGTCGTCGTCGACAACGCGTCGAGCGACGACACGACCGAGGTGGTCGAATCGTTCCGCGACCGCGTCGGCACCGAGCTCGTCTACCGGCGACTCGACACGAACACGGGCGGCTCCGGCGGATTCAGCGAGGGCATGCGCATCGCCTACGAGCTGGGCTCTACCTGGATCTGGCTGATGGACGACGACGTCGAGGTCATTCCCGACGGCCTCGCCAAGATGGGCGTGTGGGCGCCGCGGTTCAAGAGCATCCAGGGCCGGCGCTACGACTACGACGGCAGTGAGTTCTACTGGCAGTACCGCATCGCCGAGCGCATGGGCATCCCGATCCCGTTCGCACCGTCGACCTTCGACGCGTCGGGGTACAAGGAGATGAACTCCGGATGCTTCGAGGGCATGTTCATCCACCGTGACATCGTCACGCAGATCGGCCTTCCCGACCCGCGCTTCTTCATCTACTGGGATGACCAGACCTACGGCTGGCTGGCCTCGCGCCGCACCACCTCGGTGATCGTCGACGAGTTCGTGCTGCGCCGCACGCGCGAGATCAAGCAGTGGGACATGGGCATCCGCCATATGAACGCGTCGAGCAACGCCTACCGCTACTACATCATGCGCAACCGCGCGATCATCAAGCAGTACTACCGCACACACGGCGTCTACAACCCCGTGCTGTTCGGCCTCGGCACGGCGCTCACGTTCATGAAGGAGCTCATCCGACTCGTGTTCGTCGAGCACACCGCGCGCGGCACCTCGAACCTGTTCCGCGGTCTGCGCGACGGGCGCAGGATCGCGAAGGATGCCACGTGGCAGCCGATGCCGCCGCTGGAGAGTTCCGCCGCCCGCTGATCGCCCCTGTGACGTCAGCGGCAGACGAACTCCGGCCGCGGATTCCGATCGCAACGGCGGCTGTGAATCACCTACGAGGCGAGCTGGTTGTTCCACATCGATAGGGCTGAGCCGATCGCCATGTGCATGTCGAGGTACTGGTAGGTGCCCAGGCGTCCGCCGAACAGCACGTCGTGCTCGCCCTTGGCGAGCTCCCGGTAGGCGAGCAGCCCGGCACGGTCTGCCGGGGTGTTGACCGGGTAGTACGGTTCGTCGTCGCGGGTGGCGAAGCGCGAGAACTCGCGCATGATGACGGTCTTGTCCTTCGGGTACCGGTCTTCGCGTTCGGGGTGGAAGTGGCGGAACTCGTGGATGCGCGTGTATGGCACGTCCGCGTCCGCGTAGTTCATCACCGAGGTGCCCTGGTAGTCCCCCACCGGCACGACCTCCTCTTCGAAGTCGAGCGTGCGCCACGACAGCGCGCCCTCGGCGTAGTCGAAGTAGCGGTCGACGGGGCCCGTGTACACGACCGGAACCTGGCCCACGGTGGACGCCTTGTTCAGCGGCTGCGTGGCGTCGAAGAAGTCGGTGTCGAGCTTGACGTCGATGTTCGGGTGATCTGCCATGCGTTCGAGCCACGCCGTGTACCCGTCGGCGGGAAGGCCTTCCCACGTGTCGCTGAAGTACCGGTTGTCGTAGGTGTACCGCACGGGGAGGCGACTGATGACCTCGGCGGGCAGTTCCTTCGGGTCGGTCTGCCACTGCTTGGCCGTGTAGTCGCGGATGAACGCCTCGTACAGAGGCCGACCGATCAGCGCGATCCCCTTCTCTTCGAGGTTCGCTGCGCTCTTCGCGTCGAACTCGCCTGCCTGCTCGGCGATCAGCGCCCGCGCCTGGTCCGGCGAGTACCCGGCACCGAAGAACTGGTTGATCGTGCCGAGATTGATCGGCAGCGGATACACGACGCCCCTGTGGTTCGTGTAGACGCGGTGCTGGTAGTTCGTGAACGTCGTGAAGCGGTTCACGTACTCCCACACGCCCGGGTTCGAGGTGTGGAACAGGTGCGCACCGTAGCGGTGCACCTCGATCCCCGTCTCAGGCTCGTTCTCGCTGTACGCGTTGCCACCGATATGCGCCCGACGATCGATGACCGTGACCTTGCGGCCGGCCTGTGCAGCGCGTTCGGCGATGGTGAGTCCGAAGAAGCCGGAGCCGACGACGAGAAGATCCATGGCGGAAGCACTTTCTGACACAGAGAGTTGAATGGCGGCGCAGAGGCCCCGACGAGTCTACCCAGGCGAGCTCCCGTAGCCTGAAGGGATCATGACTCTCGAGATCTTCGTCCCCTTCTGGGGGGAACCGGCGCTGCTGTACGACACCGTTGACTCGGTACGAGCACAGAGCAACCCCGACTGGCGGCTGATCGTCATCGACGATTGCTATGCGGATGACTCCGTCGCGGACTACTTCGCAAGCCTCGACGATGACCGGATCACGTACACACGCAACGAGACGAACCTCGGCATCACAGAGAACTATCGTGAGGCAATTCGGAGGGCAACCGAGCCACACATCACGATCCTCGGCTGCGACGACCTGTTGCACCCCAACTACGTCGACATGGTTACCCGCACGATCGCCGTCGTCCCCGATGCAGATGTTGTTCAGCCCGGCGTGCAGGTCATCGATGAGCACGGCACCGTCGTGCGACCGCTCGCCGACCGCGTGAAGCAGGGAGTGCTCGCTCCCCGTGACCCCGCGGGCTCCGGAGGCATCGCGATCCTGACCGGTGAGTCCATGGCTACCAGTCTCATCCGCGGCGACTGGCTGTACTGGCCATCGCTGACATTCCGCACCGCAACGCTCCAGCGCATCGATTTCCGCGACGGGCTGCCGATCATCCAGGATCTGGCCCTGCTCATGGACATCGCGTTCAGCGGTGGCACTCTCGCCTACAACCCGACCCTCGCGTTCTCGTACCGACGCCACGGCGGCAGCGCATCGCAGAAGACCCTGCTCGACGGCCGTCGATTCCGCGACGAGCGGACGTACTATGCGCAGGCACGTGAGATCGCGCTGCAGAAGGGCTGGCGACGCACCGCCCGGACGGCCCGGCTGCGCGTCATGTCCCGTCTCCACGCCGTGTCAGAGTTGCCAGGCGTCCTCCGGCACGGAACAGGCACCGGGATACAATCGACGTTGGCGCACATCGTCGCACCCTGACCCCGCCTGCGGGTCCCGACCCCAGGAGGCACCATCATGCCGGACCACGTGCTCATCACCGGTGGCGCGGGATTCATCGGCACGCGGCTGGCCCGCCGACTAGCGCAGGCCGGGCACGAGGTCACCGTGCTGGACGCGCTGATTCCTCAGGTCCACGGTGATGACCCCGAGACGACCTCGCCTCTGGTGCGATCCCTCGACGGCGTCGCGACTCTGATCCACGGCTCGGTCACCTCGACCGAAGACCTGCGCAACGCACTGGCGGGTGTCCAGGTCGTCGTGCACCTGGCGGCTGAGACCGGCACCGGTCAGTCGATGTACGAGATCGACCGATACACCGAGGTCAACGTCGGGGGCACGGCGAAGCTCCTCGATCTTCTCACCAACGCGCCGCACACCGTACGACGGGTTGTGATCGCGTCGTCCCGCTCCATCTACGGCGAGGGCAGCTACCGTACAGCCGACGGGCGCATCGTCTACCCGCCGCAGCGGGCGGATGCCGACATGGCCGCGGGCGACTTCGACGTGCACATGTCGGGCGCAGGACCGCTCGAGATGGTCCCGACCACGGAGGTGGCCGAGCTACACCCCTCCAGCGTGTACGGGATCACGAAGCAGATGCAGGAATCCCTCGTCATGACCGTCGCGCCCACCATCGGAATCGAGCCGGTGGCCCTGCGCTACCAGAACGTCTACGGACCAGGCCAGTCACTGAAGAATCCGTACACCGGCATCCTCTCGATCTTCTCCACGCTCATCCGTCAGGGCAAGGAGATCAACATCTTCGAAGACGGCCTCGAAAGCCGCGACTTCGTTTATATCGACGACGTCGTCGAGGCCACCTTCCTCGCCGTCACTCACGCCGATGCGGCTGGTGGCGTCTTCAACGTCGGCTCTGGAGTCGCGACGACGGTGAACGATGTCGTCGGGGCGCTGCTCGCGGCGTTCGACACCTCCGTGCCCACGCACGTCTCGGGAAACTACCGTCTCGGCGACATCCGTCACAACATCGCCGACACCAGTCGGCTTCGTGACATCCTGGGCTTCACGCCGAGCGTCTCATTCGCCGACGGGGTACGACGGTTCGCCGAGTGGGTGCTCACCGAACCGGTCGAAGGTGACACCTACGAGCGGTCGCTTCATGAGATGTCCTCGCGGAACCTCCTGAAGTGACGGTCGCATCGGCCCTGAAGGGCACCGCCTACCCCTACCGGCGCAACAGCCTCAACATGTTCCGCCTGATCCTGGCGGCGATGGTGCTGTTCGCGCACGCTTTCTATATCGCCGGGGCCGGAGAAGGACCGATGCTGCATGGCGAGAATCTCGGCGGGTGGGCTGTCGCCGGCTTCTTCGTGCTGAGCGGCTTCCTCATCACGCGCAGCCGGCTGCGCACCGCCGCCGGTGAGTATCTGCTGCACCGCGTGGCCCGGATCTTCCCGGCGTTCATCACGGTCCTCATCGTGACGGCTTTCGTTTTCGCCCCGATCGCCGCCGTGGTCGAAACCGGCACTCTGCAGGGATTCCTGTCGACCGCGGTGTCGCCGCTCGAGTACATCTGGACCAATCTCGCGCTCGAGATCAACAGCTACTCGATCGGCACGACCCTCCAGTCGACCCCGTACCCGGGCGCGTGGAACGGTTCGCTGTGGACTCTGTACTACGAGTTCCTCTGCTACGTACTCATCTGGGTGCTCGGCGGGATCGGGCTCTACCGCCGCAGCCCGGTGTTCGCCGGCGTCGCGTGGCTGCTCAGTGTGCTCCTGTGGATCGGGATTGGGCTTGCTGAGCGACTCGGGCTCGACAACAGCTTCTTCCTGTTCGCGAAACTCCTCCCGTTCTTCCTCGGTGGCGCGCTGATCTACTTCCTGATCGAGCGGATCGGGCCGGACCCGCTGCTCGGGAGCGGCGCGCTGGTCGTCGGCGCGGTGCTCATCTTCGCGATACCACGATGGGGCGGCCAGCTCGCCGCACCGCTGCTCGCCTACGGACTGCTCTGGCTGTCCTCGATCCTGCCCCAGCCACGGTGGATCGCGCAGAACGACGTCAGCTACGGGTTCTACATCTATGCGTGGCCCGTGCAGCAGCTCACCGTCCTCTTCGGCGGGGCGGCGTTCGGTCTCCCTCTGTACATCTGCATCACGGTCGTCGTCACGTTGCTCCTCGCCTGGCTGAGCTGGGTCTGCATCGAGCGCCCGGCGATGCTCTGGGCCCGTCCGAAGGGCGATCGCCTCCGCCCGCCCGCGACGCTTCCCGGCGACATCCGGCAGTCCTGACTACGCTGGATCACCATGCCTCGCGTTCTCGTCGACCTGCTCTCCTACACGGGAACCAAGGGAGGCATGGAGACCTACACCCGCGAGCTCTACCGTGCACTCGGCGCGCTCGATGACCGATATGAGTACGTCGGCTACATCAGCACGGAGGGCGCGCTGCTCGACCTGTCGTGGTTTCCCGGCCGCATCATCGAGTCGGGCATCAGCGGTGAGAACCGCTTCGTGTGGGCGTGGGGCGAGCTGACACAGGTGGCGAAGGCGGCGGTGCGCGCCGAGGCAGACCTGGTGCACGCCCCTGCCACCCTGGGGCCGCGCAAGACGCCGATGCCCACCGTGGTGACGATGCACGACATGCTGTACTGGAGCCATCCGGAGTACATGTCGACACCGCTGTACACGACGCCGGTGAAGTGGATGGAGCGCGTTGCCGCACGCAACGCGACCCGCGTTGTCACGATCAGCCCCGATTCCGCCGACGAGATCGCGAAGTACCTGGGGGTGGACCGCGCTCGTCTCGACGTGATCCCACTCGCCGGCAGCACACCGTCGGGAGTCGACCGCTCGCGGGCCGGATCGGCTGGTCCCCTCGTCATCGCAATGGGGAATCGTCGCCCGCACAAGAACTGGGGAGCGCTGATCCGAGCCCTCGGGCTGATGGCGCCGAGCGACCGCCCCCGCCTGGTCATCACCGGCGGTCGAGGCGCCGATCCGCTGGCGGCCATCGTGGCAGCCGCGGGAGTCGAGGACTCCGTGGACCTGCGCGGCTGGATCGACGACGACGAGTTCCGTGAGCTGTACTCGACGGCCACCGCGCTGGCGATTCCGTCCTTCGCAGAGGGCTTCTCACTGCCGACGCTCGAGGCGATGGGGGCGGGCCTGCCGGTGCTGTTGAGCGACATCGGGGTGCACCGCTTCGTAGGCGGCGATGCCGCACGCTACTTCGACCCGCACGATGACGGCGCGCTGGCCGCACTGATCCAAGAGGTCGTCGCATCCTCGTCCCTGAGAGAGCAGATGACGCAGGAGGGCCGTGCCCGCGCCGCCGAGTTCACCTGGGAGCGCACAGCGTTCGCGACGTGCGCATCGTTCGATGCGGCACTCGGCCTCAGCTCCGAGACCGCGACGCCCTGACGCCGAATAGGTGAGTGACGACGCCGAGCACCGGGGCGACGATCAGCGCGATCAGCACGCGACCGAGCATGTCACCGGGCCACAGCAGTGCAAGGACCAGTGCGCCGCAGGCGATGGCCCATCCGCCGACATAGAGTCCGTGGCGGCCTGCTGCCAGAACAGCAGCGCCTGTCACACACAGGATGCCGGTGAGCCCAGCACTCACGACGATCGCCCCGTACGCGCCGGGCGGCAGTGTGTACCGGTCGCCGTAGAGCAGCTCGATGACCCACGGCCCCACGAGGACCGCGGCCGCCG
>NZ_JBKEAF010000077.1:0-12944 GCF_047971895.1 Microbacterium sp.
CCAGCATCCGGTCACTGACGTCACCGGCTTCGCACTGTTCGACGCCTTGATCACCGGCAACTTCGCGGCCTGGAACGACGGCATGCTGCACCTGATCCTCCCCGCGGTCACTCTCGCCGCGTATCCGATGGGGCTCATCGCGCGCATGACGCGCGCATCGATGCTCGAGGTGTTCGGCCAGGACTACGTCTTCACGGCAAACGCGTACGGCCTGCGTGAGTTCATGGTGCGCTGGAAGCTGGCGCTGAAGAACGCGCTGCCGCCCACCATGACCATCGTCGGCCTCGCCACCGCCTACGCGCTGACCGGCACGTTCTTCATCGAAGTCGTGTTCAACTGGCCCGGGATCGGGCAGTTCGCGGCGGGAGCGATGCTCGCCGTCGACTACCCGGCGATCCTCGCGATCACACTCCTGGGCGCGTTCGCCTACCTGCTCGCCAACCTTGCCGTGGACTTGGTCCAGGCCAAGCTCGACCCGAGGGCGAAGATCGCATGAGCACTGCCACGACCACCCTCACGCCGCTCCCGCTGCCGCAGCGTGACACCATGCTGACCCGCCTGGTGCGCGTCCTGCGCACCGACTGGCTCGCCACGCTCGGCCTGGCCATCATCGTGCTCGTCATCGGGCTGGCGTTCTGTGGGCAGTGGATCGCCCCCTACCCCGAACAGGGGATGGGCCAGACCAACGTGGCCACGCGCAATCTCGCGCCGAGCGCTGTACACTTGTTCGGCACCGATCAACTGGGGCGTGACATCCTCAGCCGGGTGATCATGGGCGCCCAGCCGGCCCTGACGATCTCGGTCGTGGTGGTGGGACTGGCCGCGCTCATCGGCATCCCCCTCGGCGCGATCGCGGGATACCGCGGTGGGTGGCTCGACGACCTGCTCATGCGCATCACCGAGGTGTTCCAGGCGTTCCCGCCGCTGCTGCTGGCCATGGTCATGGTCGCGCTGCTCGGCCCGAGCCTGCTCAACGCCGGAATCGCACTCGCCATCTGCTGGTGGCCCTGGTATGCGCGGCTCGTGCGGGCCGAGGCGCGCTCGCTGCGCGAGCGCCCGTACGTCGAGGCGGCACGGGCGATCGGCGTCCCCGCCTACCGGATCCTGCCGCGGCACATCCTCCGCAACTGCATGACCCCGGTGATCGTGCAGGCCACGGTCGATGTCGGTGCCGTCGTGCTGGCCGCGGGATCGCTCGCGTTCCTCGGTCTGGGTGCCCAGCCCCCGACGCCCGACTGGGGGCTGATGGTTGCCGAGGGGCGTGGTCAGATCTTCACGGCGTGGTGGATCTCGACGTTCCCCGGTCTGGCGATCTTTCTCACGGTGCTGGGTTTCAACCTGCTCGGCGACGCCCTGCGCGACTTCTTCGACCCGAGGCAGGTGAAGCGATGAACGAGCTGCTGCGCATCGAGGACCTCGAGATCGCCTTCACCGAACGCGGACGGCTCACCAACCGCCCGGTGCGGGGAATCTCGCTGACGATCTCGGCCGGCGACGTGCTCGGCGTGGTCGGCGAGACGGGGTGCGGGAAGAGCCTGACCGGGCTCGCGGTGCTCGGTATGCTGCCCCAGGGCGCTCAGCCGTCTGGCCGCGTGGTGATCGACGGCGTGGAGCAGCGGCTGGATCGCCCGTCGCCGGTGCGCGGCGACGTCGTGTCGATCGTCTTCCAGAACCCCGGCACGGCGTTCAACCCGGTCTTCACCCTCGGCCACCAGCTGCGCGCGGTGCTGCGGCGGCATCGTCCGGCGCGCGCCGCGGTGATGAAGGCGCACATCCTCGAGTACTTCGGTCATGTGGGGCTGCCCGATCCCGAGCGCGTGTTCGACAGCTACCCGCACGAGCTGTCGGGCGGGATGCTGCAGCGCGTCATGATCGCGCAGGCTCTGGTGACCGAGCCGAAGCTGCTCATCCTCGACGAGCCGACCACGGCGCTGGACGTGACCATAGCGCGGCAGATCCTGCAGCTCGTGCTGTCGCTGCGCGATCGGTTCGGCTTCGGGGTGCTGCTGATCACGCACAACCTCGGCGTCGTGCAGGAGGTCTGCGACAACGTCGCCGTACTCTACGCGGGGCGCGTGATCGAGTACGGACCGACCGATGAGGTGCTGCGCGACCCGGCGCACCCGTACACTCGCGGCCTGCTGGAGGCGCTTCCGGCGCGCCACGAGCATGGCGAGCCGTTGCATGCGATCCGCGGCAGCGTCCCGGCGAACCTGCTCGGCGTGACCGGGTGCGCCTTTGCTGCTCGCTGCCCGCGGGTCATCGATGTCTGCCACCAGGTCGACCCGGACCTGGAGCCGATCGGCGTCCTCCGCGAGGCCGCCTGCCTGAGAGTGGGGGAGTCGTGAGCGCACCGAGGGAGCAGCCTGAGGACGCTCTGGTCGTCGAAGGCATCGTCAAGGAGTTCCGCGTGCACCGCACCGTGTTCCGCGCGGTCGACGACGTGAGCTTCCGCATCCCCGCCGGCACCACCTTCGGGCTGGTCGGGGAGTCGGGTTCGGGCAAGAGCACGATCGCACGCTGCGCCCTGCGCCTGATCGTGCCGACGGCCGGGCGCAGCCTGATCGCAGGCCGCGACCCGGCGACGCTGCGGGGCCGCGCGCTGCGCGACCTGCGCGCCCAGACGGGCATGGTGTTCCAGAACCCTATGGCCGCGCTCAACCCGCGTATGCGCATCCGCGACATCATCGCCGAGCCGCTCGTCACGCATTCGCGACTCGGTGTGCGTCAGATCCGAGCGAGGGTGGATGAACTGCTCGATGAGGTGGGACTGTCGGCGACGCACGGCGATCGGCTGCCGCACCAGATCTCCGGTGGGCAGTGTCAGCGTGCAGGCGTCGCGCGCGCCATCGCGACCGAGCCCGCTCTCGTCGTGCTCGACGAGCCGACAAGCGCACTGGACGTCTCGGTGCAGGCGCAGGTGCTCAACCTGCTGCAGGGTCTGAAGCGCGACCGCAGCCTCAGCTACCTGCTCATCTCGCATGATCTGGACGTCGTGCGCTACATGAGCGATACGGCCGGGGTCATGCGACGCGGCGAGCTGGTCGAGTCCGGACCCGCCGATGTCGTGCTCACGCACCCGAGCCACGAGTACACGCGTCAGCTGCTGGCGGCCATGCCGTCCACCCCCGGGGTCGCGAGCACGATGCGCGGCCACGATGAGAGGAGCATCCTGCTGTGACCGACATCATCTCTGCGATCACCACACTGCCTCCCCGATACCCGTCGGCGCGAGAGCAGCCGACCGTCGACACGTGGCAGGAGGCCCCGCACAGCCGGTGGGCGTTCGCCCACGTGCACGAGTTCGTACCGACGACGCCGATCGCCGCGCACAGTGAGCCCAGGCATCCGATCGTCTCCCTCGACGCGCTGATCGTGACTGACCTGCAGGCCCGGCTGGATGCGGCCTTCACCGACGCATTCGTCGTCGTGCGCGACGGGTCGGTGGTGGCCGAGTACTACCGTGCGGGGTTCGGACGCCATGATCAGCACCTGTTGATGAGCGTGTCGAAGTCGATCTGCGGGATCGCCGTGGCGGCTCTGATCGACGAGGGGCTCATCGATGCGAGCATGCCCGTCGTCGAGTACCTTCCCGAGCTGATCGGCTCGGCGTACCAGTCGGCGACGATCCAGCACGTTCTGGATATGACCGTCGCGGTGGCGTACGACGAGGACTACACGAACCCCGATTCTGAGGTGCAGCAGCAGGATCGTGTCGCCGGCTGGCGCTCGATGCGTGAGGGCGACCCCGCGGACACCTACGCGTTCCTGCGCACGCTGCGCAGCACGGGCGCACCGGGGGAGCGGTTCCAGTACTGCTCGGCCGATACCGACGTGCTGGCGTGGCTGATCGAGGCGGTCACCGGACGTCGGTACGCGGATATCGTGGCCGAGCGCGTCTGGCAGCGACTGGGGTGCACGCACGACGCGTCGATCACGGTGGACCGCGCGGGGTTCACCTTCGCCAACGGCGGGATCTCATGCACCGCGCGGGACCTCGCGCGCATCGGTGAGCTCATGCTCGCGGGCGGCATGCTGAACGGCGAGCGCATCGTGTCGTCGGCCTGGGTGGCTCACACGCTCGCCGGCGGAGACCCCCGGCTGGCGCGGGGCTCGGCGATCACGAAGACCCATGCGAATGCGTCCTACCGCAACCAGTGGTGGTCGACGGGCAATGACCGGTGCAATGTCTATGCCGTCGGGATCTATGGGCAGTACGTGTGGCTCGACCCGCAGACGAACACCGTGATCGTCAAGCTCTCCTCGTGCCCGGAACCGGTCACGGTGGCGTGGAACGACACGCATGCGGCGCTGTTCCGCGATGTCTGCGAGGCACTCGAGCGATAGCGGGAATACAGCACACCCACAGTTGTTGAAGTTGATAGATGCATGCTCAAGTTGGTAAACTTGCTGCACAGTCGCTCAACTTTAATGGAGATGGGATGCCTGACAACTCGTTCGACGAATTCCTCGCCCGCTACCTCGCGGGGGAGCGGGCGCGCCAAGAGCGCTCTGTCGACCTCAGCCGCTTCCTCAGCGCACGGACGCAGGAGAGCCTGCAGCGCGCCGGCCGCTTCGCACTCGAACGCGGTCAGCACGAGCTCGACGCGCTGCACGTGCTGCGGGTCCTGATCGACCAGGCGCCGGCACGGGACGCCGTCGCGCGCCTGGGCGCCGATCCGCAGGCCATCGCGGAGGCCGCCGAGAGCCGCCTCCCGGCCGCATCATCGGCCGCCGACGCCGAAGCGGCTGTCGTGACCCCGGCCGTCCACCGTGCGCTGTTCCACGCGTTCCAGGTTGCACGGGCGTCGGGCTCCACCTACGTCGACCCCGAGCATCTCTTCTTCGCGCTCGTGCTCGCGCAGGACACGCCTGCCGGCCAGGTGCTCGCCCAGGCGGGCGTCACGGCGGACGCCCTGGTGCAGGGTGCCCGTGAGACGGTGGCGCCGAACGGCGCTCCCCTCGCCCCGCCGAGCGATGACGCATCGTCGGCGACGCCGATGCTCGACACCTACGGCACCGACCTCACCGCACTCGCCAAGGAGGGCAAGCTCGACCCGGTCATCGGCCGTGCCGACGAGATCGAGCAGACCATCGAGATCCTGAGCCGTCGCACCAAGAACAACCCGGTGCTGGTCGGCGACGCCGGAGTCGGCAAGACCGCGATCGTGGAGGGACTCGCCCAGGCGATCGTCGACGACGCGGTGCCCGAGCAGCTGCGCGACAAGCGTGTGATGGTGCTGGACCTTCCCGCGATGCTCGCGGGCGCCCGCTACCGAGGCGACTTCGAAGAGCGCCTCACCAAGACGATGGACGAGATCGCCGAAGCGTCCGGCGAGATCATCGCGTTCATCGACGAGGTGCACACCGTCGTCGGCGCCGGCGGTGGTGGAGACGGCGCGATGGACGCCGGCAACATCCTCAAACCGCGGCTCGCACGCGGTGACCTGCACCTCGTGGGTGCGACGACGCTGAAGGAGTACCGCACGATCGAGAAGGATCCGGCGCTCGAGCGTCGCTTCCAGCCGGTGAAGGTCGGCGAGCCGTCGGTCGAGGACGCCGTGCTGATCCTGCGCGGGGTCGCGCCCGCGTACGCGGAGCACCACGCGATCGAATACACGGATGCTGCGCTGCGCGCCGCTGTGGAGCTCAGCGACCGCTACCTCACCGAGCGGGTGCTGCCGGACAAGGCTATCGACCTGATCGATCAGGCCGGTGCGCGGCTGCGGCTGAAGCTGGGCGTGCAGGTCGACACGAACGCGTTCATGGAGCGACTCGCCGAGCTCGAGGCAGACAAGAATGCGGCCGTGAGCGCAGAGAAGTACGAGGATGCTGCGCGCATCCGCGACGCCATCGCCGACGTGCAGGCGAGGCTCGATGCAGCATCGTCCGTCCCGAGCGATCCCACCCGCTCCTCGAGCCGGTCGACGGGCGGCGTTGTGGACGAGCCCGAGATCGCGGCCGTGATCAGCCGGGCCACCGGCATCCCGGTTTCTCGCCTGACCGAGTCCTCGCGTGAGCGGCTGGCGTCCCTCGAGGACGAGCTTCACGCCCGGGTCATCGGGCAGGACGACGCCGTCACGGCGGTCGCGAAGGCCGTCCGACGCAGCCGTACCGGAATGGGCGATGCGCGTCGTCCGATCGGCTCGTTCCTGTTCCTCGGGCCGACAGGTGTCGGCAAGACGGAGCTGGCCAAGACGCTCGCGCAGAGTCTCTTCGACGACGATCACGCTGTCATCCGGTTCGACATGAGCGAGTTCGGCGAGCGGCACACCGTGTCGCGGCTCGTCGGTGCGCCTCCCGGTTACGTCGGGTACGACGAGGCCGGCCAGCTCACCGAGCGGGTCCGCCGCAACCCGTATGCGATCGTGCTGTTCGACGAGATCGAGAAAGCCCACCCTGATGTCTTCAACCTGCTGCTGCAGGTGCTCGACGACGGGCGGCTCACCGATGGTCAGGGCCGTACAGTCGACTTCCGCAACACAGTCATCGTGATGACGTCGAACCTCGGCTCGGAGTTCCTGGCATCGCGCGCCGGTGCGATCGGGTTCACGACGCACGGCAGCAGCTACGCCGACGACGACCTGCGCGACCGCGTGATGGGCAAGCTGCGCGAGGCGATGCGACCCGAGTTCCTCAACCGCGTCGACGAGATCGTGATGTTCCGCAAGCTCGAGCAGCCGCAGCTGCGCGAGATCGTCGGCCTCATGGTCGGCGCGACAGCGGCGCGGCTCGCCACGCGCGACGTGACCTTCGACATCACGGAGGCCGCCGTGGAGTGGCTCGCCGAGCATGGCTACGAGCCCGAGTACGGGGCGCGTCCGCTGCGCCGCCTGATCCAGCGCGAGGTCGACGACCGCATCGCCGACCTGTTCGTGAACGGCGGGCTGGCAGACGGCGGCGCCGTGACGGTGGATGCGGTGGACGAGCAACTCGTCGTGGCGGCCCGGGCGCTGGCGACCGCCGCGGCCTGAGTCCCCACCGGGGCTGAGCGCGCCGCGCGGACACGGCGCAACGTAGGACGTCGCGCGTGACCCGCCGCACTGGGGCTGCCAGCCCGCCGTATCGGCGGCAATGTCCTGTGTTGTGTCGGGCGACTGGCGGCGCCGGGGGAGTACGGGCATGCTCGAAGCATGACCTCTCTCCTCTCCCTCGGCATCGCCGGCGCGCTCGGCCCCGATGCGATCGCGCGGCTCGCCCCCACCGTCGAAGCAGCGGGGTTCCACGCGTTATGGGTCAACGACACCCCCGGCGCCGACTCCCTGGCAGCGCTCGCGGCTGCGGCACGCACGACCACCACGCTCACGCTGGCTACCGGCGTGGTGCCCGTCGACCGGCGCTCCACGTCCGAGATCGCCGCGCAGGCGCGCGATGTGCCGCAGGGCCGCCTCGTGCTCGGCATCGGCTCGGGCCAGTCCCGCACCGGCGCGCTCGCGCGGGTGCGCGCCG
Organism: Microbacterium sp.; assembly: GCF_047971895.1. Taxonomy (GTDB): domain Bacteria; phylum Actinomycetota; class Actinomycetes; order Actinomycetales; family Microbacteriaceae; genus Microbacterium. The sequence continues at coordinate 7,450 of NZ_JBKEAF010000077.1, forward strand.
CGATCGCCGAGCTGCGCGAGCACACCTCTGCACGCATCCTGGTGGGAGCGCTCGGTCCGAAGATGCGGGCGCTCGCGGCGCGGGATGCCGGTGGCCCGCTGCTCAGCTGGCTGACGCCCGCCGTCGCGGCGGCGCAGGCCGACGAGGCACGTGCGCAGGGCACGCATCCGCACGTCGCGCTGTACGTGCGGACGGCGCTCGACGAGGCAGCCCTGGGTCGGCTGGAGAAGGAGGCCGCGCAATACGCCGGCTACCCCAACTACGCCGCGAACTTCGCGCGTCTGGGCTTCACGGCGGCCGACACGGTGCTCATACCCGAGGCGTTCGCCACCGGCATCCAGTCCTACCGGGATGCTGTCGACGAGGTCGTGCTGCGCGCGATCGTGCCCGGCGACGACCTCGCTGACTACGAGCGCTTCGTCGAGCAGGCGGCCGCCGTGCTCTGACCCGTCATCGGCACAATCGCGGAGATGACGTCGCCACCACGGCGATGGAGATCGCGACGATCGCCGGCATGAGTGACCTGCGTCAGCCCGAGATCAGCCGCACGTGCCGGATGTTTCCCTCCTCGCGCAGTTCGGCGACATCGGACTGTGCGCGGATGAAGTCGGTGAAGGAGCGGTGCCCCAGGTCCTTCTCGCTGAAGGAGGGATCCATGCGCTTGAGCAGGTCTTTCACGGCCGAGGCATTGACCCAGTCCTCGTCGGTGCGTAGCGTCTCAAGCCGCAGCGCGCGCTCGAGCAGCACGGATGCCGCTTCCTGCGGTGTCGGCGCCGGAGGCGCGGCATCCTTCTTCGCTCTCGGCTTCTTCGCCGTCGTCGATACTGCTGCCGGCTTGTCGTCGGTCGCATCCTTCTTCGCCGCCGGCTTCTTGGCCGGGCGCTCGGTCTCGGCCTCCGGCGGCACCGCGGGCACACCGGGCAGTCCGTCGTAGCTGGCGAACTCGTCGCACGCGGCAGCGAGCGACTTCGCCGTCGACCCCGCGACACCCACTCCGATCACATACCGCCCGAGCCGCTTGCAGCGCTGCGCGAGCGGCACATAGTCGGAGTCGCCCGACACGATCACCACGTGGGTGAGGTCGGGCAGGCGGAACATGTCTTCCACGGCATCCACCGCGAGGCGAATGTCCGCGCCGTTCTTGCCATATGCCGCTGCGGGAAACAACTGCACGAGGTCGACGGCGCGACCGACCAACTGCGTGCGGTAGTCGGCGTTCACCGGGGCCGACCAGTCGGCGTAGGCGCGGGTCAGCACGAGGGTGCCGAACGAGGCGGCGAAGTCGATGATCGCGCCGAGGTCGACGGTCGCGCGTTTGAGTCTGGGCGCGAAGTCGGCCGAGGGCTTGGATACCCCGCGGTCCTTCATGAACGACCCGCGGCCGTTGACCTGGTCGTAGCGGGAGATGACGATGTTGTCGAAGTCGATGTAGACGGCGATACGGGAATCGGATGCCTCGGGCATCTCTCCAGTGTGTCAGACGGTGGTGTCGGCAGCGGGTGCGAACAGTGTCAACGCGCCGGGAAGGGCATCGATGGTCAGTGGCAGCGTGCCGATCGGGTCGCCGTCGGCATACGCCGTCACGTTCGCAGCCTCGAGCCGAATCCGCCGGCCCCGGTACGTCTCGACCTCGGGGTGCTGCACGTGTGTTCCCTTGTACAGCGTGGGCAGCAGTCGCAGCAGGTGCAGCCGCCCGGACGGGCGAACCACGGTGAGATCGAGCAGTCCGTCGGCGACGTCGGCGTCGGGGCAGATGGGGATGTTTCCGCCGTAGGTACGGGTGTTGCCGACGCTCGCCATGATGAGCGGCCCGTCGACGCGCTCGTCATCGACGTGTACGGTGAACGGCAGTCCTTTGAGGAAGACGAACTCCAGCAGGATGGCGATGTTGTACCGCATGTCGCCCTTGGGCCAGCGCATGCGATTCGCTCGGTCGTTGACGGCCGAGTCGAAGCCGCACGCGAGCACCGTCGCATACACCTGCGTCGAGCCGTCCGCGCGGATGACCTGGGCGAGGTCGACCGCACGCGTGTCGCCGGCGTGGATCACATCGGCGGCATGCTCGGGCGCAAGCCTAGGGACGCCGAAGTGTGCGGCGAAGTCATTGCCGGTGCCGGTGGGGATCATCCCGAGCGGCACGCCGGAGCCCGCGAGCTCCTGCGCGGCGAGGTTGACGGTTCCGTCGCCCCCGACGACGGCGACCGCGTCGGTGCCGACCTCGACCGCGGTGCGGATGAGAGTGGATGTCTCGGCCGCACTGCCGCCGCTGATCTCGGTGACCGTGTGCCCGTGCGCGCGCAAACGCTCGACGGCTTTCGTCGCGGCGTCGGTGTGCGCCCCCGCCCGGGCGGCGGGGTTGACGACGACGGCGATGTTCACGGGATCAGTGTGCCCGGGTTGAGCGTCCCCTGCGGGTCGAGGGTCTGCTTCACCGCCCGCAGTACCGCGACGCCGAGGTCGCCGATCTCGGCGGCAAGATACGGCTTGTGGTCGGCCCCGACCGCGTGATGGTGGGTGATGGTGCCGCCGGCGGCGCCGATCGCACGTGACGCGGCATCCTTGGCCTGTGCCCACTGTGCAACCGGGTCGGCATCGAGAGGGGCGATGACGGTGAAGTACAGCGACGCTCCGGCCGGGTACACGTGCGAGATGTGGCACGAGATCAGCGGTCGCCCGTCGAGGGCGTCGGTGAGCGCAGCGGTGACCGCGGACTTCAGTGCATCGAGCCGAGCCCACGTGGTTGCCGTCTCGAGGGTCTCGGCGAGCACGCCGATGTCCATGAGGGTGTCGCGCAGTCCGGGGGCGTTGAATCGCCCGCGCTCCCACGAGCGTGCGGGGTCTTCTCCCCGTGGCTTGGCGCCGTGCGCGCGGAACACCGCGTCGAGCCGGGCGAGGGTGGCCGCGGCATCGTCGCCTTCGGCTGTGGCGATGGCCAGGCACCCGCTCATGCGGGTGAAGTGGCCGCCCATCGCCGCGTTGATGCGGGTTTCGGTCTCATCCGACAGGCGCAGCACGGTGGGCTGGATGCCACGCTGCGTCGCTTCGCGCACGGCCGCCGCTCCGGTGGTGAAATCGGGGAACGACCAGGCGCCGTACGCGGTGGTCGTCGGGATGGGCCGGATGCGGACGGTGACTTCGGTGAGCACGCCGAACGCACCTTCCGAGCCGAGGAACAGCTCGCGCAGGTCGGGACCTGCGGCGCTCGCCGGGCCGCGCCCCGCGTGCAGCTCGCCGACCGGGGTGGCCACACGCAAGGCGTGCACGAGGTCGTCGAAGCGCCCGTACCCGCGCGACGCCTGCCCGCTCGAGCGAGTGGCGGCGTAGCCGCCGAGGCTTGCGTGTTCGAAGCTCTGTGGGAAGTGGCCCAGGGTGTACCCGTGCCGGCCGAGAAGTTCTTCGGCCTGCGGGCCGGTGGTGCCGGCGCCGAAGGCCGCCAGCAGCGACGTCTCGTCGAGATCGAGCAGCCCCGCGGTGCGGGTGAGATCGAGGGCGATGACGGCGCGATGGGTGCCGGCATCCGGGTCCACTCCGCCGACGACGCTGGTGCCGCCGCCGAACGGGACGACGGCGATGTCGTGCGTCGTGCAGTGCGCCAGCACGGCAAGGACCTCGTCGTGGTCGGCGGGGAACACGACGGCATCGGGTGCGGTCTGGACGTCGTCGAGTCGGCGCGCAAGCAGGTCGAGGGTGCTCTTGCCACCCAGGTGCCGGATGCGTGCGGCGTCATCGGCGGCCGTCGGTGCGATCGCGGCGAGAGCCTCAAGCTGTGCGGTGTCGAGACGGGAGGGTGTGAGGGCGACCTCGCCGAGCCGCCGCGGGATTCCGCGCGGCTTGCCTTTGAGGATCAGCGCGAGAATCGGCTTGACCCCGGCGGGGAGGGTGGCGGCGCGCGACCCGTCGCCCCAGGCATCCCACTGCATGTCGAGTGCGGGAGACGGGCGCTCGATGGCCTCGTCCCGCGCGTGGTCCTCACCGGGTGCGGAAGTCATGTGCGACAGTATGACACAGCGTGTATGTTTGTCACATGATCGAGGTCGAGTCGCCGAGGGGTGCCACCGCGGACGGCACCGTCGCCGAGACCCGCGCTGTGATCCTGGGCGCGGCGCGTGCGGCGCTCGAAGAACATGGCGTGCGCCGTACGACGGTAGCCGACATCGCACGGCGCAGCGGAATGAGCCGTCAGACGATCTACCGCTACTGGCCCGACGTCACCGCCCTCTACGCCGACGTGCTCACCAGCGAGATGCGGAACGCCGTGTCCGACGAGACAACCGCCGGATCGCTCGACGGAATGGTCGAGGCGCTCGTGGCGACCGCCGCCCATGTCCGGGATCTGCCGCTGCTGCGCAGGCTGCGCGAGACCGATCCCGAGCTCCTCGCACGGTACATCCTCGAACGGCTCGGCACGAGCCAGCACGACATCCTCGCGCGCCTCGAACTGCTCGTCACCGCCGGTCAGGCCGCGGGTGTCGTCCGTGCCGGTCAGCCGCAGCGCATGGCCGCCATGGTGCTGCTGATCGTGCAGTCGGCGGTGCAGTCGGCGCCGCTCGTCGCGGACCGTCTGCCCGTGGGAGTGTGGGAGGCCGAGCTCGCCGCGGCACTACGCGGCTACGTGGGGGAGCCGGCGCGGTGACCGCGGGAAGAAGCCACCTCAACGCCGCGCGCCGCGCGCGGGACCTGGCGATGCTCGGCGACGACCCACAGGTCGACGTGCTCGTGATCGGCGGCGGCATCACCGGAGTGGGTCTGGCGCTGGATGCCGCGTCCCGCGGCCTGTCGACGGTGCTCGTCGAACGCCACGACCTCGCCTTCGGCACGAGCCGGTGGAGCTCGAAGCTCGTGCACGGCGGCCTCCGTTACCTGGCGTCGGGGCAGTTCGGCATCGCGCACGAGAGCGCCGCCGAACGGCACGTGCTCATGACGCGCACGGCGCCGCACCTGACTCGGCCCCTGGCGCAGGTCATGCCGCTGTTCGCTCCGGGGCATCGATACCGGGGCGCCTACGTCGGCGCCGGCTATCTGCTGGGCGATGCGCTGCGCCGTGTCGTGGGCACGCCGGGCCGTGTGTTGCCGCCTCCGGGGGTGATCGGCGCCGATGAGGTGTTGCGTGTCGCGCCCGCGGTGCGCGGCGACGGACTGCGCGGTGCGATCCGCGGATGGGACGGCCGGCTCGTCGACGATGCGCGGCTCGTGGTGGCGGTCGCCCGCACGGCCGCCGGGTTCGGTGCGCGCGTGCTCACGCGCGTCGCCGCCGTCGACGTCACCGGGAACGGAGCGACGCTGCGCGACGAGTTGACCGGTCAGACGCTCGCCGTGCGCGCCCGGGCGGTGCTCAACGCCGCCGGCGTGTGGGCGGGGCAGGTCGATGCGAGCGTACGGCTGCGACCCAGCAGGGGGACGCACCTGGTGCTCGACGCGGCGCGCTTCGGCGGATCGGACGTCTCGCTCACCGTGCCGCTGCCGGGATCGCGCAGCCGTATGGTGTTCACCCTTCC
>NZ_JBKEAF010000006.1:0-27641 GCF_047971895.1 Microbacterium sp.
GAACGAGAACGACAGCTCGCCCTCGTGATACCGCCGGTACATGGGGTCCCGCTTGATGTACTCGAGCGAGTCGTTCATCCAGCCCATGTTCCACTTGAAGCCGAACCCGAGGCCGCCGGCGCTGGTCGGGGCGGTCACCCCGGGGTAGCTCGTGGACTCCTCGGCGATCATCGCGATGCCCGGGTGCCGCTTGTACGCGGTGGCGGTGACCTCCTGCAGGAAGCCGATCGCCTCGAGATTCTCCCGACCGCCGTAGACGTTCGGCTCCCACTCACCGTCGTCGCGCGAGTAGTCGAGGTAGAGCATCGAGGCGACGGCATCCACCCGCAGCCCGTCGACGTGGAACTCCTCGAGCCAGTACAGGGCGTTGGCGACCAGGAAATTGCGCACCTCGGGCCGGCCGTAGTCGAAGATGTACGTGCCCCAGTCCTTGTGCTCGCCGCGCCGCGGATCCGGGTGCTCGTAGACCGGCTCGCCGTCGAATCGGCCGAGGGCGAAGGCATCTTTCGGGAAGTGACCGGGCACCCAGTCGAGGATCACGCCGATCCCCGCCTGGTGCAGCCGGTCGATCAGGTGGCGCAGATCGTCGGGTGAGCCGAACCTGCTGGTCGGCGCGTAGTACCCGGCGACCTGGTAGCCCCAGGACCCGCCGAACGGGTGCTCGGCAAGGGGGAGGAACTCCACATGCGTGAAGCCGGTCTCGCGCACATCGGCGATCAGCTCGTCGGCGGCGGTGCGGTAGGTCAGACCGGGGCGCCACGAACCCAGATGCACCTCGTAGGTCGACATGGGCTGCGAGACCGGGTTCTCGGCGGCGCGTCGGGCCATCCACTCTGCGTCCGCCCACGTGTGCTGCGAATCGGTCACGATCGAGCCGGTGGCCGGCGGCACCTCAGCCTGGCGGGCCATGGGGTCGGCCTTGAGGATCCATGCGCCGCCGCGGGTGAGGATCTCGAACTTGTACACTGTGCCGGTCCCCACGGCGGGGACGAACAGCTCCCAGACGCCCGACGAGCCGAGCGAGCGCATGGGATGCCTCTGCCCGTCCCAGTCGTTGAAGTCGCCGACCACGCGCACGGCCCGTGCGTTCGGCGCCCATACGGCGAACGCGGTGCCGGGCACGCCGTCATCGTGGCGCACGTGTGCACCCAGCACGCGCCACAGCTCCTCGTGCCGCCCCTCGGCGATGAGGTGCAGATCGAGCTCGCCGAGCGCGCTCATCGGGACTCCCTCACGTGCAGGATGTGCACGGGCTCGTCGAAGGCGTCGAGCCGTACGAAGTCGTGGTCGGTCCACGTCCACACCTGTCCCGTGACGAGGTCCTCGACCTCGAACGGGTCCCCCGGTTCGACGCCCCAGACGCGTGTGTCGAGGTGCACGGTCGTCTGCCGCACGGAGTGGGGGTCGACGTTGGCGACGACGATGATCGTGTCGGCGCGGCCAGTGGGCGACAGGTCCGCCTGCAGGTGTTTCGAGTAGACCAGGATCGCGTCGTCGTCGCTCCAGTGCACATGGATGTTGCGCAGCTGCCCGAGCGCGGGGTGCGCCCGGCGGATCTCGTTCAGCCGCCGCAGGTACGGGGCGAGAGAGTCCCCGGAGGCCTCGGCGCCCGCCCAGTCGCGGACCTTGAACTCGTACTTCTCGTTGTCGATGTTCTCTTCCGAGCCCGGTCGCGCGACGTTCTCGTACAGTTCATAGCCGGCGTACACGCCGTAGGTGGGTGCAGCGGTCGCGGCGATCGCGGCACGGATCTTGTAGGCCGGCCGGCCGCCGAACTGCAGATACTCGGTGAGGATGTCGTGCGTGTTGACGAACACGTTCGGTCGCATGTAGTCGGCAGTCTCGTGCGCGACGGAGGTGAAGAACTCCTCGAGCTCCGACTTGGTGTTGCGCCACGTGAAGTAGGAGTAGCTCTGCTGGAAGCCGACTTGGGCGAGCGCCTGCATGACGCGGGGGCGCGTGAACGCCTCGGCCAGGAAGATCACCTCGGGGTCGTCGACGTTCACGGTCGCGATCAGCCACTCCCAGAACTGCAGGGGCTTGGTGTGCGGGTTGTCGACGCGGAAGATCCTGACGCCCTGGGCCACCCAGTACCGGATGATGCGGAGCATCTCGGCGTAGCTGCCCTCGGGGTCGTTGTCGAAGTTCAGGGGGTAGATGTCCTGATACTTCTTCGGCGGATTCTCGGCGTAGGCGATCGTGCCGTCGGGCAGCGTGGTGAACCACTCCGGGTGCTCGGTCACCCACGGGTGGTCGGGTGAAGCCTGCAGCGCGATGTCGAGAGCGACCTCGAGCCCGTTGCGCTGCGCGGCGCGGAGGAAGGCGCGGAAGTCGTCCGGAGTGCCGAGGTCTGGATGGATGGCGTCGTGGCCGCCGTCTGCCGCACCGATCGCGTAGGGCGACCCGGGATCGCCGGGCAGCGCCTCCAGCGTGTTGTTGCGTCCCTTGCGGTTCGTCGTGCCGATCGGGTGGATCGGCACGAGGTAGAGGACGTCGAACCCCATGGCGGCCACGGCGGGAAGCCGCTTGGCCGCGGTGCGGAACGTGCCGCTGACCACCGTGCCGTCCTTGCGCCTGCGTGCGCCCTCGGAGCGCGGGAAGAACTCATACCACGCGCCCACCCCGGCGCGCTCGCGCTCGACGAGCAGCTCGCGCTCGTCTTCGAGCGTCATGAGCGAGGTGAGCGGGCGCTGTACGAACAGTGCGGCGATCTCGGGATCGCGCACGACATCGAGCGCGGCGGCGTCGTCGGCATCCGCGTCGCGGAGCACTCGGGCCGCCGCCGTGAGCGCCGCGCGCTCCGGTGCCGGGCGCGACTTCTCGGCGGTGGCCAGGTCGAAGAGCCGTGCGCCCAGCTCGCGCATCACCGCAGTGTCGACTCCGGCGGCGATCTTGAGGTCGGCGGCATGCCGCCACGTCGCGACGTCGTCGGCGAACGCCTCGAATCGGAAGCGCCACACCCCCTGCTCGCACAGCGCGATCTCGGTACGCCAGGTGTCCAGGCCGTCGTGCAGCGGGGTGAGCCGGTGCAGGGACTCGTCGCCGGACGGCGAGAACAGCCGCACGTGCACGCCGATGACGTCATGGCCTTCTCGGAAGGCTGTGGCACGGAACGGCACGACCTCGCCGTCGAATGCCTTGGGCCGGTACCGGTCGAGCGGCACGGACGGCCCGAGCGGCGTGAGCGGGATGCGCCCCGTCACCGTCCCCGGTGACGGCGGCCACGGCACGGCCGGGCGGACCGGGATGGCAGAGGCACTGCGCCAGGCCCGGGAGGTGGATCGTCTGCGGGATGCGGTGGCCACGAGTTGAACCTATCGCGACGCGCACCGCGGCGGCAGGCCGAATGCGCGGGTCACTCCGCCCGGAACAGATGCATCGATGTCGCGGCGAGGCTGACTGCCTCGCCCGGGGCGTAGGCGTGCTCGTCCGTCCTGGGCCGCTCGTCGGCGCTTGACCACAGCGACACGTAGCGTCGCACGCCGTCGACGTGCGGGAGGGTAACGTCGATCGGCTGCTCGTTTCCGTGCACCATGAGCAGCACGCGGTTCGCCTGCTCGTGCGTGGGCGTCGACGTGGCGACGTACTGCAGCGTGCGGTGCGTCGGGTCGGTCCAGCGTTCGATCGACATGGTCTCGCCGTGCTCGTCGTACCAGTCCATGACCGATGCGCCCGGTACGGCCTCGTCTTCGTGGGCGAAGCGTGTCGGGCGCAGGGCGGGGTTCTCATGTCGCAGACGGGTGAGCGTGCGCACGTGGTCGGCGAGGTCGTTCTGCCAGGCCTCAGGCTCCCACGTGAGCCACGTCAGCGGCGAGTCGTGGCAGTAGGCGTTGTTGTTGCCGTGCTGGGTGCGCGCGAACTCGTCGCCGGCCGTGAGCATCGGCACCCCGGCCGACAGCAGGAGCGTGCCGAGCAGGTTGCGCATCGCCTTGCGGCGGGTCGCGAGGATCGACGGGTCGTCGGTTGGGCCCTCGGCGCCGTGGTTGAACGAGCGGTTGGTGTCGGCGCCGTCGCGGTTGTGCTCGCCGTTGGCGTCGTTGTGCTTGACGTCGTACGAGACGAGGTCGTTCAGCGTGAAGCCGTCGTGCGCGGTGACGAAGTTGACGCTCGCCAGCGGTCCGCGCTCCGCGCTGAAGGTGTTGGACGAGCCGGCCAGGCGCGTCGCGAAGCCGCCGATGCCCACGGGAGCGGCTGATGCGCGACGCGCGTAGTCGACGTCGCTCAGCCAGAAGTTGCGCACACGGTCGCGGTAGCGGTCGTTCCACTCGGTCCACCCGGTGTCGAAACCACCGGTCTGCCAGCCGCCGAGGCCGACGTCCCATGGCTCGGCGATCGTCTTCACCCCGGCCAGCGCCGGGTCGTCGACGATCGCACGCAGGAGCGGGTGCTCGGGTGTGAAGGTGTGCTCCTCATCGCGACCGAGCGTGACTGCGAGGTCGAACCGGAAGCCATCCACCTGGCACTCGTTCGCCCAGTAGCGCAGCGAGTCGAGCACGAGGCGTGCCGCGGCATCCGTTGCCGTGTTCACCGAGTTCCCGCAGCCGGTCACGTCGATGTACGAGCCGTCCTGGTGCTGGCGGTAGTAGCCGCGGTTGTCGAGGCCGCGCAGACTCGTCAGGGGCCCCCCGATCCCCTCCTCGGCCGTGTGGTTGTAGACGACGTCGAGAATCACCTCCAGCCCCGCCTCGTGCAGCAGCCGGACCATGCCCTTGAACTCGCGCAGCACCGCCTCTGCCCCCTCATGGCGGGCCGTCTCGGTCGCGTACGCGGCGTGCGGGGCGAAGAACGCGAGCGTGTTGTATCCCCAGTAGTTCGTCAGCCCGTGCTGCAGCAGCCGCGCCTCGGTGGCGGACGCGTGGATCGGGAGCAGTTCGACCGCTGTCACGCCGAGCCCCACCAGGTGATCGACCATGGCGGGGTGGGCCAGGCCCGCGTAGGTGCCGTGCAGCGCCGGCGGGACGAGGGGATGCCGCTTGGTCATGCCCTTCACATGCCCCTCGTAGATCACGGTGCGGTCGGGCGGGATGCCGGGCTTGCGCACGTCGCCCCAGTCGAATGCGCCGTCGACGGCGACGGAGCGCCAGTCCCCGAATCCGCCGCTGGCGAGTCCACGGCCGTACGGGTCGAGGAGGAGTGTGCTCGGGTTGAACGTGTTGCCGACGCCGGGCGGACCGGCGGCGCGCACCGCGTACCGCACGCCGGGGCGCAGCAGTGGCGTGTTGACCTCCCACACCGCGTCGGCGACCTCGGCGAGCGGAAGCGTGTCGACGATCCAGTCGAGGTCGCTCTCGTCGAAGATGAGCAGATCGAGCGTATCGGCGTGTCGTGACCACACCCGCAGCGTGCCGCCGTCGTGCCCGAACCGTACGCCGAGATCGTCGAGGTCGGGGGAGAGCAGCCCCGGCGCGGGGCGCACGTCGGTCGGCGCGACAGGCATGCGTTCTACAGTAGTTCCGGCGCGAAGGCCCGGCCGCACCCGCGGACGGCGCGGCGGACGGGAGCGACGGATGACGGTCTATCTGGACCACGCGGCGACGACTCCGCTGCGCCTGGAGGCGCGGGATGCCTGGCTGTCGGCCGCCGACCTGGTGGGCAACGCGTCGTCCGTGCACGGAGCCGGGCAGCGGACGCGCCGGTTGCTGGAGGAGTCGCGGGAGCGTCTTGCCGCAGTGGCCGGCTGCGATCCGGTCGAGGTCGTGTTCACCTCGGGCGGCACGGAGTCGACGAACCTCGCGCTGAAGGGACTGTGGTGGTCGCGTCCGGACGGTGCGGACACCGTGGTGCTGCCCGACGGGGAGCACCACGCGACCCTCGACACGGTCGAATGGCTGCGCACCGCGCAGGGGGCGTCGGTCGTCGCGGTGCCGCTGACGGCGACCGGGCACATCGAGGCGGCGCGCTTCGCTGCGGCCCTCCCGGGCGCGGCGATGGCGACGGCCCTGGTGGCCAACAACGAGGTCGGCACGGTCAACGACGTGCAGACCCTGGCCCGGCTGGCGCGGGATGCCGGCGTGCCGCTGCACCTGGATGCGGTCGGCGCCTTCGGGCACCTCCCGCTGTCGTTCCGGTCGCTCCGCGGCGACGCGGCGCGTTCGACGGGGCTGGTCGCGATGAGCGTGTCGGCCCACAAGATCGGCGGACCCGTCGGGGTCGGGGCGCTGCTCGTGGCGCGCCAGGCCGTGTTGACGGCGTTGCAGCAGGGCGGCGGTCAGCAACGCGGGCTGCGTTCGGGCACCCAGGACGTGGCCGGGGCCGCGGCCTTCGCCGTGGCTGCGGAGCTCGCCGCCGATGAACGTGCGAACGAGACGGTGCGTGTCGGGGCGCTGCGCGACCGGCTGGTCGCCGGGGTGCTGGCGGCCGTGCCGCAGGCGGTGCTGCTGGGCGATCCGGTCGACCGGCTTCCGGGCAACGCGCACTTCCACTTCCCCGGCGCCACCGGGGAGACGCTGCTGTTCCTGCTCGACCGGGCGGGCATCGCGGTATCGACGGGCTCGGCCTGCCAGGCGGGGATCCCCGAGCCGTCGCACGTCGTCCTGTCGCTGGGGATGACCGATGCGGCTGCACGTCAGGTGCTGCGCATCTCGCTGGGCCGCACGTCGTCCGCCGCCGACGTCGACGCCGTGCTCGCGGCGCTGCCGCCCGCCGTGGAGCGCGCACGCGCGGCATCCTGATCCCCGTCCCAGCGGAGGTTCGTACACTGGAGACATGCGGATCCTGGCGGCCATGAGCGGAGGCGTCGACTCCGCCGTCGCGGCCGCACGGGCCGTGGAGGCGGGGCACGACGTCGTCGGCGTCCACCTCGCGCTCTCCCGCGCGGGCGGCACACTGCGCACCGGCAGCCGCGGCTGCTGCACGATCGAGGACGCCATGGATGCCCGCCGTGCGGCGGATGTCCTCGGCATCCCGTTCTACGTCTGGGACTTCTCGGAGCGCTTCCGCGACGACGTCGTTGCCGACTTCGTCGCGGAGTACCGGGCCGGGCGCACGCCCAACCCGTGCATGCGCTGCAACGAGAGGATCAAGTTCGCCGCACTCTTGGACCGCGCCATCGAGCTCGGCTTCGACGCGGTGTGCACCGGGCACTATGCGACGCTCGTCGACGGCCCGGACGGCCGCGAGCTGCACCGCGCGTCGGATGCCGCGAAGGACCAGTCGTACGTGCTCGGCGTCTTGACGGCAGAGCAGCTTGCGCACACGTATTTCCCCCTCGGATCGACGCCGACCAAGGCGGTCGTACGCGCCGAAGCGCAGGCGCGGGGGCTCGGCGTCGCGCAGAAGCCCGACAGTCACGACATCTGCTTCATCCCCGACGGCGACACGCGCGGCTGGCTGGCCGATCGCGTCGGGGCGGAGCAGGGCGAGGTGGTCGATCGCACCGGTGCCGTGGTCGGCACCCACGACGGCGCGCACGCGTTCACGGTCGGGCAGCGACGCGGACTGCGGCTGGGCGTGCCCGCGCCGGACGGCAAGCCGCGTTTCGTGCTCGAGGTGCGGCCGGTGAGCAACACCGTGGTGGTCGGCCCGAGGGAGGCTCTCGCCACCGCGCAGATCGCCGGGGAGCGGTTCTCGTGGGCCGGACGAGCCCCCGAACCCGGGGAGTTCGCCTGTCACGTGCAGATCCGAGCGCACGCCGACCCGGTACCGGCGACGGCCGTGCTCGACGAGAGCGGGGTCACGGTGAGGCCGGACGCCCCGTTCGACGGCGTGGCCCCGGGTCAGACCGCCGTGCTGTACGACGGCACGCGGGTCATCGGGCAGCTCACGATCGACCGCACGGTCTCGGCCGTGCCCGTCGACGCGTGACACCTGCGCACGACCAGAGCACGAGCGTCGGCGGTGCCGCAGGCCCCTCGTAGACTCGTGCTGTGCAGACCCCCTTGGAGGCCGCTCGTGCGGAGGCGGCCGAGCTGAGCGAGCGCATCCTCGATGCGAAGGACGCGTACTACGGTCGTGACACCTCGATCGTCGACGATGCCGTCTACGACGGATGGATGGGGCGGCTCGAGGAGCTGGAGCGGCAGCATCCAGAGCTCGCGGGTCAGGACTCGCCGACGCGGCTGGTCGGCGCCGCCCGGTCCACCGGCCTGGCGACGATCGAGCACGCCGAGCGCATGCTCAGCCTCGACAACGTGTTCACGCGCGACGAACTGCGGGAATGGGCCGTCAAGACGCAGGCAGCCGCCGGTCGCGAGGTCGCGTGGCTCACCGAGCTGAAGATCGACGGGCTCGCGATCAACCTCCGTTACGAGGACGGTGTGCTCACCTCGGCCGCCACGCGCGGCGACGGGCGCGTGGGCGAGCTCGTGACCGAGAACGCGCTGCGGCTGCCCGAGATCCCGCCGCGGCTCGTCGGAGACGGGCACCCGCCGATCGTCGAGGTGCGCGGTGAGGTGTTCATCCCGGTAGCCGCGTTCGAGCGGCTCAACGCACAGCAGGCGGAGTTCCGCGAGCGGGCATTCGACGATGCACGGGAGAGGCACGACCGGCGTGCCGCGACGCGACCGTTCGACGAGGACAGGGCCCGTACGGCGGCGGCGCGGCGCTTCCCCTCGTTCGCGAACCCCCGCAACGCGGCCAGCGGCGGTCTGCGTCAGCAGCTCGACAAGAAGCGCGGTCTCGAGCTCGAGGCGGGACGGGAGCGCATCGGCGCGCTGAGGATGTATGTGCACGGCGTCGGGGCCTGGCCACACCCGCCGGTCGCCACGCAGAGCGAGGTCTACACGCTGCTCGCCGAATGGGGACTGCCCACCAGCCCGTTCACGCGGGTCTGTCACGGCATCGACGAGGTGGTCGCGTTCATCGACCATCGCGGTGCGCACCGGCACGACATCGACCACGAGCTCGACGGCATCGTCGTCAAGGTCGACGAGCTGGCGCTGCACGACGAGCTCGGCATGACCTCGCGCGCGCCGCGCTGGGCGATCGCCTTCAAGTACCCGCCCGAAGAGGTGCAGACGAGACTGCTCGACATCGTGGTCTCGGTGGGTCGCACCGGTCGCGCGACGCCGTTCGCCGTCATGGCGCCCGCGCAGGTGGCGGGCAGCGTCGTGCGACAGGCGACATTGCACAATCAGGACGTCGTCAAGGCCAAGGGCGTGCTCATCGGCGACACCGTGGTGCTGCGCAAGGCCGGCGATGTCATCCCCGAGGTGCTGGGCCCCGTCGTCGACAAGCGCGACGGCACCGAGCGCGAGTTCGTGATGCCCGCAGGCTGCCCGGAGTGCGGCACCGCGCTGCGGCCGATGAAGGACGGGGACGTCGACCTGCGCTGTCCGAACGCGCGCTCCTGCCCGGCGCAGGTGCGCGGCCGGGTCGAGCACATCGGCTCGCGCGGCGCGCTCGACATCGAGGCGCTCGGCGAGGTGACGGCGGCCGCGCTCACACAGCCGACCGTGCCCGCGGCACCGCCGCTGGAGACTGAGGCGGGACTGTTCGCCCTGACCCTCGACCAGATCGTGCCGATCGAGGTCGAGGTGCGCGACACCGAGACCGGGCTGCCGAAGATCGACGACGACGGTGCCGCGAAGATCCGCGCCCCGTTTCGACGCAACCCGACCGCCGCGGAGCGGAAGGCGGGGCTCGACGGCCTGCAGCCCTCGGCGCAGGCGCGCACGCTGCTCACCGAGCTCGAGAAGGCCAAGACGAAAGAGCTGTGGCGCCTGCTCGTCGCGTTGAACATCCGGCACGTCGGGCCGGTCGCCGCCCGGGCGCTCGCGCAGTGGTTCGGCTCGCTCGACACCATCCGGGCGGCGACCCGCGACGAGCTCGCCGCCGTGGAGGGCGTCGGCGAGATCATCGCCGATTCGGTGCTCGACTGGTTCGACGTCGACTGGCATCGGGACATCGTCGAACGCTGGGCGCAGGCCGGCGTGCAGTGGTCGACACCGGGCCACCCGGGTCCGGGCGCGGCTGCCACCGCGGGCGGAGTGCTCGAGGGTCTTACCGTCGTGGCGACCGGATCGCTCGAGGGGTACACCCGTGAGGGCGCGCTGGAGGCGATCGCCGCAGCCGGCGGCAAGGCGGCATCCAGTGTCTCGAAGAAGACCGACTTCGTCGCCGCGGGCCCCGGCGCGGGCTCCAAGCTCGCGAAGGCCGAGCAGCTCGGCGTGCGCATCATCGACGCGGCACAGTTCCGTGTTCTCGTCGAGCGCGGGCCGGCGGCGCTCGACGCCGATGCCGGGTGAGGCGGCTCGCAGCCGGGGCCTCAGGCACCGGTCGTGAGGTTCAGCAGCGAGTCGCGCACCTGGCGGCGCAGCACCTTGCCGATGAGCGACTTCGGCAGCTCGTCCACGATGAAGATGCGCCGCGGCACCTTGTAGGGAGTGAGGAGGCCGCGAGCGAACTCGCGGATCGCCTCCACGTCGGGCTCTTCGACCGCGGGATCGAGCACGACCGCGGCGACGACCTCCTCACCGGACTGGCCGCTGGGCAACCCGACCACGGCGGCGTCTTCGACATCGGGGTGCTGGCGCAGCGCGATCTCCACCTCGGTCGGAGCGACGTTGAAGCCGCCGGTGATGATGAGCTCCTTGATGCGATCGACGATCCGCACGAAGCCGGAATCGTCGATCGTGACGATGTCTCCGGTGCGGAACCACCCGTCGACGAAGACCCGCTCGGTCTCCTCGGGCTTGCCGTAGTACCCCGAGAACACCTGCGGCCCGCGGACGATCAGCTCGCCGCGCTCACCCGGTGCCACGTCGTGCGTCGGCTCATCGGGGTCGACCACCCGGCACTCGGTGCCCGGCAGGGGCAGCCCCACCGTGCCCGGCACGCGGTTGGCGGCGACGGGATTGGCCATGAGCACCGGTGAGCACTCTGACAGGCCGTACCCTTCGACGAGGTAGCCGCCGGACGCTGCCTCGAACGGTACGACGAGCTCGTGGGGGAGCGCCATGGCGCCCGAGATCGCGATCTGCGTGCCGTGCAGCGAGACCCCCGTGGTCTCGGCGGCCTTCAGCAGCCGGTCGGCGATCGGTGGCACGAGCGGCAGGAACGTCGCAGGATGCTTCTTGGTCACCTCCAGCACCATGTCGGGATCGAACTTCGGGAACAGCACGAGCCGTGCGCCCATCGACATCGCGAACGTCAGGCACAGCGTGAGCCCGTACGCGTGGAACATCGGCAGCACGGCGTAGACGACGCATCCGTCACCCCGGGTGATCTGCGGCACCCAGGCCTGCGCCTGTGCGGCGTTGGCGAGGAGGTTGCGGTGGGTGAGCGCAGCACCCTTGGGCGTGCCGGTGGTTCCGCTCGTGTACTGGATGATCGCGAGATCGTCGGTCGCCGGGCGGGGGTGGGATGCCGGCAGCATCGCCGTCTCGGCGAGGTGCTCGTAGTCCACGGTTCCGTGGACGCGTTCGTGCAGTGCGGCGCGCGCCGCGCGCGCCTTCGCCAGCGGCAGTCGCAGTGCGACGCGCGTGGCGAAAGGCATCGCCCGAGTGATGTCGACCGAGACGATGTTGGTCACCCGCAGGTCATCCGGGAAGCCCTGGATCGTGCCGACGACCTTGCTCCACACGATCGCCGTGCGGGCGCCGTGGTCTTCGAACTGCTTGCGCAGCTCGCGTGGCGTGTACAGCGGGTTGTGCTCGATGACCACGGCGCCCAGTCGCAGGACGGCGTAGAACGCGACGATGTGCTGCGGGCAGTTCGGCAGCACGATCGCGACGGTGTCGCCGGCACCGACCCCGAGCGCTTTGAGCCCGGCCGCGACCCGATCGATCTGCTCCTGGAGCCGGCGATAGGTGGTCTCGGCGCCGAAAAACTGCAGCGCCGGTGCGTCGGGGTAGTCACGCGCCGATGCGGCGACGATGTCGACCAGCGACCCCGAGACCGGGCCGAGATCTTCGGGCACGCCCGGCGCATAGCTGGCGGTCCAGGGGCGAGGCGGGTCGTAGCTGTTCACAGGCCCAGGGTACGCGGATGACTGCCCTGTCCGTTGCTCGTGGACGCGATCGCCGACGCACGCGCCGGTAGGCTGGTGCGGTGTCTGAAATCACTCCCGACCTCGTGCGCCATCTCGGCGTGCTCGCCCGGATCCAGCTGAGTGACGAGGAGGTCGAACGCCTCACCGGGCAGCTCGACGTGATCGTCGACAACATCGCGAAGGTGTCCGAGGTCGCCACGCCAGACGTGCCGGCCACGAGTCACCCGATCCCGCTCACGAACGTCTATCGTGCCGATGTCGTCGGCCAGACGCTCACTGTGGCGCAGGCGCTCCAGAATGCGCCGGACGCGGCGGACGATCGGTTCCGGGTGACGGCGATCCTGGGAGAAGAGCAGTGAGCGACATCATCCGGCTCACGGCTGCCGACCTCGCCGCCGCACTCGCCGCGGGCGAGATCTCCAGCGTCGAGGCCACGCGGGCGCACCTGGACCGCATCGCGTCCGTCGATACCGACGTGCACGCCTTCCTGCACGTCAGCGATCATGCGCTCGAGACGGCAGCCGATATCGACCGCCGCCGTGCCGCGGGCGAGCAGCTCGGGCCGGTCGCGGGTGTGCCGTTGGCCATCAAGGACGTGCTGGTCACCACTGACATGCCCTCCACGAGCGGCTCGCGCATCCTGGAGGGATACCTGTCGCCCTACGACGCGACCGTCGTCGCCCGCTCCCGGTCCGCCGACCTCGTGCCGCTGGGCAAGACCAACATGGACGAGTTCGCGATGGGCTCGTCCACCGAGCACTCCGCCTACGGTCCGACGCGCAACCCGTGGGACCTGGACAGGATCCCCGGCGGATCGGGCGGAGGTTCCGCCGCCGCCGTCGCCGCGTTCGAGGCACCGCTGGCCCTGGGCTCCGACACGGGCGGCTCGATCCGTCAGCCCGCACACGTGACCGGAACGGTGGGCATGAAGCCCACCTACGGCGGTGTCAGCCGGTACGGCGCGATCGCCCTGGCATCCAGTCTCGACCAGGTCGGGCCCGTCACCCGGACCGTCCTCGACGCCGGGCTGCTGCACGACGTGATCGCGGGGCACGACCCGCACGATTCGACCTCGCTCACCGAAGCCTGGCCCTCGTTCGCCGACGCGGCCCGCGACGGAGCGCGTGGCGATGCGCTGCGCGGGCTGAAGGTCGGTGTCATCCGCGAGTTGCCCGACAGCGGGTTCCAGCCGGGTGTGGCGGCCTCGTTCCACGCGGCACTGGCGGCGATGCAGGCGCAGGGGGCGGAGATCGTCGAGGTGAGCGCCCCGCATTTCGAGCACGGGGTCGCCGCGTACTACCTGATCCTGCCCGCGGAGGCGTCCAGCAACCTCGCGAAGTTCGACTCGGTGCGCTTCGGGATGCGGGTGACTCCGCATGCGAACGCGACGGTCGAGGACGTCATGGCGGCCACGCGTGATGCCGGCTTCGGCGACGAGGTGAAGCGCCGCATCATCCTCGGCACCTACGCATTGTCGGCCGGATACTACGACGCGTACTACGGCTCGGCGCAGAAGGTACGCACGCTCATCCAGCGCGACTTCGACGCGGCGTTCGTCGAGGTGGATGTCATCGCCACTCCGTCCGCACCGACCACGGCGTTCCGTCTCGGCGAGAGAGTCGACGATCCGATGCAGATGTACCTGAACGACGTCACCACCATTCCGGCGAACCTTGCCGGTGTGCCCGGCATCTCGGTGCCGTCGGGTCTCGCCGCGGAGGACGGGCTGCCGGTCGGCATCCAGTTCCTCGCGCCGGCGCGCGAGGATGCACGGCTGTATCGCGTCGGTGCCGCACTCGAGGCGCTGCTCGTGGACGAATGGGGCGGGTCGCTGCTCGACCGTGCGCCCCTCCTCCGATCGGCTCGCGACGCGGAAGGGCGGGATCGCTGATGGCCAAGGAGAAGCTGCTCGATTTCGACGCGGCGCTCGAGCTGTTCGAGCCCGTGCTCGGTTTCGAGGTGCACGTCGAACTCAACACCACGACCAAGATGTTCTCGGCCGCGCCGAACCCTGCGGCATCCGAGAACCACGACGCGGCGCCCAACTCGCTGGTCGCTGCCGTCGATATGGGTCTGCCCGGCTCGTTGCCGGTCGTCAACGAGCAGGCGGTGAAGCACTCGATCAGCCTGGGCCTGGCGCTCGGCTGCTCGATCGCGCCCTCCAGCCGATTCGCGCGAAAGAACTACTTCTATCCCGACCTGGGCAAGAACTACCAGATCTCGCAGTACGACGAGCCGATCGCGTTCGAGGGCAGCGTGCAGGTCGAGCTCGGCGACGGCACGCTCGTCGACGTGCCCATCGAGCGGGCGCATATGGAGGAGGATGCCGGCAAGCTGACGCATGTCGGCGGGGCCACCGGCCGCATCCAGGGCGCGGAGTACTCCCTCGTGGACTACAACCGCGCCGGTGTTCCCCTCGTCGAGATCGTGACGAAGCCGATCTTCGGCGCCGAGCACCGTGCGCCCGACATCGCGAAGGCCTACGTCGCCGCGATCCGCGACATCGTGCTCGCCCTGGGGATCTCGGAAGCACGTATGGAGCGCGGCAATCTGCGCTGCGACGCGAACGTGTCGCTGCGGCGCCGGGTGGGCGTCGGCGAGCCAGACGAACCGCTGGGCACCCGCACCGAGACGAAGAACGTGAACTCGATGCGGTCTGTCGAGCGCGCCGTGCGATATGAGATCCAGCGCCAGGCGGCGATCCTCGCGGCCGGGGGCACGATCACGCAGGAGACCCGTCACTGGCACGAGGACACCGGTACCACTTCGCCGGGCCGCCCGAAGTCCGACGCCGACGACTACAGGTACTTCCCCGAGCCCGATCTGCTTCCCGTCGAGCCGTCCGCCGAGCTCATCGCATCCCTGCGCGCGGCGCTGCCGGAGCCGCCGGCTGAGCGCCGGCGCCGGCTGAAGGGAGAGTGGGGCTTCACCGACCTCGAGTTCCAGGACGTCGCCAACGGCGGCATCCTCACCGAGGTGGAGGCCACGATCGCGGCGGGCACGACGCCCGCTGCGGCGCGCAAGTGGTGGACCGGCGAGCTCGCCCGCATCGCGAACGTGCAGGGCGTCGAGGTCTCGAGTCTCGTCGCCCCGGAGGCGGTGGCCGAGCTGCAGAGGCTTGTCGACGCGGGAACGCTCACCGACAAGCTGGCCCGCCAGGTGCTGGAAGGCATGGTCGCGGGGGAGGGCACACCCCAGGAGATCGTGGATGCCCGTGGGCTCGCCGTGGTCTCGGACGACGACGCGCTCATCGCCGCGATCGACGAGGCGCTGGCGGCTCAGCCCGACGTGCTCGAGAAGATCCGCGACGGCAAGGTGCAAGCGGCCGGTGCGATCATCGGAGCGGTCATGAAGGCGATGCAGGGTCAGGCCGACGCCGCGCGTGTGCGCGAGCTGATCCTGGAGCGCGCCGCGCAGTAGCCGGGCACGGCCGCCGTCACACCCGTCGGGGATGATGGAGGCATGGGACGCGGTGATGGCACGGGCCGGATCGTCTCGCCCGAGGGCGCGGACGATTCGGGCACGGGCATCCTGCACGTCGACATGGACGCCTTCTACGCCGCCGTGGAGGTGCTCGACGACCCCTCGCTGCAGGGGAAGCCGGTCATCGTAGGCTCACCCGAGGGCCGGGGGGTCGTCTCCAGCGCGACGTACGAGGCACGGCGATTCGGAGTGCGCTCGGCGATGCCCGTCTCCCAGGCGCTGCGGTTGTGCCCGATGGCCTCGGTCGTGGAGCCGCACTTCGACCGGTACGTGGAGCTGTCGGCGCGGGTGATGCAGCTGTTCCGCGATGTGACACCGCTTGTGGAGCCGCTGTCGATCGACGAGGCGTTCCTGGACGTGCGCGGTGCCCGCCGGCTGTGGGGAAGCCCGGGGCGCATCGCAGTCGACCTGCGGCGCCGTGTGCGTGCCGAGACCGGGTTGGTGGCCAGCATCGGTGTGGCCGGCACGAAGCACGTCGCCAAGATCGCCTCGACCTTGAGCAAGCCGGACGGCCTGCTGATCGTTGCGGGAGCCGACACCGAGGAGTTCCTGGCGGCGCTCCCGGTGCGGGCGCTGTGGGGTGTGGGTCCGAAGAGCGCCGAGGCACTGGAGGGGCGGGGCATCCGAACTGTCGCCGACATCCTCGGCACGCCAGCGGGGGTGCTCGATCGCATCCTGGGCGCGGCGACGGCGGCGCGCATCCGCCGGCTCAGCCGCGGGGTCGATGCGCGCGAAGTGCAGACCGAGCGCATCGAGAAGAGCATCGGCCACGAGGAGACCTTTCACGAGGACATCGCCGACCCGGGCGTCCTGCAGGTCGAGGTGCTGCGCCTGGCCGACCGCGTGGCGGCGCGTCTGCGAGCGAACGGATGGGAGGCGCGCACCGTGTCGATCAAGGTGCGCTTCTCCGACTTCACCACCGTCACACGATCGCAGACGCTTGCCGAGCCGACCGCCGTGGGGCAGCGCATCGGCGCCGCGGCACGCGAGCTGCTCGCTGCTCTTGAGCTGCGACAGGCGGTGCGGCTGATCGGCGTGCGTGCAGAGAACCTGGTCCCCGCCGGGGCAGGCGGGGCCGCGTTGTGGGATGACGATGCCGAGTGGCGCAGTGTCGATGGCGCACTGGACGACGCCGCGCAGCGGTTCGGCCGCGGCGTCATCACGCGTGCCGCGCTGCTTCGACCCGAAAGATCGATCCGTGCCGTGTCGCACCACCCGCCACTGCCGCGCGCCGATCCGGGCGGATCGCCGTGAGACGGTGCGCAACTGCCGCCGCCGCGCTACCGTGGAGCTATGCCCAACATTGCACTCGAGCTCGGCAAGCAGTCCGCGTCCCTCGGCGTCAAGAGCGCCTACGGTGCGCAGGAGGATGTCGACGGCATCCGCGTGATCCCGGTGGCACTTACCTGGACGGGCTTCGGCGGGGGATCTGACGAGTCCGGAAACGGCGGCGGCGGAGGAGGGGGATACGCGATCCCGCTCGGCGCGTACGTGCGCCGTGGCGACGATCTGCGTTTCGAGCCGAACATCGTGTCATTCCTGGCGGTAGCCATCCCGTTCGTGTGTGTCGTGGGCCGCGCGCTCAGCCGTGTCATCCGCGCCCTCAAGAAGTAATCGGCCGGATCCGTTCTCCGCGGCGCTGCAGGCGGCGGCCGCCGCGGTCATCGACGTCGTGCAGGAGCTGCACACGACGAATCCTGTCATCGTCATCGACGGCCAGTCCGGTGCCGGCAAGACCACTCTCGCCGAGTTGCTCGTGTGTGGCTGGCCGCTGCGTGGACGGGTGCAGCTGATCGCGCTCGACTCGATCTATCCGGGATGGGACGGGCTCGACGCGGGCGTCGCTACAGCGCGTGACGCGATTCTGATCCCCCATGCACGCGGCCTGGTGGGCGTGTGGCACCGCTGGGACTGGGCGACGAACACGCCGGCCGAAGCGAACGCGGTCGATCCGGCCCTGCCGCTCATCGTCGAAGGGTCCGGCGTGCTCGATGAGCGCACGGCACGGTTGGTGGACGTGCGTGTGTGGCTGGATTCACCGGCCGATTCCCGCCGGCGCCGCGCACTGGAGCGGGATGGTGACCTGTACCGGCCGCATTGGCAGCGCTGGGCCGAGCAGGAGGAGCGCCACGTGATGCGAGACGAACCGCGGCGGCAGGCCACGCATGTCTTCGTCGTGCCGTGACCGAGTCCCGTGACCGGCTCAGTTCGCGTCGACCGACTGAACGAGCCCTTCCAGCCTGTAGCCCAGCCAGTCGTAGACCCCGAAGCGCGGATCGTCCACGTCGTGCGCGTCTTCGTCGGTGATGCCCACGCGTGAGGCGATGACCAGTCGCAGTGCGGCGAGGGTCCGCATCCAGGCCCGCGCGCCCTCCATGGACAGCGCGAGGTCGACGACGTCGGTGTCGCCGCCCGGCCCGGTGCCGCCGGTGGCCAGATCGGTGAGCACTCGCTGCGCGTCGTCGCAGCGGCGATCGAGCAGCTCGCGCTCGGTGGCATGCCGGAAATCTGCCGCCGCCTGCGCGTCGTCGGGGTAGGCATCGGGCACCAGCCGGGCCAGGCCCGGGTCGTCCGTGGCAACGCTCGTCGCCTGCAGCAGGTCGACGAACTGGAGCGTCAGGTCGGCGAGGTGCCGGGCCTCGATGCGGGTGATGGTCAGCATGACCACGGGCTCGTTCATCGCGGAGCCGCCCGCACCGTCGCCCACAGCCCGTAGTCGTGCATCGCCTGCGCGTGCAGCTCCATCTGCTCGCGCGCGCCTTCGGCGACGACGGCGTGACCGTCGTGATGCACGGTGAGCATCTGCCGGGTCGCCTCCTCGGGCGAGAACCCGAAGTACTCGCGGAACACGTGCGCAACGTAGCTCATCAGGTTCACGGGGTCGTTCCAGACGACCGTCTGCCAGACCGGGGTGTCGGCCGGCAGTTCGGCGGCGTCGATGCGCTCGTCGAGCCCGGGCATGGCGGTCGTCGTCATCAGGCCCAGCCCATCTCGTGCAGCCGGTCGTCGTCGATGCCGTAGAAGTGCGCGATCTCGTGCACGAGGGTCGTGTGCACCTCGTCTCGCAGCTCGCCCTCGTCGCCGCAGACCGACAGATGCGGTTCGCGGTACACGATGATGCGGTCGGGCAGCTCGCCCATGCCATAGCGGTCACGTTCGGTGAGGGCGAGCCCGTCGTACAGTCCCAGCAGATCGAGACTGCCGTCCTCGGGCCGGTCCTCGACGACGAAAACGACGTTGTCGAGCCCGTCGACCATATCGTCGGGAAGCCGGTCGAGTTCGTCGACGACGAGTGCCTCGAAGGCGTCGGCATCCATCTCGATCATCCCGGGGCCTGTCGTCGACACTGCTCGGACGCACGTTTGGGGTGAGTAACGGGACTTGAACCCGCGACCCCCTGGACCACAACCAGGTGCTCTACCGACTGAGCTATACCCACCATGTCTCCCGCCTGCGCGGGCAACCAGACGATTCTCTCACATCTGAGTCGCGAACGACGACACGACGGATGCGGCGGCGGCCCGGGCATCGGCACTGGTGGGTCCAGGATCGGGCACGAACACGGCCTGTCGATAGTAGGCGAGCTCGCGGATGGATTCGCGGATATCGGCCAGTGCGCGGTGCCCGCCGTTCTTCTCGGGCGCGTGGAAGAACGCCCGCGGATACCAGCGGCGCGAGAGCTCCTTGATCGATGAGACGTCGACGTTGCGATAGTGCAGCCAACGGTCCAGGCGTGGCATGTACTTCGCGAGGAACATGCGGTCGGTGCCGATCGTGTTGCCGGCGAGCGGCGACTTGCCCTCGACGGGAGCGAACCGCCGGATGTACTCGAGCGACTGGAATTCGGCATCGGCGAGGCTGACGCCGTCCGGGATCTCGTCGAGCAGCCCCGAGGAGCGGTGCATCTGGGTGACGAAGTCGCTCATGTTCTCGAGCGCCGACGCATCGGGCTTGATGACGACCTGGAACCCGGGATCGAGGATCCGCAGTTCGAAGTCGGTGACCACGATCGCGATCTCGACGAGTTCGTCGACGGCGAGGTCGAGACCGGTCATCTCGCAGTCGATCCAGACCAGTCGGTCGTTCGCGGACGCGCCCACCATGCCCCCCATACTATGTACGACGGCCGACACCGCCTGTGGAAACGTGCCCCTCCGGGAGGATTCGAACCCCCGACCTGGCGGGTAGAAACCGCTCGCTCTGTCCCCTGAGCTACGGAGGGATGGGTCCGACCAGGGTATCGCGTCCGCGTCCGCGTCCGTGTACGCGTGCGTGTGGCCGCATAGGCTGTGGGGGCGCGCGATGGTGCGCGGCGAGCACACCGCGAGGAGGCCCGATGCTCGACATGCTGGCGACCGTGCCGGGACTGGTCGACACGCATCCCGTGCACGGGCGGCGGTTGCGCGCCATCCGCAGCCGGGTCTATCGCCCGATCGCAGAGCTGGATGCCGCGATCCTTCGTTCCGACGAGCCGATCCCGTTCGCCGGTCTCGATCGCGGGGCGTTCGCCCCGATCCGCGCGGGCCAGGAGTTCGGCCGGCCGTTCTCGTGTGCGTGGCTGCGCATCACCGGGTCGGTGCCCGACGGTGTGGACGACGCCGTCGTGCTGCTGGGCGTGCGCGGGGAGGGTCTCGTCTACGACGCCGGCGGTGCCGTGCTCGACGCGGTGAGCACCGTGTGGATCCAGGGCGACCTGCCGCACAGCGGCGGCAGGTTCCGCCCGGTGCAGCATGTCGATCTGTCGGGCGGGCGGGTCGAGCTCTACGCCGACATCGCGTTCAACGGGCTGCTTTTCTTCGGCGTCGGCCGCGGTGTGTACCACGGTGCGCGTCTGGCCGAGCGCGACGCCGAGGCGTTCGGGCTGTACTACGACTACCTGACACTGTTCGTGCTTGCCGCCTCGACCACCGACGCGGCGCTCTCGGCAGAGCTGCATACGGCGCTCCGGGAGGCGTATGCCCTGTTCGCGAGGAATGATGTCGCCGGCGCGCGGCAGCGGCTCGCCGCCGAGCTGGCGCATCCCTCGACCAGCTCGTTCGTCTACAGCGCGGTGGGTCACGGTCACCTCGACATGGCCTGGGTCTGGCCGGTCCGAGAGACGCAGCGCAAGGCCGTGCGCACCTACACGAAGGCGCTCAACGCGATCGAGCACTACGACGACTACGTCTACGGCACGAGTCAGCCGCAGCAGCTGCAGTGGATGAAGGAGCAGCATCCCGAGATCTTCGCGCGGGTGCGGGATGCCGTGGCCACCGGTCGCATCGAAGCCCAGGGATCGTTCTGGGTCGAGCCTGACACGAACCTGCCCAGTGGTGAGTCCCTCGTGCGCCATGCGCTGGTCGGCCGTCGCTTCTGGCAGCACGAGTTCGGGCTGACCGATGAGCAGCTGCGTCTGTGCTGGCTGCCCGACACCTTCGGCTACAGCGGCAACCTGCCGCAGATCCTGCGGGGCTGCGGGATGGACTGGTTCCAGACGATCAAGCTCACCTGGAACAAGGTGAACCTCTTCCCGCACCGCACCTTCCGCTGGGAGGGCATCGACGGCTCCGAGGTGCTGGTGCATATGCCGCCGGAGGGGGACTACAACAGCCGGGCCGCGGCTGACGGACTTCTCGCGGGGGTGGAGCGCTACCCGGAACGCGATCTCGACACGGCGATGCTCGTCTACGGCGCCGGTGACGGCGGAGGTGGGCCCGGCGAGGTGCACCTCGAACTGCTCGCCCGGGAGGGATCGCTGCGCGGGCTGCCGCAGGTGCGGAAGGCGCCGGCATCCGCCTTCTTCCGCGCACTGGAGCAGCGCGAGCTCCTGCACCGCCACACCGGTGAGCTGTATCTGGAGGCGCATCAGGGCACATACACGACACAGGGGCAGATCAAGCGGCACAATCGCATCGCGGAGCGCAAGCTGCACGAGGTCGAGGCCCTCGCCGCTCTCGCTGGAGCAGACGTGCGCGACGAACTGGAGCCGCTGTGGCGTGATGTGCTGCTGAACCAGTTCCACGACATCATCCCCGGCTCGTCCATCGAGCGCGTAAACCGCGAGGCCCGTGCGTCGTACGCGGCGGTGGAGTCGGAGCTCGACCTCATCGCGGAGCATCTGATCGGGCAGCTGCCGAAGGAGGCGGAACCTGCTCTGACGGCCATCAACCTCACGTCGTTCCCGCGTCAGGAGCACGTGCGCACCGAGGACGGCTGGCGACGAGTGGATGTCGGTCCGTACGCCGCCGCACGACTGACACCCCTCGCCGAAGCCGGCGAGCTCTCGTTCACCGAGGACTCGATCTCGAATGGCCTGCTCACGGTGCGCTTCGGCGCCACCGGCGAGATCGTCTCGTGCATCGACGCCGCCAGCCGTGAGCACGTGGCCGGGGGCTTCAACCGGCTGGTCGTGTATCGGGACCCGGACCAGTTCCCATTCGACGCGTGGGACATCGCGCAGGACTATATGCAGACCACGCCGCGCACGCTGAACGTGACCTCCACGCGGACCACGGTGGACGGCCCGCTCGTCGTGCGCCACCACGAGTACCGCGGGGCGAAGGTCACGGTCCATCAGCGGGTGGTGCTCGAGGCCGGCAGCGCGGTGGTCCGATTCGAGACACACGTCGACTGGCACGAGAAGCACCGGATGCTGCGGGCCGAGTTCCGCCCCGCACACTATGGCGACGAGGCGCTGTGCGAGATCCAGTTCGGTCACATCGCCCGGTCCACGACCGAGCGCGACGCGGTAGAGAAGGCGCAGTTCGAGGTGTGCGCCCACAAGTGGATCGCAACCGAGGATGCGACGGGCGGTTTTGCGCTGCTCAACGACTCGAAGTACGGTCATCGTGCCAAGAACGGACTGATCAGCCTCAACCTGCTGCGCGCCCCGACCTTCCCGGACAAGACCGCCGACCGCGGCAGCCACGAGTTCACGTACGCGTTCACGCCGTTCGCCCCGGGTGATCTGGCCGCTGTCGTGCGCGAGGCGTACCGCCTCAACAATCCGCCGCTGCTCGCAGACGGGATCATATTCGACAGCGCAGTGAGCGCCGATGATCCGGGCGTCGTCGTCGAAACGGTCAAACCCGCGGAGGACGGATCGGGTGTCGTCGTGCGACTGTACGAGAGTCTCGGCCGAGCGACACAGACGACGGTGCGCACCGGCATCCCGCATGCGGGTGTCGTGCTGACCGATCTCATCGAGCGCCCGCAGGGCGTCGTCGACCTCGCCGAGCTGTCGTTCGGTCCGTTCGAGATCAAGACGATCCTGCTGGAGCGCGCATGACGTTCACCGCCGCCGTGCGCGTCCCGAGCCGGGGCACGCAGCGGATCTCGCTGGTCGTGGCCGGTTTCGGGCAGAACATCGTGCTGACCACGGTGATGACGTTCATCCTCGTCTACCTGCTGCAGTACGCGCACATCAGCACGCAGGGCATGGCGGTGGTGACCGCGATCATCACGGCAGCGAAGATCTTCGATGCCGTCACCGACCCCGTCATGGGCAGCAGCATCGACATGACCCGGTCGCGATGGGGCAAGCTTCGGCCGTACATCCTGTTCTCGGCGCTGCCGGTCGCGGTGCTCTCGACTCTGCTGTTCGCGGTGCCGGATGCGGCGGAGCCCGCCCAGCTCGTCTTCTTCGGGGTGTGCTACTTCCTGTGGGGCATCGCCTACACCGTGTGCGACGTGCCGTACTGGGGACTCATCGGATCGGCCTTCCCCGAAGCGGCGTACCGCACGCGGGTCATCTCGGACGTGCGCGCGTTCGGTGCGATCGCGCTCGGACTCGCGACGCTTGGGATGCCGTGGCTCGCCCGGCTGCTCAGTCTCGGCTCGGACGAGACGACCGGCACCGGATGGACGCTCGCCGTGGGTGTGATCTCGGTGCTCGGAATGGGGCTGTTCCTCCTCGCGTTCACGAACACGCGCGAGACGCACACACCGGGCGCGCAGGAGCGGCTCACGTTCCGACAGCTGTTCGGCACGCTGATGCGCAACACGCCGCTGCTGCTCGTGCTGCTCGGGTCTGTGCTCGGCTTCGGCCGCTTCATCGTGCAGGCCGGTGGAGCGGTGTTCGTCGTGATCGCCTACGACGACGAAGTGGCGTTCACGCTCATCGGTGCGGCGATCATCGGCGGCATGGTGATCGCCTCGTTCCTCACTCCGGTGCTGTTGAAGGGGATGTCGGCGCGCACCCTCGTCGTGGCCAGCTCGGTCATCGGTGCGGTGCTATACCTGGCCATGTTTTTCGCGGGGTTCGCGGACATCCTGGTGCTGCTGGCGTTCATCTTTCTCACCGGGCTGACGCTCGGCATCTTCTTGGTCGTGCAGGCCACGATGATCGCCGACGCGGTCGACGATGTCGAACGGCGCACCGGGCTGCGCAACGACGGCATCTCGTTCTCGAGTCTGACGTTCGTCTCGAAGATCATGAATGCGTTGGCGGTGCTCGTCTTCGGCGTGTTCATCGTGATCGCCGGATATGACGCGGCCGCGACCGTCACGCCCGAGATGCAGCAGACGGTGTTCGTATCGCTGACGCTGGTGCCGGCCGTCAGCTGCCTGCTCTCCGCGGTGCCGTTCCTGTTCTACCGACTTGGGCGCTGAGCGAGGTGAGCGAAGCCCTGGCTTTCCCTCGATGCCGGGCGTAGCGTCGGTGCCACGGGAAGGAGTCGCGTATGTCTGACACGCAGGCCCGTCGTCTCTGGGTGGCCTACGGGCAGTCCGGTGCTGTCGGCTCGATCCGGCACGACGATGCGGGATACACGGTGACGAAGGCGGGCGCGGACGAGCCGACGGGGACATACCCGTCGATGGATGTCGCGAAGAACGCCCTCTACGCGCAGCTGAAGCCTGGCGCCGACTGGCCGGAGTTCCGCGAGCACTGACCCGTCGACGGCATCGGGGGCGACCTGGCATCGTCACCACGAGGCCCGCAGCGCGTCGACCGCATCGTCGGCCGAGAAGAAGTCGCCGATGCCGCGCAGCCGGGCGGACGCCGCATGGTAGCGCAGGGCGCGGTACCGCGAGCCCAGCGGATGCGGCACCGTCTTCAGATGGCCGACGACACGACCCGAGACGTCGATGACGCGCCACAGATTGGTCGCCGCGCGGAGCAGGCGTACCCGGCATGACCCGAGTCGCGGCGGCGGGGCGAAGAACCCCGGGACCGGGGTCTGTGCGGTGAATGTCATGGGTGATCTCCCTTCGTTGTATCGAAGATATGTGCGGCCTCCGACACTCGTCCGGGAACAGGGCGAAAGCGCGTAGCGTTGACCACGGAGCCGCGTCATCGTTCGCGCGGCCCGGAGGAGACGAAGATGCCGACGTACGTTCTCGCGGGTGGCTGCTTCTGGTGCCTCGACGCCGCGTACCGATCCCTGCGCGGGGTGACGTCCGTCGTGTCGGGGTACACGGGCGGCACCGTTCCGCATCCCACGTACCCGCAGGTGTGCACGGGGGCCACCGGACATGCCGAGGCCGTCGCTGTGACCTTCGACCCGGACGTGATCCCGCCCGAGACGATCCTGGACGCGTACTTCACGATGCACGACCCACGCCAGCTGAATCGGCAGGGCAACGACATCGGCACGCAGTATCGCAGTGCGATGTACTTCGCGGACGACGCGCAGCGTGCGCTCTTCGAGGCAGCCATGGACCGTGCGGACGACTGGTGGGGCGGCGGTGTGGTCACCACGATCGAACCGCTCGCCGAGTTCTATCCGGCGGAGGATGAGCACCAGGACTTCTTCGCGCAGAATCCGACGCAGGGGTACTGCCTGGCCGTCGCGGTGCCGAAGGTGAACAAGGTGCGGGCGCGGTTCGCGGAGTACGTCACGGCGTGACGACGGGCGTTCTGCTCCTCCACAGTGTTGCCCGGCGCACGACTTCTCCCCAGATTCGCTGACCTGCCGTCACCGGCACACTCCCGGCGCGCAAGCTGGTGGTGCTCCGGCGCCTGACGGGTGCGCGGGGCGCCGGAGCAACCGGGAGGGTCCCGGTTGCAGAGAGGACAGGACATGAGTGAATCGATCACCGTCGTCGGGAACATCACGGCTCCCGAGCTCAAGGTGACCGCCGACGGGGTGGAGATCCTGAACTTCCGCATCGCCAGCACCGAGCGCCGCTACGACAAGGCCGAGGAGACGTGGATGGACGGGGTCACCAGCTGGTACAGCGTCTCGGCCTTCCGTCGGCTCGCCGACCACGGCCACCGCTCGTTCCGGAAGGGCGATCGGGTCATGGTGAGTGGGCGACTGCGGATGCGGAGCTGGGAGACGCCGACGAAGAAGGGCGTGACCGCCGAGATCGACGCCGACATGCTCGGCCACGATCTACTGTGGGGCACGACCACCTTCCACCGCGACGGCGGCCCGAGCCGCCCGGCGTCGGAGTCCGAGCCGACGGATAGCCCGTGGGCCGTGCCCGGCGCCGAGTCCGGCCCCGTGGTCGACGAGTGGGAGACGACCGGCCCGGGTGGCGACGAGGCGGCGGCCGTCGCAGACGAAGAGGCGCAGCCACGCGTTCTCGTCGCTGCGGCGGCACCGTTCTGACCCGGTGCGCCCGGAGGGCACGGGAGGGCCCGGGCCTGTGGCCTAGACTCTCCTCGTGCCGACTCCTCGATCCCTGCGCGTCGCCGCGATCCTGGTGTCCGCCGTCGTCCTGGCCGGCTGCGTGGCCGGAGAGGACCCGACGCCGAGCGTCCCGGCATCCGGCACAGCCACTGTCGCACCCACCGCGTCACCGACCGCGTCGCCCGAACCCGAGCTGCATCCCGAAGGGACGGCCGCCGACAACCTGCCGCTGTTCACCGCTGTGACCCGGCGGGTGTGGGCGTCCGGCGACGCCGAGAGCGGCCGTGCCTATGTGGACGCCCTGGTCACGGCCGGGTTCGAGAAGTCGGCGATGCAGGTGACCGCCGACCGATCGACCATCGGCAACACCGCCGAGAGCCTGCAGTTCTCGGTGCGATGGGGCGAGGACTGCCTCGTCGGCCAGGTCGGCGAGTCGACCGGCGAGCCGGTCACGGTCATCCTCCCCGCGCTGAGCGACGGATCGTGCCTGATCGGCCAGACGCGCCCGATCGACTGGTAGCGCACGCACCGGCGGTAGGCTGGGACGCTGACGACGGCACGCAGAGGAGAACGTTCACGAATGGCCGAATACATCTACCAGATGGTGCGCGCACGCAAGGCCGTGGGCGACAAGGTGATCCTGGACGACGTCACGATGGCGTTCCTTCCCGGGGCCAAGATCGGCGTCGTCGGCCCCAACGGGGCGGGAAAGTCCACGATCCTGAAGATCATGGCGGGCCTCGACCAGCCGTCGAACGGCGAGGCGAAGCTGAGCCCCGGCTACAGCGTCGGCATCCTCATGCAGGAGCCGGAACTCGACGAGCACCTCACGGTCCTCGAGAATGTGCAGCAGGGCGTGGGGCCGATCAAGGGCAAGCTCGACCGCTTCAACGAGATCTCGGCGCTCATGGCCGACCCCGACGCGGACTTCGACGCGTTGCTGGCCGAGATGGGCACGCTGCAGGAGGAGATCGACGCTGCCGACGCGTGGGACCTCGATTCGCAGCTCGAGCAGGCGATGGACGCGCTGCGCACACCACCCTCCGACGCGATCGTCTCGCATCTGTCGGGCGGTGAGAAGCGCCGCGTCGCTCTGTGCAAGCTGCTGCTGCAGAAACCCGACCTGCTGCTGCTGGACGAGCCCACCAACCACCTCGATGCCGAGAGCGTGCTATGGCTCGAGCAGCATCTCGCGAAGTACCCCGGTGCGGTGTTGGCCGTCACGCACGACCGGTACTTCCTCGACCATGTCGCGGAGTGGATCTGCGAGGTCGACCGCGGCCGCCTGTACCCCTACGAGGGGAACTACTCCACGTACCTGGAGAAGAAGCAGGAGCGCCTGCAGGTGCAGGGCAAGAAGGATGCCAAGCTCGCCAAGCGCCTCGCCTCCGAGCTGGAGTGGGTGCGCAGCAACCAGAAGGGGCGGCAGGCGAAGTCCAAGGCCCGACTGGCACGCTACGAGGAGATGGCGGCGGAGGCCGAGCGCACCCGCAAGCTCGACTTCGAGGAGATCCAGATCCCTCCGGGCCCGCGACTGGGCAGCAAGGTCATCGAGGTCCGCGACCTGACGAAGGGCTTCGGCGACCGGGTGCTCATCGACGACCTGTCGTTCACCCTGCCGCGCAACGGCATCGTCGGTGTCATCGGCCCCAACGGCGTCGGCAAGACGACGC
>NZ_JBKEAF010000048.1:0-44870 GCF_047971895.1 Microbacterium sp.
GGCGCCCTCGACCGGCAGCAGATCAGTGGTCAGTACTTCGGCGCGCGGCCGTCCGAGCGCGATCCGCGTCATCCCGTCAAAGCTGGTTGCGCCTGTGGCCTCCATGAGGAGTCGCTGCGCGTCTGCGGCAACCTCTGGGCCTCGCCGTGCCGTGCCGGGCTTCACCTTGAGGTCGCCGTGCTCGGCGCGCGCTGCCAGCTCGTCGTAGCCGGCGCTCATGGCGCCCCTCCTTTCGCTCAGTGAACGCTGAAATCACGCGGAACTGGCAGGTGTTGCATCAGATCGAACAGTTCGCGCTTTTACATCCATCCGTTCCGGGAGGGCAACGGTCGGACGCAGCGCGTGTTCTGGAACCGGGTGGCGAGCACCGCGGGTTGGCAGCTCGATTGGCGCGCCGTGCGCGGCGCGACCAACGACGAAGCTTGCCGGGCGGCCTCAGAGCGGCGTGACTTCGGGCCGCTGCGAGAGATGTTCGACCAGATCGTCACCAAGGCGACGCCATGGCTAGAACGCGACGAGACCTGGCGTGAAGCGGAACGGGCCAGGCTTGCTTTCCCCACCAGCTCGGGGGAGGGCGGCCCTGATTCCGGGCAGCACGTCGCGCAGGAGCCTCCCTCTCTTGAGCGGAGGCTAGACGCCGAGCTGCACGAGCTGCGCGCGCGTCGCGACGCGAGGTTGCCGAAGCCTGCCACCGATGCCACGCGCAGCGCGCCCGAGCTGGGCGACGGCGCGC
The DNA here is from genome assembly GCF_047971895.1 of Microbacterium sp. Taxonomy (GTDB): domain Bacteria; phylum Actinomycetota; class Actinomycetes; order Actinomycetales; family Microbacteriaceae; genus Microbacterium. The sequence goes on from NZ_JBKEAF010000048.1 coordinate 734, forward strand.
GGGCCTACCGGCCCCGCGACGAGCGCGGCCGGGGGATGGGAGGCAGGTAGTCGTGGAGCTGGGGTATACGCGCGTGAGCACGCGCGGCCAGAAGGCTGACTCGCAGGTCGCCCGGCTGGAGGCGGCTGGGTGTGGTCGCAACTCGGTCATCCGCGCCCTGTCGAGGGACGTGCAACGCCAGTAGCACGCAGTGGTGCTTATCCCGATATGAAGCCCATAGCGCAGGGAGAGGGAGTGCCAAGGGGATGGCTTTGCCGTCTCGCGAAGCGACGCGCAGCGCCCTTGACACTCCCTCTCCCGGAGCTAACGTCATAGCCTCGGGATAAGCCTCTTACAACAGCGCGTCAATATCGACATCGATTGCCATCGACTCTCCCTTGCTCTGACAGCCTCGCGCGGCTGTTACGGCGGTGATCTTCTCGGGTAGAACGGTCAGCTGCGCCGAGCCGCACATGGCGAGGCCCCCTGTGGTCATGGCAAGCAGCGCGACGTCGAGCAGCGGAACGCAGAGCAAGAGCAGCCTGGAAAGCCCGCGCCACCGCGGCAGGATGGGACGCATGACGCCACCTCGGATCGGTCTGCTGGTGCGAGCCCTCCCTCGGGCGACTTTCGTAACTCGCCGTGATGAGTCACCTATCGGCGGAGACTCTTAGAATCGGGGGGTGACTTCTGGCCGTTCCTTCTACATCACGACGCCGATCTACTATCCGAGCGACGTGCCGCACATCGGCCACGGCTATACGACCGTGGCCGTCGACACGCTCGCGCGCTGGCACCGCCAGGCGGGCGACGACACGTGGATGCTCACCGGCACCGACGAGCACGGCCAGAAGATGCTGCGCGCCGCCGCCGCCAACGGGGTCACACCGCAGGAGTGGGTCGACAAGCTCGTCAGCGAATCGTGGTTCCCGCTGCTGAAGGAGCTCGACGTCGCCAACGACGACTTCATCCGCACCACTCAAGAGCGCCACGAGCGCAGCGTGCAGGTGTTCTTCCAGACGCTGTACGACCGCGGGTACATCTACGCGGGCGAGTACGAGGCGCTGTACTGCGTGGGGTGCGAGGAGTTCAAGCCCGAAGCCGAGATCGTCGACGGCGCCGGGGAGTTCGAGGGGCTGAAGGTCTGCGCCATCCACTCCAAGCCGCTGGAGCTGCTGCAGGAGAAGAACTACTTCTTCAAGCTCAGCGAGTTCCAGGACCGCCTGCTCGCCCTCTACGAGACCGGGTTCGTGCAGCCCGAGTCGGCGCGCAATGAGGTCGTCTCGTTCGTGACGCACGGGCTGAAGGACCTCTCGGTGTCGCGCTCGACGTTCGACTGGGGGGTCCGGGTTCCGTGGGACGAGTCGCACGTCATCTACGTGTGGATCGACGCGCTGCTCAACTACGTCACCGCGGTCGGCTACGGCTCGGATCCCGAGCAGTTCGAGCGGCGCTGGCCGGCGCACCACGTCGTCGGCAAGGACATCCTGCGCTTCCACGCGGTCATCTGGCCGGCAATGCTGATGGCCGCGGGTCTCGAGGTGCCCAAGAGCGTGTTCGCGCACGGCTGGCTACTGGTCGGCGGTGAGAAGATGTCGAAGTCCAAGCTCACCGGCATCGCGCCGAGCGAGATCGTCGACGTGTTCGGCTCTGACGCCTACCGTTTCTACTTCCTGTCGGCCATCCCGTTCGGGCACGACGGCTCGTTCTCGTGGGAGGACCTGTCGGCCCGCTACCAGGCCGAACTGGCGAACGGCTTCGGCAATCTCGCCTCGCGCACGACCGCGATGATCGAGCGCTACTGTGAGGGGATCGTGCCGGTGCCGGGCGAGCACACCGAGGCGGATCGCGAGATCCAGCGGGTGGTGGCGGATGCCGCGAAGAACGCGGATGCCGCGATCGAACGCTTCCGCATCGACGAGGCCATCGATGCGATCTGGACGATCGTCGACGAGCTCAACGGCTACATCACCGACAACGAGCCGTGGGCGCTCGCGCGGCGCGGCACTGAGTCTGCCGAGGGGGACGACGCGCAGCGTGCGCGGCTGGGCACCGTCCTGTACACGTGCGCGGAGGGGCTGCGTGCTCTCGCCGTGCTGCTCTCGCCGGTGATGCCCGTCGCCACCGAGAAACTGTGGATCGCGCTCGGCGCCGCCGAGTCGATCGGGCGCCTGCGGGATCAGCCGCTGCGCGAGGCGGGGGCCTGGGGTGTGCTCACGCCCGGCACCTCGGTGAACGGCCTGGCGCCGCTGTTCCCCCGTGTGGAGCAGGCGTGACGAGTGACGCCGCCGTGAACGTCGGAGGTTCGCGTCGATGTCGGAGGAACGACGCGGAATCCTCCGACGTTCGCGCGACCGTCCTGCTTTTGCGGTCATGAGCGATTTGAGCGGCTACGTCCGTGCCCGCGAGAAGGGGGCGCGGGATGTCACGTACCCGCCGGCACCCGAACCCTTGGCGGTCGCCGTGTACGACAATCACGCGCACCTTGAGATCCAGGACGGCCAGGGCCTGACGCTCGACGAACAGCTCGCTCGCGCGGATGAAGTCGGCATCGTCGGCGTCGTGCAGGCCGGCGGAGACATCGAGTCGAGCCGGTGGTCGGCGTGGGCCGCAGCATCCCACCCCCGCGTGCTCGCGGCCGTCGCGATCCATCCGAACGAGGCGCCCGCCTACCGGGATGCCGGCAGACTCGACGAGGCGATCGCCGTCATCGACGAGCTGGCCGCGCAGCCGCGTGTGCGTGCGATCGGGGAGACCGGGCTCGACTTCTTCCGCACCGGCGCCGACGGCATCCCTGCTCAGCACGAGAGCTTCGAGGCGCACATCGCGCTCGCGAAGACGCATGGCATCGCGATGCAGATCCACGACCGTGACGCGCACGACGCCGTGCTCGAGACGCTCGCGCGCGTCGGGGCACCCGACCGCACGGTGTTCCACTGCTTCTCGGGCGACGAGGCCATGGCGCGCATCGCCGCAGCGGCGGGCTACTACCTCAGCTTCGCCGGCAACGTGACGTTCAAGAATGCGCAGAACCTGCGCGACGCGCTGGCGGTCACGCCGCGGGAGCGCATCCTCGTGGAGACGGATGCCCCCTTCCTCACGCCGGTGCCGCACCGTGGACGCCCGAACGCGCCGTACCTGATCCCGGTGACGGTGCGCTTCATCGCCGACGAGCTCGGCGTCGATGTCGATGAGCTGTGCGCGCAGCTCGCCGAGAACACCCTGCGCGTGTATGGGGCGTTCGAGGACTGACCTGGACGGCGGGCTGCGGCGATGTGCGAGATCGACCGCCACACGAGGGCGAGTTGGCCGATGCGACGCGGCCCTGCAGTGCCTGCAGCACGAGTCTCTGACGCACCGTCGTCGACAGCACCCCGATGCAGACGATCGCCAGCATCCCGTCGGCGGTCGCACCGGCCGGCGATCGCGACGGCGCGCAGTCCGATCAGCAGCCACGCAGGAACCGCAGGATCGCGCCGGAGGCCACGAGCATCGGCGACGAGGCCTCCGAGGGAAGGCACCGGATCAGCGTGGAACCCGCCATCTTCCCCGGAGCGCGACGGGTGTGCCTACTCGGCGCGGGCCTGGTCGTCCAGGCGACGCTGCTCGGCCGCTGCGAGGCGATCCTTCTCTTTCTGCGCGGCCTCGCGCTCTTCGCGGATCTTCTCGTGCGACTCGGAGTTGTTCGTCATGAGGAGATCATAGGACGGCAACACGGCTGGGTACTGTGGTCGCATGCCCGTGACCCTCCTCGGGGCGGCGGAGATCCGCGCCCTGGCCGCCGAGCTCGACGTGACCCCCACGAAGAAGCTGGGGCAGAACTTCGTCGTCGATGCCAACACGGTGCGCAGGATCGTGCAGGTCGCCGGCGTCGAGCCCGGTGATCGGGTGGTCGAGGTGGGGCCGGGGCTCGGCTCGCTGACGCTGGCGATCCTGGAGGCCGAGGCATCCGTCACGGCCATCGAGATCGACCACCGCCTGGCCGCCCGGCTTCCCGAGACGGCCGCGGCGCACGGTGTGCGGGCGGGCGCGCTGACGGTGGTGGATGCCGATGCCCTGCGCGTCACGGCGCTTGCCGGTGACCCCGCGGTACTCGTCGCGAACCTGCCCTACAACGTGTCGGTGCCGGTGCTGCTGCACTTCCTCGAGACCTTCCCGCGCCTGCGGCGCGGGGTCGTGATGGTTCAGGCCGAGGTGGGGGAGCGCCTCGCCGCCCGGCCGGGATCGAAGACGTACGGGGCACCGAGCGCGAAGGCCGCCTGGTACGGCACGTGGCGGCTGGCGGGCACTGTCTCGCGACAGGTGTTCTGGCCGGTGCCGAACGTCGATTCGGTGCTCGTCGGCTTCCAGCGCGACGCCGTGCCGCGGGGCACCGAAGACGAGCGCCGCCGTACGTTCGTCCTCGTCGATGCGGCGTTCCAGCAGCGGCGCAAGATGCTGCGCCAGGCGCTGAGCGGGGTGCTCGGCGGGTCGTCGGCCGACGCCTCTGCGCTGCTCGAACGCGCGGGTGTGGAGCCGACGGCACGCGGTGAGGAGTTGACGATCGGCGACTTCCAGCGCATCGCGCAGTCGCTGCCCGGCACCTGACGCGCGCGGGTGCGCCGCGCTAGGGTCGACACGTGACTGACGAACCTCGCTTCGGGCCGTCCGTGCCCGACATCCATCGGCCGTATGCCGCAGCGGACGACCGGTACGCGTCGACGTCGTACCGCCAGGTGGGCGCGTCGGGTCTGTACCTGCCGCCGGTCTCGCTCGGACTGTGGTGGAACTTCGGCGACAACATCCCGCTCGACGACCAGCGGGCGCTGCTGCGCCATGCGTTTGACCGCGGCATCACGCACTTCGACCTGGCGAACAACTACGGCCCGCCCTACGGGTCGGCAGAGAAGAACTTCGGCCGCATCTTCGCCGAAGACCTCGCGCCCTACCGCGACGAGCTGATCATCTCGTCCAAGGCCGGGTGGGACATGTGGCCCGGGCCCTATGGCGACCTCGGCAGCCGCAAGCACATCCTCGCCAGCGCCGACCAGTCGCTGACCCGCATGGGACTGGACTACGTCGACATCTTCTACTCGCACCGGGCCGACCCCGTGACGCCGGTCGAAGAGACCGTCGGCGCTCTCGACACGCTCGTGCGCCAGGGCAAGGCCCTGTACGTGGGTATCTCGTCGTACAGTTCCGATCGGACGGTGGCCGCCGCGGCGGCGGCGCGCAGTCTGGGCACCCCGCTGGTCATCCACCAGCCCGCCTACTCGATCCTGAACCGCTGGGTCGAAGACGGCCTGACGGGGGTGCTGCAGCAGGAGCGAATGGGCGCCATCGCCTTCACACCGTTGGCGCAGGGGCTGCTCACCAGCAAGTACCTCGGCGACGGTACGGCACAGCGTGCGCAGCAGCGATCTTCGCTGCCCGGCGGGCGGCTGTCGGACGACGCGCTCGGCGCGCTGCGCGGGCTCGACGTGATCGCGAAGGCACGCGGGCAGGCGCTGGCACAGATGGCGATCCAGTGGGTGCTGCGCACCCCGGTCGTCGCTTCCGCGTTGATCGGCGCATCTCGCCCGGAGCAGCTCGACGAGAACCTGGCCGCCCTCGACGGCCCGGCCTTCACGACCGAGGAGATCGAGCAGATCGACGCCCTGTCGGACGCCATCGACGTCGACCTCTGGGCGAAGTCGAGCACGCTGTGACCGAGACGCCGCGCCCCCACCGCCAGCGCGTCGGCGACGACGCGCTGGTCGCCGGCACCGACAAGACCTGGGCGCAGTGGTTCGCTCTGCTCGACGCGGCCGGTGCGGTCGGGTGGACGCACACCGACATCGCGGCCTGGCTCGTCGGCGAGCAGGGTGTGGACGCCTGGTGGGCGCAGGGCATCACGGTCGGCTTCGAGCAGGAGCGCGGATTGCGCCTGCCCGGTCAGAACCCCGACGGAACGTTCAGCACGACGGTGTCCAAGACGCTGTCGGTCGCGCAGGCAGACGCACTCCGGCTGGCCGTCGCCGCCCTCACCGAGCTCGCCGGCGACCCGGCGTCGGTGAACACCGAGGCGAAGTACGCGTCGGCGCGCTGGCACCTCGACGACGGTGCCCGGCTGGAGGCGATGGCGGCTCCGACGACGAACGGCAAGTGCCGGGTCTCGCTGACCGCGGCGAACCTCTCGGGCCCGGAAGCCTTCGAGGGCTGGCGTCCACGGCTGAAGGCCCTGCTCGAGGGTCTCGCAACGCGCCTCGCGGCGGCGGGGGACTGACATGGCGCTGTCGGCGGTCGACGAGACCGTGCACGTGCGCGCGCCGGGAAAGCTCAACCTGTTCTTCGAGGTCGGCCATCCGCAGGGCGACGGGTATCACGACGTCGCCTCGGTCTATCAGGCGGTCTCGCTCTATGAAGACGTGTGGGCGACACCCGCCGACGAGTTCACGGTGGCGGTGAGCGGAACGGCGGATGTCTCGGGCGTGCCGCTCGACGACGGCAACCTGGCGCTGCGCGCTGCCCGAGCCCTCGCCGCGCACATCGGCTATGACGGCGGTGTGCACCTCGAGATCGTCAAGCACGTGCCGGTGGCAGGCGGCATGGGCGGCGGGTCGGCCGACGCGGCCGCGGCGCTCGTGGCCTGCGATGCCGTGTGGGGCGCAGGTCTGGGTGCCGCCGAGCTGCAGCACCTGGCGGCGCGGCTCGGCGCCGATGTGCCGTTCGCGCTCATGGGCGGCACCGCCGTCGGCACGGGACGCGGAGACCGGCTGAGCCCCGCCCTCGCCCGCGCGCGGTTCGACTGGGTGCTCGTCGCCGACGACGAGGGTCTCTCCACGCCCGGCGTCTACCGCAGGCTCGACGAGTTGCGCGCCGCGCCCGCACCGGGCGTTGCTGCGGCACCCCCTGTGCCGGGCGTCGACCCCGTCGTGCTGCAGGCGCTGCGCGCGGGCGACGCCGCCGCTCTCGCCGGCGGGCTGCGCAACGATCTGCAGGCGGCGGCCCTCGACCTGCACCCGCGCCTGCGCGAGGTGTTCGAGCGCGGTGTCGCCGAGAACGGCGCGCTGGCGGGTATCGTGTCGGGCTCGGGCCCGACCGTCGCCTTCCTGACGGCCGGTCCCGAACGTGCGCTGGAACTGCAGGTGGCACTCGCGGCGGCCGGTGCCACCGCCCTGCACGTGCATGGACCGGTGCGCGGCGCGCACATCATCGGCTGAGGAGACATGACCTTCGACCCGGACACGTACGACAACGAGGCGTTCCTCGCGCTGGCGGCGGACACGCGCGCTGCGCAGACGGTGGCCGAACGCGGTCTCGAGCTGCGCGTCGCGCCGTCGGCCGGCCCGGTCGCGGCGGGGTGGCTGCAGGCCGTGACGCGGGGATTCCTCGAACCCGAGCGCGACGAGGCCGAGATCGCCGCCACGCTCGCGCTGACGGCGCACCGTCGCCGCACCGGCGTCTACGACCCGGCGGCACCCGTGCCCGACGAGCCGGTGGCCACGTTCGCGTCGTGGATCGGTGAGCTCGCCGTGCCCGGCGGCACCGGCATCCCCGCGTGCGCGATCTCTTCGGTGACGGTCGCACCCACGCATCGGCGACGCGGTCTGCTCCGAGCGATGATGGAGGGCGAGCTGCGGCTGGCCGCCGCCCGCGGCGTGCCGATCGCGGCGCTCACCGTGAGCGAGTCGGCGATCTACGGACGGTTCGGCTTCGCACCGGCAGCGGCCGCCGCGCAGTGGACGCTGAACACGCGGCGCGCGACATGGATCGGGCCCGTGCCGGACGGACGCGTCGACTTCGTGCCGCGCGAGCGGTGGCGGGCGGTGGTCGAGCAGGTGCACGAGCGGGTGCGGCTGCGCGATGCCGGCGAGCTCAGCATGCCGGGCGGTCATTTCGAGCGGTTCGCCGGCACCCGGCTGGGCGTCGACAAGCCCGGGGCGAAGCGCGCGATCCAGTACACGGATGCCGGCGGCACCGTGCGCGGCGCCGCCGTCTACGCCGTGCGGGAGAACCACGATGATTTCGCGGCATCCACCGCTCATCTGCACTACCTGGTCGCCGAGACCGCCGACGCGTACGCGGCCCTGTGGCGCTTCCTCGTCGAGCTGGACCTGGTCGCGACGCTGCACGCGAGCGAGCTGTCGGCCGACGAGCCGCTGCTGTGGATGATCGCCGATCAGCGGGCGGCGCGCATCACCGTGGCCGACCACCAGTACGTGCGGATCCTCGACCTGCCCGCGGCGCTCGAAGCACGCCGCTACGGGGCGCCGGGCCGACTGCTGCTGGACGTCGCCGACCCGCTGGGGTTCACGGCGGGCCGCTGGCTGCTCGAGGTCGGAGAGGACGGCCGAGCGCGCGTCACGGCGACGGGGGACATCCCGCCGGACGCCGTCTCGGTGCGGCTGTCGGTGACGGAGCTTTCGGCGGTGTTCCTCGGCGGCGTGTCGCCGGCAACCCTCGCCGACGCGGGGCGGGTCGCAGCCGACGAGATCGCCCAGGTGACGCGCGTGTTCGGGTGGTACCGCACCCCGCGGCTGAGCTACTGGTACTGACGAACGCGTTACCGTTCATGTCGCCCTCGCCGCACAGGGGGGAGAGGTTGTCGGCGCACTCGGCTAGCGTGGAGTGGGTGATCGAGTTCACCGGCGTATCCAAGCAGTTCACGGGGGGAACCCGCGCCGTCGACGACTTCAGCCTCGTGATCCCGGCCCGCCGCACCACCGTCTTCGTCGGCTCGTCGGGCTGCGGCAAGACCACACTGCTGCGCATGATCAACCGCATGGTCGAGCCGTCGGCGGGCACCGTCTCGATCGACGGCGAGGACGTGGCATCCCGCCCCGCCGTGCAGCTGCGCCGCAGCATCGGCTATGTCATGCAGAATTCCGGACTGCTGCCGCACTTCACCGTCGCCGACAACATCGCCACCGTGCCCGTGCTGAACGGCATGAAGAAGAAGGATGCCCGCTCCCGCGTGCTCGAGCTCATGTCCACCGTGGGTCTCGACCCGGCGATGGCCGACCGGTACCCGAGCCAGCTCTCCGGCGGCCAGCAGCAGCGTGTCGGGGTGGCACGGGGACTTGCCGCGGACCCGAACATCCTGCTCATGGACGAGCCCTTCGGCGCCGTCGACCCGATCGTGCGCGCCGAACTGCAGCAGGAACTCATCCGCCTGCAGACCGAGATCGGCAAGACCGTCGTGTTCGTCACCCACGACATCGACGAGGCTTTCCTGCTGGGCGACCAGGTCGTGATCCTGCAGAAGGGCGCGCACATCGCCCAGGTCGGCAGCCCCAGCGAGATCATCGAGAACCCGGCCGACGACTTCGTCGCGAGCTTCATCGGGGCCGAGAAGGGCAAGCGCGCGCTGCGGCTGAAGGAGACGCCGCGCGGCACTGTCGTGGTCGACGCGGAGGGGCGCACGCAGGGGGCCCTCGTCGACGGGCCGGAGCGCGGAACGTGACCTGGGTTCTCGAGAACCTCGGCCTCATCGGCGAACTCACGCTGGTGCATCTGCGGCAGAGCGCGATCGCGATCGTGCTCTCGATCGTCCTGGCGATCCCCCTCGGCTGGGTGGCATGGCGCTACCGACTCGTGCGCGGCACCGTGATCACGGTCACGGGGCTGCTGTACACGATCCCGTCGCTGGCGCTCCTCGCCCTGCTGCCGGTCTTCCTCGGGACCGGCTACACGAGCGACGTGAACCTCATCGTCGCGCTCACGCTCTACGGCGTGGCGCTCATGGTGCGCAGCGTGGCTGACGGTCTCGACGCGGTCAGCCCGGAGGCGCGCCTCGCCGCCACGGCAATGGGTTACGGGGGGTTCCGGCGATTCTGGGCCGTGGACCTGCCGCTGTCCGGTCCCGTGCTCCTGGCGGGGCTGCGCGTCACGGCGGTCAGCACGATCGCGCTTGCGACTGTCGGCATCCTGGTCGGGATCACCAACCTGGGCTACCTGTTCACGAACGGTCTGCAGCGCAGGATCCTCGAAGAGGTGTTCGCCGGCCTGGTCGCCGTGGTGATCCTCGCCGTGGTGATCGACCTGCTCCTCGTGCTGCTCGGGCGACTGCTGATGCCGTGGGCGCACAGGAGTGCGCGGGGGAGCCGGCGGCTGAAGGTCGCGCTCGAGGTCGGGGCGGCGCCATGAACTTCATCATCGACGCCTTCGCCTGGATCTTCTCGGGCGATACCGGGGCGTACGCCTCCATTCCGGTGGCCTTCGGCGAGCATCTCCTGTTCACCCTCGTCTCTGTGCTGATCGCCGCCGTCATCGCCATCCCGATCGGGTGGGCGATCGGCCACACCGGCCGGGGGCGTGACATCGCCGTGGCCCTGTCGGGTGCCGCGCGCGCCATCCCGTCTTTCGGACTGCTGGTGCTGCTGGTCCTTCTCATCGGTGTGCTGCACAAGCCCGAGGCTGCGATCATCACGTTCGTGCTGCTCGGCATCCCGTCGATCCTCGCCGGTGCATACAGCGGGTTCGAGGCCGTCGACCGCTCGGTGATCGACGCGGGCCGGGCGATGGGGATGACCGGCTGGCAGGTGCTGTGGCGCATCGAGGTGCCGCTCGGCCTGCCGCTGCTGGTGGCCGGGCTGCGCGCCGCCACCCTGCAGGTCGTCGCCACGGTGACGATCGCCGCCTATGTCGACCTCGGAGGTCTCGGCCTTTACATCATCGCCGGTATCCCGCTGCGCAACTTCGCCATGGTGCTCGGCGGGGCGATCCTCGTCGCCGCGCTGGCCCTCGCCCTCGACGGGCTGTTCGCGATCGCACAGCGCCTCGTCGTGTCCCGTGGCATCCGTGTCGCGGCCCAGACCCTCGAGACCGGGTCGGCTGTCGCCCAGCCGGCCACCTGAGTTCCCACACCTGTCCCACGAGAAGGAGATCCCATGTTCACAGCACGCAGAAGAATCGTCGCGGTCGCCGCCGCGGCTGTGATAGGCGCGTTCACCCTCGCCGGGTGCGCGTCGAGCAACCCGCTCGAGCCCGAGACGGCTGGGCCCGGCACCGAGACCGACACCATCGTCGTCGGATCGCAGTCGTACTACTCGAACGAGATCATCGCCGAGATCTATGCCCAGGCGCTCGAGGGTGCCGGGTTCACGGTCGAGCGCTCGTTCCAGATCGGGCAGCGCGACGCCTATGTCCCGGCCATCGAGAGCGGCGAGGTGACCCTGTTCCCCGAGTACACGGGCAACGTGCTGCAGTTCTTCGACCCGGAGACGGAGGCGCGCACGTCAGACGACGTGTACGCGGCACTGGCCGAGGCGCTGCCCGAGAACCTCACCGTCCTCGACCAAGCCCAGGCCAGCGACCAGGATTCGTACACGGTGACCAGCGCCTTCGCCGACGCGCACGGGCTCACGACGATCGCCGACCTGGCGGACGTCGACGAGACCCTCGTGCTGGGCGGTCCGCCCGAGCTCGCCGAGCGCCCGTACGGCCCCATCGGGCTCAAGGACGTGTACGGCGTCGAAGTCGAGTTCAAGGGCACCGGCGATACGACAGTCGAGGAGCTCGTCGCCGGCACGGTGAATCTCGCCAACGTGTACACGGCCGATCCGCGCATCGAGACCGACGCGCTCACGGTGCTGGAGGACCCGAAGGGCCTCTTCCTCGCCTCGAACGTCGTCCCGCTCGTGAACGTGGGAGTCGCCGACGAGATCGCCGATGTCATCAACGCGGTGCAGGCGAAGCTGACCGCTGAGAGCCTGGTCGCCCTGAACGTGCAGAGCACGGTCGACAAGAGATCGTCGGCCGACATCGCGGCGCAGTGGCTGGCCGACAACGGTCTGAGCTGAATCGGCTGAACCGGTCTGAGCCGAGTGTGCCTCGGCGGGGCGTTCAGTCGAGTGCCTCGCCGAGTTCCAGCCAGCGATCCTCGAGTTGGGTCATCTCGGCCGAGACCGCGTCGCGCTCGGACTGCAGCGCGAGCAGCCGCTCGTAGTCGTCGTGCGACTCCGCCAGCTGCACGTCCAGATCCGCGACGCGCGCGGCGAGCTTCTCGAGCTTGCGGTCTATCGCGGCCAGCTCTTTCTCCGCCGCGCGCCGGTCGGCCCCGGAGAGCGCGGTGGCAGGCGAGGGCACGACGGCGGGGGAGGCCGACGGCTGTCGGGGCGCGTGAGCGCGCAGCCGCAGGTACTCGTCCACCCCGCCGGGCAGGTGCCGCAGGTGCCGGTCGAAGATGCCGTACTGCTGGTCGGTGACCCGTTCGAGCAGGTATCGGTCGTGCGAGACGACAAGCAGCGTCCCGGGCCATGAGTCGAGCAGGTCCTCGAGCGCGGCGAGTATATCGGTGTCGAGATCGTTGCTCGGCTCGTCCAGAATGAGCACATTCGGCTCGCCCAGCAGTACGAGCAGCAGCTGCAGCCGTCGCTTCTGGCCGCCCGACAGATCGCGCACCGGGGTCGACAGCTCCGAGGAGCGGAAGCCGAGCCGCTCCAGCAGCTGCGCGGGGGTGAGCTCCTTGCCGCCGGCGACGTAGGAGGTCTTCTGCTGTGCCAGCACCTCGCGCACCCGCAGGTGCTCGACCTCGTCGAGCTCGGTGAGCCGCTGGCTGAGCGTGGCGACGCGCACGGTCTTTCCGCGCTTCACACGGCCCGCGGTCGGTTCGACCGTGCCGGCCACGAGCCCGAGCAGGGTCGACTTGCCGGCGCCGTTCGGGCCGAGGATCCCGGTCCGCTCACCGGGTGCGATGCGCCACTCCACATCCCGCAGCACCTCGACGTCGCCGTATGAGACTCCCGCGTCCAGCAGATCGACGACGTCCTTGCCCAGGCGGGCCGTCGCCAGCTGCGTCAGCTCGACGGAGTCGCGCGGCGGCGGCTCGTCCTCGATCAGCTGGGTTGCCGCATCCAGCCGGAACTTCGGCTTCGATGTGCGCGCGGGCGCACCGCGACGCAGCCACGCCAGCTCCTTGCGCAGCAGGTTGCGCCGCTTCTCTTCGGCGACCGCGGCCTGGCGCTGCCGCTCCACCCGTTGCAGCACATACGCGGCGTAGCCGCCCTCGAAGGGCTCGACCTCGCCGTCGTGCACCTCCCACATGCGGGTGCACACGGCGTCGAGGAACCAGCGGTCGTGCGTCACCAGCAGAAGAGCGCCGGATGCCGCGGCCCATCGCCCGCGCAGATGCGCGGCGAGCCACGCGATGCCTTCGACGTCGAGGTGGTTCGTCGGCTCGTCGAGCGCGACGACGTCCCAGTCGCCGATGAGCAGTCGTGCCAGCGACACGCGACGTCGCTGGCCGCCCGACAGGCCGTCGACCGGCATGGTCAGGTCGAGGTCGCCGAGAAGCCCGTCCAGCACGTCGCGGATGCGCGCGTCGCCGAGCCATTCGTGCTCGGGCCGGTCGCCGACGACCACGCTCTGCACCGTGCCGTCGCCGGGCAGGTCGTCATCCTGCGCGAGCATGCCGACGCGCAGACCCCCGCGCCGGGTGACCCTGCCGGCATCCGGCCCGACCCTGCCGGTGAGCACGCGCATGAGCGTGGACTTGCCGTCCCCGTTGCGGCCGACGATGCCGACGCGGTCGCCGTCGGCGATGCCCACCGTGACGTCGTCGAGGACGACCTTCGCGGGGAACTCGACGTGCAGATGCTCTCCGCCCAGCAGGTGCGCCACGCATCCAGCCTACGCGGCGAGGGATACGTTGGAATCATGGGCGCCGAACGCATCTATCACGTGGCGATCTCCGACGACTGGGAGATGAGCGTCCCGGCCGGCTCGTACGAGGCGGCGACGCGGGGCACGCTCTGGGAGGACGGCGGGTACATTCGGGCGTGCGCGGCCGAGGCGATCCAGTCGGTGCTCGACGCGCGCTACGCCGATCTCACGCTGCCGCTGCTCGTCGTCGTGCTCGATGCCGAGGTGCTGCGCACCGAGGGCATCGCCGTGGAGACCGACGGCTCGAGCGCCCGCATCTACGGTGCGCTGCCGTCGGCAGATCACGACGCGGTGGTCGAGACGATCGCGATCGAGCGCGCCGAGAGTGGATGGCTGGCGCCCGCGGGCATGGTCGCACCCGCGCCGACGCACGTCGAAGCGCATCCGAGCGTGCTGTACGTGGGGACTCCGGCCTACCTCATCGGCACGACCAACGACGACGGAACGCCGAACCTGTCGCCGGCGTCGTCGCACTTCGCGCTCGGAAACATGCTGGTGCTGGGCATCGAGACCGACAGTCAGACCTCGCTCAACCTGCACGCCCGCGGTGAGCTGACGGTGAACTTCCCCTCGCCCGACAGCTGGCAGGCGGTTGTGCGGCTGTCGAGTCTCACAGGGCGCGATCCCGTTCCGCTGCACAAGGCGAGGCGCTACCGGTACGAGCCCGACAAGTTCGGCGCCGCGCACCTGACGGCACAGGCATCCGACCTGGTCGCACCGCCGCGTGTGCAGGAGTGCCGCCTGCAGTTCGAGGCGAAGGTGCGTCGCATGACTCCCGGCGTCGGCGGCGGCTATGACATGGTCGAGGCGGAGGTCGTGAAGGTGCACGCCGACCCGCGGCTGCTGCGCGACCGCGACGGCCACCTGGTGCCGGACCGGTGGCATCCGCTGATCTACGCATTCCGCCACCTCTTCGATCGCGGACCCGAGGTGGGCTGGCTGGCGTCGTCGCCGACAGCCGGTGGCCCACCCGAGCTGGACTGATCAGGAGTCGAAGCCGAGGCTGAGCTTGCGCAGCAGGCCCGCCAGCCGCTCCCGCTCCCCGGCGGAGAGGGTCGCCAGCAGCGCGGCCTCCGCATCGACGAGACGGGTGATGGCTGCGTCGACCCGCACGCGACCGTCATCGCTCAGGATGACGTTGATGCTGCGCCGGTCGGCGGGGTCGCTCTCGCGGCGCACCAGCCGCCGCGCGACGAGCCGGTCGATCCGGTTGGTCATGGTGCCGCTGGAGACCAGCGTCTGCTGCAGCAGTTGTTTCGGGCTCAGCCGGTAGGGCTCGCCGGCGCGGCGCAGGGCCGACAGCACATCCCATTCCCAAGGCTCGAGCTCGCTGCGGCGGAACGCCGTGCGGCGGGCACGGTCGAGAAGCCGGGACAGGCGGTCGACCCGCGACAGCACCTGCAGCGGCGCGAAGTCGAGATCGGGACGCTGGTTCTCCCACGCGTCGACGATTCGGTCGACCTCATCGTTGGCTCGGGACATGCTCCCCATTATCGCGGGGTGCGTGCACGGGCCGTGGCAGACTTGACGGGCGGCCCGGCAGGTTTCGGTTCGCGGTCCGCCGTAGTGTAACGGCAGCACGACAGCCTTTGGAGCTGTGAGGTTCAGGTTCGAATCCTGGCGGCGGAGCATGACAGACACGCAACTTGCCATCATCATCCTGGCGGCAGGGCAGGGCACCCGCATGAAGTCTGCCCTGCCGAAGGTGCTACACCCGATCGCCGGGCGCCCGCTGGTCTCGCATGTGCTCTCGACCGCGCGCGACCTGGAGGCCGGGTACATCCGCGTGGTGCTGCGGCATGAGCGCGACCGGGTCGCCGAGGCGATCGACGACGGCGGCCCCGACCTCGAGATCGTCGACCAGGACGACATCCCCGGCACCGGTCGCGCCGTCGAGGTCGCCCTGCAGCAGTTGCCGGTGGGGTTCGGCGGCGACGTGCTGGTGCTCAGCGGCGACGTGCCGCTGCTGCGGGCGGGCGAGCTCGCCGAGCTGCTGCAGACGCACCGGACCTCGGGGGCGGCGGCGACGCTGCTCAGCGCACGCATGACCGACCCGACGGGGTACGGCCGTGTCGTGCGCGGTGGCGACGGGTCGGTCGAGCGCATCGTCGAGCAGCAGGATGCCACCCCCGACGAGGCGGCGATCGATGAGATCAACGCCGGGGTCTACGTGTTCCGCGCGACCCAGCTGCGCGCACAGATCGGGGGCCTCGACACCGCGAACGCGCAGGGCGAGCGCTACCTCACGGACGTCATCGCGCTGCTGCGCCGAGCCGGTGAGGCGGTTGCCGCCGCGACGGCACCGGACCCGCGGGTGGCCCTGGGTGTGAACGACCGCGTACAGCTGGCAGAGGCAGCCGGCATCCTGAACGAGCGCATCGTGCGCCGCTGGCAGCGCGAGGGCGTGACCGTGACGGACCCGGCGACGACCTGGATCGACGAGACGGTGACACTTGCACCGGATGTCACGATCCTGCCGAACACGCAGCTGCTGCGCGCGACGGCGGTCGCCACCGGCGCCACGATCGGCCCCGATACGACCCTCACCGACTGCGAAGTAGGCGAGGACGCCGTCGTGCGACGCACCGAGGCGAACCTCGCCGTCATCGGCGCCAGAGTCGCGGTCGGTCCCTTCGCGCACCTGCGGCCCGGCACCGTGCTGGCCGCCGACGTGAAGCTGGGCGCATTCGTCGAGACCAAGAACGCGCAGGTCGGCGAGGGCACCAAGGTTCCGCACTTCATCTACCTCGGGGACGCCGAGGTCGGCGTCGGCGCGAACATCGGCGCGGGAACCATCACCGCCAACTACGACGGCGTGAACAAGCACCGGACCGTGGTGGGCGACTATGCCAAGACCGGCGCACACAACGTGTTCGTCGCTCCCGTTAGGATCGGAGACGGGGCCTACACGGGCGCAGGAACGGTGGTCCGCAAGGACGTCCCCCCGGGAGCGCTGGCACTGCTGGCGGCCCCGCAGCGCAACATCGAGGGCTGGGTCGGGCGCAGCCGTCCGGGCACAGCCGCCGCGGAAGCGGCGGAGAGGGCGAACGAGGGTGGGCAAGAAGAAGAGGACTGACCTCGACCGCATGAACGGCACGGCCCCCGGGCTGATCGCCAAGACGAAGAAGCGGCTCGTCGTCGCGTCGGGCAGGTCGCATCCGGCCCTCGCCAACGAGGTGGCCGAAGCCCTCGGCACAGAGCCGGTGCCCACCGAGTACCGCACGTTCGCGTCGGGCGAGATCCTCACCCGCTTCGAGGTATCGGTGCGCGGCTGCGACATCTTCCTCATCCAGTCCTTCGGCCCGCCGGTGAACGAGTGGATGATGGAACTGCTCATCATGATCGACGCGGCCAAGCGCGCATCGGCGAAGCGCATCACCGTGGTCGCACCCTACTTCCCCTACTCGCGGCAGGACAAGAAGGGCCGGGGTCGCGAACCGGTCAGCGCACGCCTGGTCGCCGACCTGCTCAAGACCGCCGGTGCCGACCGCGTCATGAGCGTCGACCTGCACGCCGCGCAGATCCAGGGCTTCTTCGACGGTCCGGTCGACCACCTGTTCGCCAAGCCCGTGCTGCTGGAGTACTTCCAGAACACGCTGAGCGCCGAGGACCGCGAGAAGCTCACGGTCGTCTCGCCCGACACCGGCCGGGTGCGGGTCGCCGACCAGTGGTCCGACAGCCTGCATGCGCCGCTGGCGATCATCCACAAGCGCCGCGATCCGAACGTCGCGAACCAGGTGACGGTCAATGAGATCGTCGGCCACGTCGACGGCCGGGTGTGCCTCCTCGTCGACGACATGATCGACACCGGCGGCACCATCATGAAGGCGGCCCAGGCGCTCAAGGCGAACGGGGCCGAGCGGGTCATCGTCGCGGCGACCCACGCGATCTTCAGCGACCCGGCGACCGCTCGCCTGCAGGATCCGTCGATCGACGAGGTCGTGGTCACCGACACTGTGCCGCTGCCCGACGACAAGCGCTTCCCAGCGCTGACGGTGCTGCCCATCGCTCCGCTGCTGGCCCGCGCCATCAAAGAGGTCTTCGAGGATGGCTCGGTCACCAGCATGTTCGACGGCGCCGCCTAGGTTTGTGCCACCGAGTTCCACAGCAGACGCATAGTCCCGGCATAGCCCCGTCGAGGGCTGCGTGTCTAGCCTGTGGGCTGGACGAACCGGAGGCGACGAATGATCCGCACCACTGTGACCCGCCCCGCCCGCGCCGGAGTGGCGCTGGCCAGCGTCGCCGGTCTGCTGGCACTGGCCGGCTGCGGTGCCGTGGTCGACGCCGACGGCGAGAAGGTCGACGCCGGTCCGTACACCGACGGCAGCTACACCGCCGAAGGCAGCTATGCCACACCCGAGTCCGTCGAGACGATCCAGGTGACCGTCACGCTGCAGGACGACAGGGTCACCGAGGTCACGGTGGTCGGCGACCCGCAGAAGCCCGAATCGGCGCAGTACCAGGGCCGGTTCATCGGCGGTATCGCTGAGGAGATCGTCGGGCGCGACATCGACGAGCTCGACGTCAGCCGTGTGGCCGGGTCGTCGCTGACCAGCGGTGGTTTCAACGCCGCGATCGAGCAGATCAAGCAGCAGGCGGCGGCGTAGCCGGTGTGGCGTTTCGACGCGATCGGCACGATCTGGGAGATCGAGACGTCGGCGCAGCTCACCGTACCCGCACGGCAGGCCGTCGCCGCGCTCATCGCCGCGTTCGACGGGGACTGGTCGCGCTTCCGCGACGACTCGCTCGTCCGTGCGCTCGCCCGTGGGGCGGGTGTGGTGCACGCGCCGGTGGATGCCGCCGACATGCTCGATGCGTATCTCGCACTGTCGGAGGCGACGGACGGTGCGGTCAACCCGCTGATCGGTTCGTCGCTGGAGCGTCTGGGCTACGACGCCGACTACTCGCTGCGGCCTGCCGACGGGCCGCTGCCCGCTCCGCGCGACTGGCGCGAGCGGTTGGCCTGGGCCGACGATCGCATCGCGCTCGCCGAGCCCGCACTGATCGATGTCGGAGCGCTCGGCAAAGGCCGCCTGGTCGACCGGGTGCTCGACGTCGTGTCGCAGTGGACGGAGGGCGACGTCGTGGTCGACGCCGGCGGCGACCTGGTCGTACGCGGGTCGGTCGTGCGGGTGGCACTGGAGCATCCGTACGATCCGGCCCGCGCGATCGCCACCGCGCTGTTCTTCGACGGCGGTGCGCGGCTCGCCCACGACGAGGGCATCGAGTGGGTGCGGATGCTGTTGGACGGCCGCGTCGAGCACTCCCCGCAGTGTCCGGCCGAGCTGTTCACGCCGGGTTAGCGTAGACGCATGACTATGAGTGCATCGGCCAACGCCGTGTGGAATCGCGTTCTGCAGGTCCTGGGCCAGGTGTCGATGTACCGACTGACGCTGCTCACGCTGGCCTCGCTCGCCGCGATCGCCTTCGTCCTGTCGCTGTTCGGACTGGTCGTGCCCGGCCCGCTCGCGATCGTGGTCACGCTCGCCGTGCTGGTCGGCGTCGGGGTCGGGGTCGACGCCGTCATCCAGCGGCTGCTACATCTGCCGCATCGCTACGAGTCGTCGATCATCACCGGTCACATCCTGCTGTTCGTGCTGCAACCCGCGCTCGATCCGTGGGCGCTCGTGGGCCTTGCCGTCGCTGCGCTGACGGCGTCGTTGTCGAAGTACGTGCTCGCGTGGCGCGGGCGTCACATCTTCAACCCCGCCGCCGTCGGGGCGACCGTGCTCGCGCTGGTGAGCCTGGCCTGGCCGGCCCTGGGCTCGCCGGTCTGGTGGGTGGGCTCACCGATCATGGCGGCCCCCGTGCTCATCGCCGGCCTGATCGTGCTGTGGCGCACCGAGAGGCTGCGCGTCATCGGGGTCTTCGTCGTGATCGCGGTGGCCGTGGGGGTGTTCCGGATGGCCGCGCAGTTGGATGCGGTCGGACTCCCGGTGGACCCGTGGGAGGTGCTCGGCTTCGCGCTGTGGTGGTCTCCGGTGCTCTTCCTCGGCGCGTTCATGCTGTCCGAGCCGCTGACGCAGCCGCCGCGGCGGTGGCAGCAGTTCTGGGTGGCGGGGGTCGTCGGGGTGCTCGTCGGATGGCCGATCGATGTCGGGGTGCTCACCCTGGGGCAGGAGCGGGCGCTGCTGATCGGCAACCTGCTCGCCTTCGCGTTCGCCGTGCGGGGTGCCGTGCGGGTCGCGCTGGTCGATCGCACAGCGGTGACCGGCACCGTGCAGCAGCTCACCTTCCGCGCCACCCGCCGTGTGCGCTTCGTGCCCGGGCAGTACCTCGAGCTGGACGTGCCGCACACCCACCCCGACGCGCGTGGCACGCGCCGCGAGTTCAGCATCGCGTCGGCGCCCGAGGACCTGCCTGAGATCTCCATCGCGTTCCGGGTGGGCGGCGGTGCCAAGCCGTCGAGCTACAAGAAGGCGCTGGCGGCGGTGCGCCCCGGCGATCCACTGGCCGTCACCGGCGTGTGGGGCGACTTCGTGCTTCCCCGCCGCGAGGGTGCGCCGGTGCTCATGGTCGCGGCCGGCATCGGGGTGACACCGTTCGTGTCGCAGCTGCGGCAGATGCGACTGGCGGGGGAGGACCGTGACGTCGTGCTCGTCTATGTGGCTTCGGATGCCTCGGAGCTCGCGTTCCGCGACGAGCTGGAGGCATCCGGGGTTCCCGTCCTCGTTTTCACCCGCAACCGCCCCGCCGACCTTCCCCGGCACTGGATGTGGGCGCGCGGGGTGCGGCTGGATGCGAACGGTCTCGCCGAGGTCGTGTCCGACATCGCCGCGCGGCATGCGTACATCTCCGGGCCGGCGGGCCTCATCGCCGACCTGGCGCCGGCGCTCGCGAAGGCACGTTCGGTGACCACCGACGCGTTCTCGGGTTACTGAACCCGGTCGTCGGCGGGCTCCGTCACCGGGTCAGCCGGGCGGGCGGGAAGACGCACCGTGAAGGTCGTGCTTCCGGGTGAGCTGTCGACGACGACCGTGCCGCGGTGGCCGTCGACGATGGCCTTCACGATCGACAGGCCGAGGCCTGTGCCCCCGGTCTGGCGAGCGCGGGAGCGGTCGCCGCGCGCGAACCGCTCGAACAGCTCGCCGGCCAGTTCGGGATCGATGCCCGGCCCGTCGTCGTGCACTCGCACGACGGCGTCTGCGCCCTCCCGGGCGAGGGCGAGGGTGATTGTCGTGCCGGAGGGCGTGTGCGTGCGGGCGTTCGCCAGCAGGTTCGCCACGACCTGGTGCAGACGCCCCGCGTCGCCCGCGACGACCACGGGATCGTCGCCGACCTCGAGCAGCCACACGTGGTCGGGGCCGGCGGCCCGCGCGTCGGCGACGGCTTCGACGACCAACTGCGAAAGGTCGACTGTGCTGTAGACGAGCTCCTGCCCCTCGTCGAGACGGGCCAGCAGCAGCAGGTCTTCGACGAGTCGGGTCATGCGCACCGACTGCGCCTGGATGCGGTCCAGCGCCGACTCGGTGTGCGTGGCTCCCTGGGCGGGTCCGCCCGCTCCCTGAGCCTGTCGAAGGGTGCGCAGTGACAGCTCGGAGTAGCCCCGGATCGACGCCAGCGGGGTACGCAGTTCGTGGCTCGCATCGGCGACGAACCGTCGCATCCGCTCCTCGTTGCGCTGTCGCGCCTCCAGCGAGCTGTCCACGTGGTCGAGCAGCGTGTTGAGCGCTGCGCCGACGCGCCCGATCTCGGTTCGGTCATCCGCTTCGGTGGGCGGCACCCGTTCGGCGATCGACACCGCGCCCTGGTCCAGCGGCAGTGCGGCGACGCGGGTGGCTGTGTCGGCGACGGACCGCAGCGGCGCCAGACCCAGGCGGATCACGATGACGATCGCCCCCGCGAGCACGACGAGTCCGGCGGCGGTGACCAGGGCGATGGTCAGCAGCATGGCGCCGATCGTGGCGTTGACCTCGGCGAGAGGCAGCCCCGCGATGCCGCTGGTGAGTGCCGACGGCCACGCCACCGGGGTGATGCGGTACGCGCCGAGGCCGTCGAGGGTCACGTCGCTGCTGCCTTGGCGCATAGCGTGCAGCAATTGCTCGGTCTGCTCCTCGGTCAGCGACCGCGCGGCGCCGTTGTCGTCGACGACCGCGCCGCTGACCTCGCCGTCGGCACTGCGCAGTATCAGCAGGAACCCGTAGCGCGCCCGGCTGTGCGCGAGGGTCTCCTCGGCGGACAGCGCCTGGGGCGGGAATCCGGGCTGGAACAGCTGCACCGAGCGTGTGGTCGTGGCGATCTCGGCGTCCAGCCCCTGCTTGAGCACCGTACCGAGTATGGTGCTGGTGGCTGCGGCAACGATGACGAGAAGCAGTGCGACGATGCCGATCACGATCATGATCAACCGGGCCTGCAGCGACACCGGTCGTCGGGTCACTGCGCCGCCTTGATCATGTACCCGACGCCGCGCACCGTGTGGATGAGCGGGCTGCGGCCGTGGTCGATCTTCTTGCGCAGATACGAGATGTACAGTTCGACGATGCTCGAGCGCCCGCCGAAGTCGTAGCTCCACACCCGATCGAGGATCTGCGCCTTCGACACGACGCGGCGCTGGTTGCGCATCAGGTAGCGCAGCAACTCGAACTCGGTCGCGGTCAGTTCGATGTCGGTGCCGGCGCGCTGCACCTCGTGGGAGTCCTCGTTGAGGGACAGATCTCCCACCCTCAGCACGGGATCCGCCTCGCTGGCATAGGCATTGCCGGCACGCCGCATGAGGCCGCGCAGCCGCGCCACGACCTCTTCCAGACTGAACGGCTTGGTGACATAGTCGTCGCCGCCCGCGGTCAGTCCGGCGATGCGGTCGGCGACGCCATCCTTCGCGGTGAGGAAGAGCACGGGCACGTCGTTGCCGGACTGCCGCAGCCGCTGCAGCACCGCCATGCCATCGAGGTCGGGCATCATGACGTCAAGCACCATCGCGTCGGGGTCGAAGTCGCGCGCGCTCTGCAGGGCCTCCAGACCGGAGCCGGCGGCGCGCACCTCCCACCCCTCCATGCGCAGTGCCATCGAGAGCAGGTCGGTGAGCATCTGCTCGTCGTCGACGACGAGCACGCGCAGCGCACTTCCGTCGGGGCGGCGCAGCTCGGACTCGGCAGCGGTCATGCCCCCATTGTGCGCCGTGTTCTATGAACTTCCTATGGAAGTGGCTATGTGTCTTCTGTGAGCCCTCAGTCGGTGATCTCGACCTCGGTGCGGTCGCCGGACCACAGCGTGTGGAACATGCCGGGCGTGTCGAGCCGCCGGTAGGTGTGGGCGCCGAAGAAGTCGCGCTGCCCCTGGATCAGGGCGGCGGGCAGCCGGTCGGCGCGCAGCCCGTCGTAGTAGGCGAGCGACGACGAGAAGGCCGGGGAGGGGATGCCGGCGGTCGCCGCCGTTGCCACGACGTGGCGCCATGCCCCCTGTGCGCGCGCGAGCGCGTCGACGAAGTACGGCGCGGTCAGCAGCACGGGCAGGTCGGGCTCGGCCGCATACGCGTCGGCGATGCGGTTGAGGAACTGCGCACGGATGATGCATCCGCCGCGCCAGATCTTCGAGATCGCTCCCAGATCGATGTCCCAGCCGTACTGCTGCGCCCCGGCGCGGATCTCGTCGAAGCCCTGCGAATAGGCGACGATCTTTGAGGCGTAGAGCGCCTGACGGACGAGCTCGATGAACTCGTCGTGGTCGGAGACATGGAAGTCGGCCGAACGGGTTCCGCTTCCCGAGCCCGTCGAGGGACCCGGAAGCTCGTGCGACACTGCACGCTGCTCGGGATGGCTCGACAGCGAACGCGCGAACACCGCTTCGGCGATTCCCGAAACCGGAACACCGAGGTCGATCGCCGTCTGCACGGTCCAGCCGCCGGTGCCCTTGGCGCCGGCCTCGTCGACGATGACGTCCACGAGCGGTGTGCCGGTCGAGGCATCCACCTGCCGCAGCACCTCCGCCGTGATCTCGATAAGATACGACTCGAGCTCACCGCGGTTCCACTCCGCGAAGACCTCGGCGATCTCGGTCGGGCTCTTGCCCGTGCCGCGGCGGATGAGGTCGTACGCCTCGGCGATCAGCTGCATATCGGCGTACTCGATGCCGTTGTGCACCATCTTCACGAAGTGCCCGGCACCATCGTGCCCGACGTGCGTGACGCAGGGCTCGCCCTCGGCGACCGCGGCGATCGAGCGCAGGATCGGGCCGAGCGTGGCCCACGACTCGTCGGATCCGCCTGGCATGAGTGATGGGCCGAGCAGTGCGCCCTCCTCGCCGCCGGAGACGCCCATACCGACGAAGTTGATGCCCGTCTCGCGCACGGCCTTCTCGCGCCGGACGGTATCGGTGAACAGCGCGTTGCCGCCATCGACGATGATGTCGCCCGGCTCGAATACGCGCACCAGTTCGTCGATGACGGCATCGGTCGGACCGCCTGCCTTGACCATGATGATCGCGGTGCGCGGCCGTTGCAGCACCGCCGCGAGCTCCGCATAGGTCGACGCCGGGACGAAACCGGCCTCGGGGTGCTCGGCGACGACCTCATCGGTGCGGGATGACGTGCGGTTGTACACCGCCACGGTGTTCCCTTCGCGACTGGCCAGGTTACGGGCCAGGTTCGAGCCCATCACCGCTAGCCCGATGACGCCGATGTTCGCCGTTGCCTCGGTCATGCGCACTCCTCGTACCGCGTGTGTCAGGGTCGCCACCAGCCTAGAGTCTGCGCACGAGCCGCGCGGGCGTCAGTCCTTGCGGTAGGCGTCGCGCCCCAGGAACCAGAGCGAGAGCACGGCCCCGACAGTGCCGACGACGCCGAGTGCGGCGATGACCCACAGCACGATGTGGGAGTAGAAGCCGTAGTCCATGGGGTCCTCCGATGCGCGGAACGAGTGCGTATTCATCGTAGCGGGGCCGCTGGTAGACTGGTGAGACGAACTTCGGCGAGGGATGCCTTGGGCATCCGTGATCGACGCGGTCGGCAGGCTTCACGGCTTTCCTCACGCGTGCGCGTTCGAGTCGAAACCTACAGACCACCGATACAGGGCCCCGCCGATCGCAGGCGCCCGCAAGGAGAACAACATGTCGACCGACACCAAGGTCCACGCAGAGACCCGCGAGCAGTTCGGCAAGGGCTTCGCCCGCCGTCTGCGCGCCGCCGGCCAGATCCCCGCCGTCATCTACGGCCACGGCACCGAGCCGGTTCACGTCGCCCTGCCCGGCCACCAGGTGGGCCTGCTCGTGCGCCGCGCCAACGCGGTGCTCGAGCTCGACGTCGACGGCACGCAGCAGCTGGCGCTCGTCAAGGACGTGCAGCGCGACCCGGTGCATCAGATCATCGAGCACATCGACCTGATCGTCGTGCAGAAGGGCGAGAAGGTGCAGGTCGAGGTCCCCGTGGTCATGATCGGCGAGTCCTTCTCGGGCACGATCGCCACGCTCGACAACACCACCGTGCGCCTCGAGGTCGAGGCCACACACATTCCCGAGCACGTCGAGGTGGACATCGACGGTCTGGAGGACGGTGCGCACCTCACGGCGGGCGACCTCACGCTGCCCAAGGGTGCGGCCCTGCTCGACGAGCGCGACCTGCTGATCGTCGCGATCTCGGTTCCCGCGGCAACCGTCGAGGCCGAAGAGGAGATCGCCGACGACGACGCCGCCGAGGCTGCCGAGCAGTCGGCAGAGTCCGTCGAGGCGGCCGCCGAGTAAGGCGACTGCCCCCGGCGATGGCGGAGACCTGGCTCGCGGTCGGGCTGGGAAACCCCGGTCCGCACTATGAGCTGACCCGGCACAACGTCGGCCAGCTCGTCCTCGACGAACTGGCCGAACGGCGCGGCGAGCGATTCGCCTCGCACAAGGCGAACGCACGGGTCGCCGAGACGTGGCTGCGCCCGGGTGGGCCGAAGCTGGTCCTCGCGAAGCCGAACTCGTTCATGAACGT
Organism: Microbacterium sp.; assembly: GCF_047971895.1. Classification (GTDB taxonomy): domain Bacteria; phylum Actinomycetota; class Actinomycetes; order Actinomycetales; family Microbacteriaceae; genus Microbacterium. Next base: position 26,241 of record NZ_JBKEAF010000048.1, read on the forward strand.
CTCGGGCGGCCCGGTCTCCGGGCTCGCCCGCTACTACGGCGTCGACCCGTCACGTGTCGTCGTGGTGCACGACGAGCTCGATATCCCGTTCGACACAGTCCGGCTCAAGTCCGGCGGCGGGCACGGCGGGCACAACGGCGTGCGTGACGTCGCGAAGGCACTGGGCACACCCGACTTCCCGCGTGTGCGGGTGGGCGTCGGGCGCCCTCCGGGGCGCCAGGACGCCGCGGACTGGGTGCTCGACCCGTTCGGGGCCGCCGAGCGCGCACGGCTTCCGCTCGTTCTCGCCGATGCCGCCGACGCGGTCGAGCTGCTCGTCGCCGACGGGCTGCTCGCCGCTCAGCAGAAGCACCACGCCCCGCGCGCGTAGAGGCATGGCATCGCGTCAGGTACCCGGGTACATGCCGGAAGAGCCGGCCGTGCCGACCCCGGTGCTGAGCGCCATGAGCGCAGCGACGGCGAAGACCATCGGTGTGATGACGGCCAGCACGATCGCGACGATCGCCGCGATGCGACCGCGGTTCCGCACCGTGGCGACGATGCCCTGCACGAACGCCCACACGCCCAGCAGCGTGCCAGCCCAGAACGACAGCTCGGCGGCGAGCACCCAGCCGCGCACGGGCGTGAGGATCGCCAGACGGAACGGGTCGCCGGCGGTCATGCGGGTCAGCTCGGGGTCGATGCCCACCCCGACCTCGAACATCGCGATCGCCGCGACGACGGGCGTCACCGCGGCGAGCCCTGCGGCGATCAGTGCCACGACGCCGAGCGTGGGGCTGCGCCGGGGCGCGGGCCCCGACGTGATGGCTGCGGCGTATTGCGGGTGCACAGGCGCCTGATACGGGGCCTGGTAGGGAGCCGACTGGGGCTCTGGCGCCCGCGGGGGCTCTGGCGCGTATGGCCCGCTGTACGGTGCGACCGGAGGCGCCGTGGGCTGCGGAACCGGCGGTACGTGCTGGGGGTCGCTCACGGGTCCATCGTAGACTCGTGCGGTGACAGTTTCCGGGATCGCGCGCGCCCTCGCGCAGGCCGAGACCCTGCAGTCCGCGCTGGCCGCGGCCTCCGTCGATGCCGAGCTCTCGATGGTGCAGGGCATGGCTGCCCCTGCGCTGGCCGCGCTGCTCGATCGCCGTGCACACCGTGGCGCCGCGCCGGTGCTGCTGGTCGTCGCCCCGACCGGCCGGCGCACCGACTCCATCGGTCCGGCGCTCGAAGCTCTCGTCCCCGGGGCGACCGTGCTGCACTTCCCGGCGTGGGAGACGCTGCCGCACGAGCGCCTGAGTCCGAGTGCCGAGACGGTCGGCCGCCGTCTCGACGTGCTGCGGCGGGTCGCCCGCTGGGACGGTACCGCGCCGCTCATCGTGACGGCGTCGGTACGCAGCGCGTTGCAGCCGCTGGCGGCGGGGTTGGTCGACGCAGCGCCGATCGTGCTCTCGGTCGGCTCGCGCGGTCACGAGCTGAGCGAGGTCGTCACTCGGCTCGTCGAGCGTGCGTACCTGCGGGTCGACATGGTGTCGCGGCGTGGCGAGTTCGCGGTGCGCGGCGGCATCCTCGACGTCTTTCCGCCCGTGGCCGACCACCCGTACCGGGTCGAGTTCTTCGGCGACGAGATCGATCAGATCCGCTCGTTCTCGGTGGCAGACCAGCGTTCGCTGCCCGGCGACGTGCCCGAGATCGAGCTGGTGGCGAGCAGAGAACTGCTGCTGACGGATGCGGTGCGCGCCCGTGCCCGCGCACTCGCCGCCGGCCTGCCCGGCATCCGCGGCATGCTCGAGAAGATGGCCGAGGGTATTCCGGTCGAGGGAATGGAGTCGCTCACCCCGCTGCTGGTCGACCGGGTGGTCTCGCTCGTCGACTATCTGCCGCTCGGCGCCGCGGTCGCCCTGCTCGACCCCGAGCGCGCCGTGACCCGTGCGATCAGCCTGTCCGAGACCAACCGCGAGTTCCTCGATGCGGCGTGGAGTGCTGCCACCTCGGGCGCCGATGCGCCGATCGACCCGACAGCGCTGCTGGGCGCCCCGGCGGACGATGCGCGCCGCACCGGCGACTTCCTCACGCTCGCGCAGCTGCGCGAGACCTCCGCCGCCCGCGAAGGCGTGTGGTGGAGCATCAGCACCTTCGACGCCGGCGACGATGCGGTCACGCGGGTGGCAGCGGCATCCGTCCCCTCCTTCCAGGGAAACATCGACGGCGCGACGGCGCACGTCGCCGAGCAGCTGTCGGGCGGCTGGAGCGTGGTCGTCGCCGCATCCGGCATCGGTCTCGCCGACCGTGCCCGCGACGTGCTCACCGATCGCGGCATCGCCGCACGGCGTGTGGACGACGTGCGCGAACCGCCCGAGCCCGGGGTGGCGCTGGTGGTCGCTGCGACCCTCGAGAGCGGGTTCGAGGCGCCGGACGCCCGGCTCGCCGTGCTCACCGAGAGCGAGTTCTACGGGCGCACGATCGGCGGCGACCAGCGGGTGGTGCGCAAGCTCGCGTCACGGCGACGCAACGTCGTGGACCCCTTGCAACTGACACCCGGCGACGTCGTCGTGCATGCCACGCACGGCATCGGCCGGTTCGTCGAGCTGACCCAGCGCGAAGTCTCCAGCGGCGGGCGCAACCCGGTCAAGAGCATGCGCGAGTATCTCGTGCTCGAGTACGCGCCGTCCCGGCGCGGGTACCCCGGCGACAAGCTCTACGTGCCCACCGACCAGCTCGACCTGCTGTCGCGGTACGTCGGCGGCGAGGCGCCCACGCTGTCGAAGATGGGCGGCAGCGACTGGGCGGCTGCGAAGGGCAGGGCGCGCAAGGCGGTGCGCGACATCGCCGTCGAGCTGGTCAAGCTCTACTCGGCCCGCATGGCCGCCAAGGGACACGCTTTCGGACCCGACACGCCGTGGCAGCGCGAGTTGGAAGAGGCGTTCCCGTTCGCCGAGACCCCCGACCAGCTGCAGACGATCGACGAGATCAAGGCCGACATGGAGCGGCCGATTCCGATGGACCGGCTGCTGTCGGGCGACGTCGGCTTCGGCAAGACCGAGGTGGCGGTGCGGGCGGCGTTCAAGGCGATCCAGGACGGCACGCAGGTCGCGATGCTCGTGCCGACGACACTGCTGGTCAAGCAGCACCTCGAGACGGTCACCGAGAGGTTCGCCGGTTTCCCCGTGCAGGTGCGGGCGCTGTCGCGCTTCCAGAGCGACAGAGAGGCGCAGGCGACCCTGGCGGGGCTGGCCGACGGCACCGTCGACATGGTGATCGGCACGCACCGCATCCTCACCGAGAAGGTGCGCTTCAAGAGCCTCGGGCTCATGATCATCGACGAGGAGCAGCGCTTCGGCGTCGAGCACAAGGACGCGCTCAAGAAGCTGAAGACCAACGTCGACATCCTCGCGATGAGCGCGACGCCCATTCCCCGCACGCTGGAGATGGCGGTCACGGGGATCCGCGAGATGTCGACCCTGCAGACCCCGCCCGAGGACAGGCATCCGATCCTCACCTTCGTCGGGGCGCGCAACGACAAGCAGATCGCCGCCGCGATCCGCCGTGAGCTGCTGCGCGAGGGCCAGGTGTTCTTCGTGCACAACCGGGTGAAGTCCATCCAGCGGGTCGCCGCCGAGCTGGCCGAGCTCGTGCCCGAGGCCCGCATCGCCGTTGCGCACGGCCAGATGGGGGAGCACGCGCTGGAGCAGGTCGTCGACGACTTCTGGGAGCGGCGGGCCGATGTGCTCGTGAGCACGACGATCGTCGAGACGGGTCTGGACATCTCCAACGCCAACACGATCATCATCGACCGCGCCGACAAGTACGGCCTGTCGCAGCTGCATCAGCTGCGCGGGCGAGTGGGGCGCGGCCGGGAGCGGGCGTACGCCTACTTCCTCTACGACGACCAGAAGCCCCTGTCCGAGACGGCGGCCGACCGGCTCGAGACCATCGCGGTGAACAACGACCTCGGCTCGGGCATGCAGGTCGCCCTGAAGGACCTCGAGATCCGCGGCGCGGGAAACCTGCTCGGCGCCGAGCAGGCCGGGCACATCGCCGGCGTCGGCTTCGACCTGTACCTGCGCATGATCGGTGAGGCCGTGGCGACCTTCCGCGGCGACGAGGTCGAAGGCCCGGCCGAGCTGCGCGTGGAGCTGCCGGTGCAGGCGCGCATCTCCGAGACGTACATCGACAGCGAACGACTGCGCCTGGAGGCCTATCAGAAGCTGTCTGCCGCCGCCGGGGCAGCAGCCAAGGCAGACGCGATCGACCTGGTCGTCGACGAGCTGCGCGACCGCTACGGCGAGCCGCCCGCCGAGGTCGAGGGCCTCGTCGCGGTGGCCCGGCTGCGGCGGCGCGCCGCGCGCGCGGGCCTCTCCGACGTCGTGGCCATGGGGCCCAACCTGCGCATCGCCCCGGCACAGCTGCCCGACTCGATGCGCGTACGCCTGCAGCGGCTGCACCCGAAGGCGAAGCTGGTCGCGTCGGGCGAGGCGCTGGTCGTACCGTTGCCGGTGGCCGGGGGCGAGACGCTGCCGGATGCCGGCCTCATCGCGTGGGTGGGCCAGCTGCTCGATCAGCTCTGGCCGGCACCGGTACCCGACCCCGCGCCGGAGCCCGAGGTCGAGACCGTCTGACGCGCCGGTCGTCGTCAGGGCAGCAGGCCCGCGCGGCGGGCCTTGGTGACCGCGGCGTGGCGGGTCGAGGCATCCAGCTTTCTCATCGCGGCGCCCAGATACGCCTTGACGGTACCCTCCTTCAGCCCGAGCGCGTGCGCGACCTGGGCGTTCGTGTAGCCGAGGGCGGCGCACGCGAGCACATCGGTCTCGCGCGGTGAGAGGTGCACGTCGGGCAGGCTCAGGACCGCCTCGCCCGAGAGCCCGGCCAGACGATCTTCGAGCGCCTCGAGGCGACGACGCAGGTGCGGGTCGTCGACCGCCGCGGCGATGCTGCGCAGTTCGGCATAGCTCTCGCGCAGCTCCTCGCGCTGCGTGGGGGCGAGGCCGGGAGCGTGCCCGGGCATGGCCGCCAGGCGCCGCCGCACCTCGTCGCGCACGCGCAGTTCGCGGCTCAGCTCGTCGGCGATGGCCAGTGCGGGCGTGGCGAACACGTCGCCCCGCGGCCCGGTGCGTCGCGCCCCGCCGTACAGCACCGCGCGCGTCTGCCCGCCGACCACCACCGGCACCGCGAGCAGGGTCGCCAGCCCCTCGCCCAGCACCTGCAAGTCGTAGTCGTGGGTGATCTGCCGGGACGAGCCGTAGTCGGGCGTCCAGCGCGGCCGGGACTCGACCATAGCGCGGCCGCCGAGCCCGCGCAGCGGCAGTACGCGCAGACCGTGCAGGCTGCGGGTGCGTTGACCGATGACCGACGTGACCGAGACGCCGCCGTCGGTGACGAGGCCCCCGAACGCGACGGGGAACCGTGTCGTCTTCGCCAGATCGGCGACGGCACGGCTGAGAAGGTCCCGATCCGACGCCTCGTCAGGGGGAACGGGTGCTGCGTCGGTGCTCACTGCGCATGAGAATACCACCGGGTGCGACGCGGTGCTCCAGGTCGATCAGGTACCGCTTGGCATCCGGATCCCTCCCGTACCGGCCGATGCTGCCGTCGGACCGCACGACCCGGTGCACCGGGATGACGATGCTGATCGGCGTGCGGGCGCAGGCCGTTCCCACAGCCCGCGCGGCACCGGGAGCGCCGGCGAGCACGGCGACCTCGCCGTACGCGGCGGTCTCGCCGTAGGGGATGTCCAGGATCGCGCGCAGCGCGGCGAGGGGGAAGCCGCGGGTGGGCGAGAGGTCGAGTGCGATATCGAACGCCGTGCGCTCGCCCGCGAAGTACTCGTCCAGCTGCCGGGCGACCGGCGCGACGGTCGAATCGTCGCGCGCCACAACCGCGTCCAGCTGCCGGGCGAGCGGGGCGATCACGTGCTCGGGCGGGGAATCGTCGATGTCGAGCGAGACCAGTCCCCGCTCGGTGACGGCGATCACAGCGGTTCCGACGGGGGTGGCGGCGGTACCGAAGCGCAGCAGGGTCATGTTCTCATCCTGGTCGTCGACGGCGACAGAGCGGTGACGACAAGCCCCTGATCGGGACGGCACGTCGCGCAATCGTGCGAAACTCGGTGGGGATGCGACCCGCGGGTGTCTCGGACACCTAGTCTGGCGGGTGTGTGACGAGCAGGGAGCGTCGTGACGGGTGCGGAGGACGAGGTGTCGGGAGACACGGTGAGACCGGGCGCCCTCGGCGTGGCCGAGGGAGAGGTGCCCGTGCACATCGCCGAAGCTGAGCGTGAACGCCTGTGCGCCGCAGCGGCCGAGCTCGGCGGGCGGCAGACCCTGCTGCAGTACGTGGACGCGCCCGAGTCGGGCATCGAGATCACGAAGGCGCACCCGGGGAGCCTGCCGACGTTCATCACCGGCAAGTCGACGCTGCTGTCGAACCTTTTCCGCGACGAGGTCGCGCTGCGTACGGCCCGCCTGGCGGCGACACGCATCACCGCGAAGGACGTCGAGTTGCGCACGGTGCGGGCGATCGATTCGGTCCACCTCGCGGTCGGACTGGCGTCCTGGCGCGTCGGCGGTCGCGCGTTTACTGCACCGGTGCTGCTGCGCCCCCTGGCGATCCGGCGTCACCACGACGACTTCGAGCTCAAGCTGCACGGTGCGTTCGCGATCAACCCAGAGCTTGTGCGCGCGTTCCGCACGCACTTCGGCGTCGAGATCGACGGCGAAGCGCTCGCCCGGCTGGCGCTCGAGGACGGCGTGTTCAAGCCGCAGCCGGTCATCGACCAGCTGCGCACACGCACCACGTCGATCGAGACGTTCAGCGTGCAGCCCCGACTGGTCGTCTCCACGTTCGCCGACGTGGGGCAGCGGATGCAGCGCGATGCCGCCGACCTGCAGCATCCCGTGCTGGATGCCCTGGCCGGCCATGTCGCCGCGCGGGAGCACCTGCAGACCGAGCGCCCGCTGCCCGAGCGCCTCGGGCCGGACGAGCGCGCACCCGCGTCGGACACCCTGCTGCTGGACGCCGATGGCGAGCAGGAGGACGTGCTGGCCCGCATTGCCGCCGGCCAGTCGGTCGCGGTGCACACGCTGCCCGGCACCGGCGGCACGCAGACGATCGTCAACGCCCTCGGGGCGCTCGTGCAGGCAGGCAGACGCGTGCTGGTGGTCAGCGCGCGCCGGTCGACGATCGACGGCGTCCGACACCGCCTCGCCGGCATCGGCCTGCCGGGGCTGGTCGTCTCCCCGGTGGGCCTGCGCCGTGACCTGATCCGCGCGATCGGTCGCAACGAGAAGGCAGAGAAGCCGGCGGTCGCCGACGTCGACGATGCGCTCGTGCGGCTGCGCGGGGTGCTCAGCGACTACCGGGGCGCCCTCACCGGGCCCGACGAGCGCCTGGGCGTGTCGGCCCTCGAGGCGCTGCGCACCCTGACGCGGCTGGCGGCACAGGATCCGGCACCCGCGACGGTGGCGCGACTGGACGGCGACACGCTGGTGGAGCTGGCGGGCGGGCGGGATGCCGCGGCCACGGCGCTCGCGACGGCCGCCCGTCTCGGCGAGTTCCGCTTCGGGCCCGACGACTCCCCGTGGTACGGGGTCGGCTTCGCGACGTCGGAGCAGGCCCGGGCCGCCCACGACCTGGCCGCGAGGCTGCACCGCGACGAGGTGCCGCGGCTGCTGGAGCGTGGCTATGAGCTCATCGGCAAGACGCACATGCGCCCGTTCACGACCGTCGACGAGTTCGGCGAGCAGCTGCGCCTGCTGGCCGGCATCCGCGACTGCCTCGACCGGTTCAGCCCCACGGTGTTCGAGCGGCCGCTCGGCGAGCTCATCCAGGCACACGGCCCGCGTCGCGACGCGCCGCAGCTCAAGGGCGGCGCCCGCCGGCACCTGAAGCGCCTGTCCCGCGAGTACGTGCGGCCGGGCGTGCACATCGTCGACATGCATGAATGGCTCATACGCATCCAGCAGCTGCGCACCGAATGGCAGCGATACGCGGCCGTGGGCACCGCGCCGGAGGTGCCGCTGGGCCTCACCGATGTGGAGTCGCTGTGGCACCGGGTGCACGACGACCTCGCGGAGCTCGACGGACCGCTCGGCCGCACGGGCGACAACCGCCTGGCCGCACTGCCGGTGGCCGGGCTCGTGCGCATGCTGACGGGGCTCGCGGCCGAGTCGGACTTCTTCGACAACCTCATCGAGCGCGCGACGCTGCGCGCCGACCTGGCCGCACTCGGACTGGAGCCCCTGCTGACGGAGCTGTCGGTGCGTCACGTGCCCGAGGACCAGGTGGGCGCCGAGCTGGAGTTCGCGTGGTGGCAGTCCTCGCTCGAGCATCTGCTGCAGACGCGCCGGGCGCTCCTGGGCGCCAATACGTCGGTGGTCGACCGCCTCGAACGCGACTTCCGCCTCGTCGACGAGGCACACGCGGCCGCGTCGGGTCCGCTGCTGGCCTGGCAGCTGGCGACGCAGTGGCGCATCGCGATCGTGGATGCCGCAGCCGAGGCGGATGCGCTGCGTCGCCACCTGCGCACCGCGGCCGACTCGGCCGGTTCCGCGGGCAATGCCACGACCGAGCTCGACGAGCTGCTGGCTGCCGCGCCGACGCTCATGCGCACCCTGGTGCCGGCGTGGATCGCCTCGCCGTACGACGTGCCCGTCCTACCTGACCACGTGCACTTCGACACCGTCATCGTCGCCGACGCGGCCGCCCTGTCGCTCGTGGAGGCGGCTCCGGCGCTGCGCCGCGCCGATCAGGTGGTGCTGTTCGGGGATCCCGTGACACAGCGGCCGACGCCCTTCGAGGTCAGCGCGGTCTCCGGGCCCCTCGACGACGACCCCCTGCCGTTCGACGATGTATCGGTGTTCGAGCGCCTGGCCGAACTCGTCCCCGTGCTCACGCTCACCCAGAGCTATCGCGCCGGGGGAGAGGACCTCGCGTCGCTCGTGAACGACGCGTTCTACGGCGGCGAGCTCGCCTCACTGCCGTGGGCGGGCTCCTATCTGGGCCGCGGCAGCCTCAGCGTCGACTACGTCGAAGGCGGCGTGGGCACGCCGGACCCCGTGACCGGAGCGGTGGAGAGTCCAGACGCCGAGGTCGCGCGGGTCACCACGCTCGTGGTCGAGCACGCCGTGAACCGGGCGAGCGAGTCGCTCATGGTGGTGACCGCCAGTCGCAAGCACGCCGAGCGGGTGCGGGCAGCGGTCACGGCGGCCTTCGCCGGTCGATCGGATGTCGCAGACTTCGTGGGCCGCGACACCTCCGAGCCGTTCGCGGTGCTGACCCTCGAGGAGTCGGTGGCCGAGAGCCGTGACCGCGTGATCTTCTCGCTCGGATTCGGGCTGACCAAGCACGGGCGGGTGCTCAGCGACTTCGGCGATCTGTCGACGCCCGACGGCGACCGACTGCTCACGGTGGGCATGACCCGGGCGCGACGCTCGATGGTGATCGTCTCGTCAATCCGGCCTTCGGCGTTCGATGATGGCCGGCTGTCGCACGGCGCGCAGACGCTCATGGGCATTCTCGGTGGGATCGCGGCCCGCGCCCGCGAGGCCCGACTGGAAGACCTCGCCGACCCGCTCACGCTGACCCTCGCCCGCGAGCTGAGGCGCCTGGGCGCGTCGGTCGACGTGGACTACCGCGGCCTGCTGCCGTTGGTCGCCCAGCACGCGGGCAAGGCCGTGGTCGTCGAGAGCGACCCCGAATCACGTGGTGTCTCGCTGCGCGAGACCCTGCGTCTGCGCCCGCAGATGCTGCGCAGGCTCGGCTGGCACTACGTGCGCGTGCACGCCTTCGACCTGTACAGCGATCCGGCGGCGGTGGCGGGCCGGGTGGCCGGCATCCTCGGCATCCAGCCCGAGACGCCGACCGCCGACACCGATACGCAGCCGATTGTCACTCTCGACGAATGAACCGTGACGAAGACGCGCCGCGGCAGCGGGTGGTGCGCGCGCGGCACGGTCGGCGCGCCACGCTCACGCCGGCGCCGGGCACGACCGGCGAACCGGTGTCGGCGGACGAGAAACGGGATGCCTCTCCCGCGGCGGGCAGCGAGGCATCCGGCCCCAACGACGACCGCTTGCGGCGCGACAGACCGCCGCACTACTGACCGCCGGGAACCACCCGTCAGGACTTCTGCTTCTCCAGCAGGTCGCGGATCTGCACGAGCAGCTCCTGCTCGCTGGGCAGCGGCTCTTCCTCGACGATGCCGGCCTTGCGCGCCTGGCGGTCCTTCGCCTTGTTCATCGGGAGGATGAACACGAAGTACACGACCAGCGCGACGGCGACGAAGTAGATGATGGCGCCGATCACGGCACCGATCTGGACGACGCCGATTGTGAGGTCGTTCAGCGATTCCGCGTTGAAGAACAACCCGATCAGCGGATTGATGATGCCCTCGACGAACGCGTTGACCACCGCCGTGAACGCCGCGCCGATGACTACCGCGACGGCAAGGTCGATGACATTGCCGCGCATGATGAAGTCTTTGAATCCGTTGATCATGACACCCCTTCTGAGGCCTTTGCCTCGGACTTCGATTCTGTCGAACTGGTCTCGCTCGCGCCAGAGGTGGTGCGAGAATCCGTGCGATAGAACCCCGAGCCGTTGAAGGTGACGCCGACGGAGCCGTACTCCTTGCGCAGCGGCCCACCGCACTCGGGGCACTCGGTCAGCGATGGCTCGCTGAAGGACTGCACGGCGTCGAAGCGGTGGCCGCAGTTCTTGCAGGCATAGGCGTAGGTGGGCATCGGGACCTTTCTGGATCAGCTCTGCGGCGACAGGCCGACGGTGCGGGTGGGGGTGACGACGCCGTTGACGCGCTCGTCGTGCGCGTCGGAGGGCACCTCGTCGACGAACTCGGAGTCGAACACCACGGCGTACACCGGTGGGCGCCGCTCCATCGAGCCAAGGGTCTTGTCGAAGTAGCCGCGCCCCCAGCCGAGTCGCATTCCGGTGCGGTCGACGGCGGCCGCCGGGATGAGCATGAGGTCGACCTCGCCCACGGCGATCGGGCCGAGTACCTCGGCCACGGGCTCGGGCACGCCCATCGCCGCCTCCACGATCTCTGCACCGCTGTCGTGGACGGCCCAGTCGAGCAGCCCGTCGGCGCGCATGATCGGGAGGAGCACCCGGATGCCTCGGGCCGTCGCGCCGACGATGAACTGGCGAGTGTCGGGCTCGGTGAGCGTCGACAGGAAGCACGAGACCGACTGCGCGCCGTGCGCGGCGACGAGCGCGTCGAGCTGGGCCGTCAGACCTGCCGTGGTCTGATCGCGCTGCCGCTCGGAGAGCAGTTGCCGGCGTTCACGCAGCTCGGCGCGGAGGGCGCGCTTGGCGTGATCGACATCGGGCGTCATGACTTCGATTCTAGGTCGATAGGCTGTAGGTCATGCCTTTGAACATGAAAGCCGTGATTCCCGCCGCCGGGCTGGGCACGCGGTTCCTTCCCGCGACGAAGGCGATGCCCAAAGAGATGCTGCCGGTCGTCGACAAGCCGGCCATCCAATACGTGGTCGAAGAGGCCGTGCAGGCCGGGATCGACGACATCCTCATCATCATCGGGCGCAACAAGAACGCCCTCGCCAACCATTTCGACTCGGTGCCCGAGCTAGAGAGCACGCTCAACGCGAAGGGTGACACGGCGCGGCTGCGCCGCGTGCTCGAGGCGAGCGACCTCGCTGACATCCACTTCGTCCGTCAGGGCGAGCCGAAGGGGCTGGGCCACGCAGTGCTGCGGGCACGCACACACGTGGGCGAGGCGTCGTTCGCGGTGCTGCTCGGCGACGACCTGATCGACGAGCGCGACGAGCTGCTCACGCGCATGATCGCCGAGCACGAGCGCACCGGCTCGGCCATCGTCGCGCTGATGGAGGTCGACCCCGCGCACATCCACATGTACGGGGCGGCGGCGATTGAGGCGACTGACGATCCGGACCTCGTACGGGTGACCGGGCTGGTCGAGAAACCGTCCGCCGATGTCGCGCCGTCGAACCTCGCCATCATCGGCCGCTACGTGCTGCCGGCGAGCGTCTTCGAGATCCTCGAACGCACCGGCCCCGGCAAGGGCGGCGAGATCCAGCTCACCGATGCCTTGCAGGAGATGGCTGCCGACCCCGACGGGCCGGGCGTGTCGGGCGTGGTCTTCCGCGGGCGTCGGTACGATACCGGCGATAGGCTGGACTACATCAAGGCCATCGTGCAGTTGGCATCCGATCGTGACGACCTGGGTCCGGATCTGCGACCCTGGCTCAAGGACTTCGCGGCGGGCCTCTAGCCGCCTGAGCCCGTAGCCACCTGAGGGAGAGCCCATGGACATCAGCTCCCCTCACACCCACGGGCGGGTCGCGCTGCGGCTCGTGCGAACACGCGATGCGCGCACACTGCAGCGTGAGCTGCTCGGCAACAGGACGTGGCTGCGCCCGTGGGAGGCCACGAGCCCCGACGGTCCGGTGTCGTTCGACATGCGCGCGGGAGTGCGCCGGCTGCTGCAGCAGTACCGCGACGGCAACGGCGTCCCGTTCGTGATGGAGTACGACGGAGAGCTGGCCGGGCAGCTGAACGTGTGGGGCATCGCGCGCGGGTCGATGTCGTCGGCGACGATCGGGTACTGGGTGAGCGAGCGATTCGCCGGCCGGGGCGTCACCCCGACGTGCGTCGCCATGGCCACGGACGTGTGCTTCCGCGAGCTGAACCTGCACCGCATGGAGATCTGCATCCGGCCCGAGAACCAGGCGAGCCTACGCGTCGTCGAGAAGCTCGGCTTCCGGTACGAGGGACTGCGCCGCCGCTACATCCACATCGACGGCGACTGGCGCGACCACTATGCGTTCGCGCTCGTGCGCGAAGAGGTTCCCGAAGGCGTGCTCGCACGGTGGGTGTCGGGTCGTGCCCCGCAGCATGCCGCGACGGTGCCGCCGTCGGATCGCCTGCGAGCCTGACCTTCAACCTGAACTCGAGAGTGCGACACGCGCGCGGGATCCGGGCGCTCCTGCGCCGGTCGCTTACCGTGGACGCATGGGCGGGCAGGTGCTGGGCGGCGGCGTGATCGTGCTGGTCGCCGTGCTGCTCTGGCTCGTGTATCTCCTGCCCAGCTGGCACAGCCGGCACCAGTTCAACGCCGCCGAACGCAATGCGGTGCGACTGAACCAGGCACTGCGCATCCTGGCCGAGACCAGCGAGACCCCCGACGAGGTGCGCCTCGAGCTCAACGCGCGCACCGCACTGGCGCAGCAGCGTCTCGCCAAGCGCGCCACCGCCCAGCGCGAGCAGGCCCGACTCGAGGCGTCACGTGCCGAGCTCGAGCGCGCACGTGCCGAGCGCGAACGTGCCAGAGCGCTGCGCACCGCCGCCCGATCGCTGCCCGAGGCGCGCCGGGCGCGCGCACGGCGCCGGGTGCGCCTGTCCGCGACGGTGGTGCTGCTGGCCGGGGTGGTGCTGGCGGGCTGGGGCGGCTGGGAGGTCGTGCGCACCGGCTCGCAGGTGGCGCTGTGGTCGGGAGTTTCGGTGACCATGCTCTGCGGGCTGATGCTGCGCCGGATGTCGCGGGTCGCCGCGCGCACGGTGGTCGGCACCGCGTCGGCGGCCGAACCGCTGGCGCGGGCACGTGTCACCCAGACCCTCGCGACCGACCTGGTCGAGGATCGCACGTGGACGCCGCGCTCACTGCCGCAGCCGCTGGTCTCGGCGGCCGGGTCGCAGGCGGCTGGCGTGCTCGACACTGTCGACGCGCAGCGCGCGCTGCACGAGGCCGCGCGGGCTGAGGCGCTGCGGGCCGAGGCGGACCGCCGTCGGCCACCCGACATCGCCGCCGCTCGGGCCGGCCGCGAGGAGTCGTTCGCGGGCCCGGCCGACGACGCGCGAATCGAGGCGCACGTGCGCCGGCTGCTGGCGACCCGGGCGGCCGGGTGATCTTCTACACGCCCGCGGATCGCGACCGCACCCTGCTGCCGCACGATCCGGTCAAGGCGGTGGTCGCCCCCCGGCCGATCGGGTGGATCTCGACGGTGGATGCCGCAGGCATCCCGAATCTCGCACCGTACAGCTACTTCAACGCCGTCGCCGACCGGCCGCCGATCGTGATGTTCTCCAGCGACGGCATGAAGGACTCGGCCACGAACGCGCTGGCGATCGGGGAGTTCGTCTGGAATCTCGCCACCTATGACCTGCGTGAGCAGATGAACCTGTCGTCGAAGGAGTTGGCGCCGGGGGAGTCCGAGTTCGCCTTCGCGGGGCTAGAGGCGGCGACTTCGCGGCGGGTGCACCCCCGCGGGTCGCGGCGTCGCCGGTGGCGCTGGAGTGCCGAGTGACGCAGACCGTGCAGCTGCGGGATGCCGCGGGCTCGCCGCTGGAGCGATACACGGTGTTCGGCGAGGTCGTCGGCGTGCATCTCGACGAGCGGTTCATCCTGCCGGATGGTCGTGTCGATACCGCTGCGCTGCGCCCGATCGCCCGCATGGGGTATCTGGACGAGTACTCTGCGGTCGATGCCGTGTTCCACATGACCCGCCCCGGATGAGGTGTGCGCGTTCGACGACCAGGCGCGGTGCAGTACGCGTCCGCCGCCGATGCCGCGCAGCCCGATCATGAGGTCCACATCGACGTGGGTGCGGATGCCGAGCTCGTGGCGACGGGCGCGCTCATGCCCGATGCAGCCGTCTGTGTCACTCTCGCCCCCCGTACGACTGCCAGGGCGACCCCACCACGACTTGTCGATGTGCACATGCGCGTTGACGAGCCCCGGCAGCGCGAGAAGGCCGTCGCCGTCGAGGTCGCCCAGCTGCGCAGGGCCGGGGGTATCGATCGCGTCGATGCGGCCGCCGGTGATGTGGATGTGGACGGGATCGCCGCCGAAGGGACGTATGTTTCGCAGTGATGCCAGGCCGCGCGTGGGACCGGTCATCGCACCGTTCTTGCGAATCAGCCGTGCTAGTCTTGCTGAGGTTCACGGGCCTGTGGCGCAGTTGGTAGCGCGTCTCGTTCGCAATGAGAAGGTCAGGGGTTCGATTCCCCTCAGGTCCACCCAAAGTGTCTTACGGGAACACGCGACATGCGTAGGTTCGTCGTGTTCGTGTTCCGCCCCTCTCCTTCGTCATCAGCCCGCGCACGGCGAGGTCGCGCAGCAGCCCGGCCACGGACGTCTCCCCGGTCGCGTGCTGCTCGAACGCCCACCGGATCAACGAGGCACGTCCGAGATCAACCTCGACTGTTCGGACTTCCCGGCCGTTGTCGTCGGTGCGGTGCACGTTCAGGTAGCCGATCGGGGCGCGCATCGGCGTGCCGCCCTGCGCGACTTTCTGCGTCAGCCCCTTGGTGACCTCGGTGGCGAGGTTGCGGCGATGAACGCCATCATGTCCTGTAGGCCGTCACGATCCGCCGCCGGGCGAGCCGTCCACGCCATCACCGGGGACACGACCGTCACGTTCTGCGACGCCGCTACCGGCGAGATCATCGCCGAGTCAACTGGACCATCAGCAGACCCACCGCCTTGTAAGGTCTGAAAAGCAGCCCAAAGACCATTCCTGTCACAGATGCACCTCGAGTGGTGTCTTTCCTGTAGGAGGGTGTTCCACCGGGGCACACTATGAGCAGAAAGCGGGCAGATGAGTCACACGATCGTTGTTGGAGCAGGATACGCGGGGGTTGCGGCCGCGAATCGCCTCGCAGCACGGGGGAACAGGGTCAGCCTCGTCACTACGTACCCCTACTTTGTTGAGAGAATTCGCCTGCACCGGGTGGCTGCCGACCTCCGCGAGCATGCCCGGGTCCCACTGGTTGAACTGATCCACCCCAAGGTGTCTATCGTCATAGACCCCGCCACGCGAATCGACACGGAAACACCCGACCGGGTGTCGGTGGAACTAGCCTCGGGGCGTGTCCTTCACGCTGATTTTCTGATTTACGCTGTCGGTTCGGGGGAACCGCGAGCGACCGGGGCGCACCAGATCACCAATGAGGCGCAGGCGCTGGCTTTCCGCGACGAATTGCGCGGTCGACCCGATGCGCCTGTCACAGTGATCGGTGCGGGATTGACCGGCGTCGAGTTGGCCGCCGTGCTTGCTATGTCGGGCCGCACGGTCGAGGTCATCACCTCCTCGTCGATGGACGCCACCGCCTCTGATCGCGCGCATCTGGGCCGTCTCAGCCGCCTCGGCGTGACGGTACGCACTGGAGAGCGGGCGGATCTTAAGACGATCGGCGCCGATCGGACGCGAGTCGTCGTGGAGACCGCTGGCTTCTCGGTCCCCACCCTGGCAGCGGATTCCGGGTTACCGACAACTGCGGACGGCCGCCTCGTGATCGACGCGACCCTCCGTGTTCCCGGGCACGCTGCGATCTTCGGGGCCGGGGATGCGGTATGTATCGACGATGAGCGCACCACGCACCTGCGGCCTGCGTGCGCCACCGCTCTTCCGATGGGCTCGCACGCTGCCAACATTGTCGCCGCCGTCGACGACGGACGCGCACCGGATCGGTTCGTGCACGGGTACGTCATGCAGTTCGTCGACTACGGCGGTAGGTCAGGCCGTGCCCAGCTGGTTCGCCCAGACGACTCCGAGCGCCGTTTCGCTGTGGGCGGTTGGCTCGGTGGCGTTATCAAGGAGGCAATCTGTCGTATGACCTTGGTCTGGATGCGCGGGGAACGCCGTGGCCGCTCGGTGCCGCGCTACCCCGAGCCAGCCCCGGTTCCGGCTGAGGTATGAGCGTGAGCACGATCGATCTCGTCCAGGAGTTTTCCGCGCAGCGACCTGCGATGATCGCCGCCGCCTACCGCATCACAGGATCGCGTGCGGACGCCGAGGATGTGGTGCAAGACGCCTGGGAACGGTGGTCGCAAGTCGAAGCAGACGAGGTGCACAACCCGCGGGGAATGCTCGGCGTGATCGTGGCACGTCTGGCGCTGAACGCGGTGCGGGCCCGCGCTCGCCGCCGCGAGACCTATATTGGCCCGTGGCTTCCGGAGCCGGTGGTCGACGATGGCTCACCGGAATGGACGGTGCTGCACCGTGAGGGACTGGGCCAAGCACTCGATATTGTGCTGTCGACGATGACCCCGGAACAGGCCACCGCGTACGTGCTCCGCAAGGTTCTCGACCTAGAGTACATCGAGATCGCTCGTGTCCTCGACGTCAGCATCGTCGCCGCACGGCAGCACGTCTCCCGCGCGCAGCGCGCAGTGAGCGCCGCACTTCCAGATCTCCCGCGCATCCGCGCACAGCGCGATCAGCGGGCGCTTTCCGCACTGGTAGAGGCTGTAATTTCTGCCGATGCGGTCCGTGTTGCTGCGCTCCTTGCCCCGGACTCGGTGTTCTATTCCGACGGCGGCGGCGCGGTAAGCGCGGCCCGCCGCCCGGTACACGGTGCGGAGCGCATCGCACGTCTGCTGATCGGTTTGGCTGATCAACCCGGCGAGATCACGGTCGCGCCGGTGACGATCAACGGAGGGCCGGGGCTGCTGATCTGGATCGGCGGCGAACTCGATACGACAGTGTCGCTGCGCACGAGCGGTGAGGGCATCACAGGCCTGTATCTTGTGCGCAACCCGGAAAAGATCGCACGGGTCGTTCACCCGGGGTCTTCGTAGCCTCCGGCTCAGTGCTCATCTGCTCCCATTCAGTGGGCTCCGCCGATGATCGCGCCCCAGCGGAGGTAGGACCGCCCAAGTCGGCTCACCCCGGTGTCCTTCGGTTTCGGTCGATGATCTCGATAGATCCCTCGGAAGATCTGATGCGCTATCCAGGGAATCTTGATCCGTCGTTGACGCCACCTGACACATGGTGGTGTCACGACGAAGCCACCCGGGTCTTTGTCTCAACGAAAGGTAGATGAAATGAACACGAGCAAGAGCCACCCGGCGGGAACTGGCCGACGCCGCACCATTGCGGGTTTCCTCGGTGCGGGAGTTCTCGCAACCTCACTCGCCCTGATGGGTGCGGCGGGGGCCGGAGCAGTCGAGGGTGAAGGGGGCAGCGAGCAGATGAGTGCTGAACTCTTGAAGGAGAACACCGCCTTCGAGAAGGGCCTGGAGACGAAACTCACCGAAGCGGGTATTCCCTTCGAGCGGGTGACTCTCGAAGGAGACGGTGTCGAGGTTATCGAGCTCGAACACTCTGACCCAGCGGCCGCTGCTGTGTATGAGTCGCTGCTGGACAAGCTCGGCTGGGAGGTCGGTGAGGACAACGGCGATTCCGGACAGAACTCGACCGAAGGAGAGATCGAGGTCGAGGAGGTGCCGGCGCCGACCGCTAAGGAGATCGCCGAGGCCAACGCGCAGGTCGATGCCGCTATCGCGGCGCTGCAGGCGGCCAACATCGCGGTGACGGTCAGCACCGACCCCGATGGGCTGCGGACCTTCGAGATCCATCTCGCGGACGGCGACGACACCGGGTGGGAGAAGGTTGATGCCGCGCTGAACTCAGCATTCGGCACTCCCGACGCCGACACCCACGAGACGGAGAGCAACGAGGCAGACTGACAGCGACCCGCCCCCTGGCCGTGATCGGGTGTGACTGGCCAGGGGGCGATCTCGCGCCGTAGAATCGGGCAGAGGGGCAGAGTGGAGATGTCACGGATTCTCATCGCGGAGGATGATCCCCGCCTAGCGCGTGTGCTGGGCGCCTATTTGGAGCGGGATGGCCATACGGTCGCGGTTGTGGGCGA
>NZ_JBKEAF010000014.1:0-5646 GCF_047971895.1 Microbacterium sp.
GCACCGCGGCGATGTGCTGCACACCGCGATCGTGACCGAGCGGATGCTGGCCGGCCAGATCGAGGCGATCCGCATCCCGCAGAACCCTCTCGACATCCTGGCGCAGCAGACAGTCGCCGCTGCGGCGATCGAGCCACTTGACGTGGAGGGGTGGTACGAGACGGTCCGACGCAGTGCACCGTTCCGGACGCTCCCCCGTTCCGCCTACGAGGCGACGCTCGACCTGTTGGCGGGCAGGTACCCCTCCGATCGGTTCGCCGAGCTGCGCCCGCGCGTGATCTGGGATCGCGATCTCGGCGTGATCACCGGGCGACCCGGGGCGCAGCGCATCGCGGTCACCAGCGGCGGCACGATCCCCGACCGTGGACTGTTCGGCGTGTTCGTGGCCGGCGAGACTCGCAACGCGCGCGTCGGCGAGCTCGATGAGGAGATGGTCTACGAATCGCGCGTGAACGACGTGTTCACGCTCGGCACGACAAGCTGGCGCATCGTCGAGATCACCCATGACCGGGTCAACGTCGTTCCCGCGTTCGGTCAGCCCGGCAAGGTCCCGTTCTGGCGCGGCGACGGGCTGGGCCGCCCCGCCGAGCTCGGTGAGGCGCTCGGCCGCTTCACCCGCGAGGTGTCCGCCGCCGCACCGGCCGAGGCGTCCCGGCGGCTGTACGAGGCGGGGCTCGACGACAAGGCGGCGGCGAACCTGCGCGCCTATCTCGCCGAGCAGCGCGAGGCCACCGGCACCCTCCCCACCGACACGACCCTCACCGTCGAGCGCAGTCGCGACGAGGTCGGAGACTGGCGCGTCATCTTGCATTCCCCATACGGCATGCACGTGCATGCGCCGTGGGCGCTGGCGGTCAACGCCCGCATCCGCGAGCGGCTCGGCGTGGAGGGGTCGGCTGTGGCCAGCGACGACGGCATCATCGCGAGGGTTCCGGACGCCGAGGCCGAACCACCCGGCGCCGAGCTCTTCGTCTTCGACCCCGACGAGCTCGACCAGCTCGTTACCGATGAGGTCGGGGGGTCGGCGCTGTTCGCGGCGCGCTTCCGCGAGTCGGCGGCCCGCGCGCTGCTCATGCCGCGCATGAACCCGGGCCGGCGCAGCCCGCTGTGGCAGCAGCGTCAGCGGGCGGCGCAGCTGCTGGAGGTCGCGAAGGACCACCCGACGTTCCCGATCATCCTCGAGACGCTGCGCGAGGTGCTGCAGGACGTCTACGACCTGCCCGCGCTGCTTCGCATCGCGCGCGCCATCGGCGAGCACCGCATCCGGCTGGTCGAGACCTCCACCCCGCAGCCGTCGCCGTTCGCGCGCGACCTGCTGTTCGGGTATGTGAGTGCGTTCATGTACCAGGGCGATTCGCCCCTGGCCGAGCGGCGCGCGGCAGCTCTGTCGGTGGATCCGGCGCTGCTATCGGAGCTGCTCGGCAAGGTCGAGATGCGCGAACTGCTCGATCCGGGAGTCATCGCGCAGTTCGAGCTGGAGGCGCAGCGGCTCGATCCCGCCCGGCGAGCACACGGGAAGGAGGGAGCGGCGGATCTGCTGCGGATGCTCGGACCCCTGGATGCCACCGAGGTCGCCGCGCGGCTCGACGAGCCGCAGCACGCACGGGCCCACCTCGACGCCCTCGTCGCCGAACGGCGGGTGATCCCCGTCACGATAGCGGGCGACCCGCGGTTGGCCGCCATCGAGGACGCCGGGCGGCTGCGCGATGCCCTCGGTATCCCGCTGCCGGTCGGCATCCCGACGGCGTTCCTCGACCCGGTCGCCGATCCGCTGGGCGATCTGCTGGCCCGACACGCGCGCACGCACGGCCCGTTTCGCGCGGGGGATGCCGCGGCCCGCCTCGGCATCGGTGCCGCCGTGGCACGGCAGACCCTGCAACGACTCGAGACGCAGGGGCGGGTCACGAGCGGGTACTTCCTTCCCGAGCCACCGGACGGCGGCGCCGAGGCGGACTGGTGCGACGCGGAGGTGCTGCGTCGGCTGCGGCTGCGGTCGCTCGCCGCGATCCGCGGCAGCGTCGAGCCGGTTCCGCAAGACGCGTATGCACGGTTCCTGCCCGCCTGGCAACACCTCGACCGACCTCTGGAGGGCATCGACGGCGTCGCGGCCGTCATCGAACAGCTGGCGGGCGTGCCGATCCCGGCGAGCGCGTGGGAGTCGCTCGTGCTGCCCGCGCGGGTGCGCGACTACTCCCCCGCGATGCTCGACGAGCTGACGGCATCGGGCGAGGTGCTGTGGTCGGGCCAGAGGTCGCTGCCCGGCCGCGACGGCTGGATCGCCCTGCATCCGGCCGATCTGGCCGCGCTCACACTGGCCGATGCGCACCCCGACGCCCCCGAACTCAGCCAGTTGGAGACGCAGGTGCTGGGTGTGCTGAGCGCAGGGGGCGCGTACTTCGCGTCTCAGCTCGAGGCCCTGGTCGAACCGCAGCCGGGACCGTCGGTGGCCGACGCGCTGTGGAACCTCACGTGGGCGGGCCTGGTCGCCAATGACACGTTCGCGCCGATCCGCACACTGCTGGGCGGCGGATCGCAGGCGCACAAGACGACGCGTCGAGCACCCCGGGCGCGCACGTATCGCGGACAGCGGTTCGCGGGCACGCCGCCTCGCCCGCCCGCACTGGGCGGACGGTGGTCGCTGCTGCCCGAACCCGAGCGCGACGCGGCGCAGCGGGCGACGGCGGCGGCGAGTCTGCTGCTCGACCGCTACGGGGTCGTGACGCGTGGATCGGTGCAGGCCGAGGGGGTGTCGGGGGGATTCGCGCAGACGTATCGGATCCTCGCCGGTTTCGAGCAGGCCGGCCACTGCCGCCGCGGCTACATCATCGAGAAGCTCGGTGCGGCCCAGTTCGCGACGTCTGGCACGATCGACCGGCTGCGCGAGTTCACCCGATCCTCACTTCCCCCACCCCCTCCCGACAGCGCTGACGCGCTGCCCGGAACCTCGGGGCGGGTGGGCCCAGACTCCGGAACCGGAAACGGCCGGCGGAGCGGAGGTCCAGACGCGACCCGCTCCCCGAGCTTGTCGAGGTGCCACACCCTCGCCGCGACCGACCCGGCCAATCCGTACGGCGCCGCCCTGGCCTGGCCGGTGCTCGACGGCGTGCGGCATCGCCCCGGCAGGAAGGCCGGCGCGATGGTCGTGCTCGTCGACGGCGACCTCGTGCTGTACCTCGAGCGCGGCGGCAAGACCGCGCTGTCGTTCACCGACGACGAGGAGCGCCTGGCCGCGGCATCCATCGATCTCGTCCGCACCGCCCGCGAGCGCCGGCTCGCCACGCTCACGGTCGAGCAGATCAACGGCGCGTTCGTGCTGGGGTCACCCCTCGGCCACGCGCTGCGCGCGGCCGGCTTCGTCGAATCCCCGCGCGGCCTCACCCTGCGCCGCGCGGACGCCCGGGCGAGCTGAGCATGCCCGAGGGCGACACCGTCTTTCGCACCGCGCAGCGGCTGCACACCGCGCTCGCCGGGGCGCCCATCGCGCGGTTCGACCTGCGCGTGCCCGGCAGTGCCACGGCCGACCTGCGCGGGGAGACCGTGCACGCGGTCGTGCCGCACGGAAAGCACCTGCTGCTGCGCGCGGGCGCGTGCACACTGCACTCGCATCTGAGGATGGAGGGCCGGTGGGACCTCTACCGGCCCGGCGAGAGATGGCGGCGCCCGGGTTTTCGGGCCCGCGCGATCGTCGGCGTCGACGCCGGGCTCGACGGCGCACACGACGCGGTCGGCTTCGACCTGGCGATGGTCGAGGTGGTGCCCACACGTGACGAGGACCGCCTCGTCGGGCACCTCGGTCCCGATCCGCTGCGCGACGACTGGGATCCCACCGAGGCCGCCCGCCGCCTGGCCGCCGACCCCCGCCCGGTGCACGTCGCGCTGCAGGACCAGCGGATCGTCGCTGGGTTCGGCAACGAGTACGTCAACGAGCTGCTGTTCCTGCGCGGCATCCACCCCCGCACCCCGGCGGCGGACGTCGATGCGGCAGCGCTCATCGACCTCGGTGCGCGGACGATCCGCGCCAACGTCGGTCGCCGGAATCGCACGTTCACCGGCGACGCGCGCGCCCCGACGTGGGTGTATCGGCGCGAGGGCCGGCCGTGCCGTCGCTGCGGCGCCCCGATCCGCGGCGGGTCGCTCGGCGCAGGCTCCCGGGCCGCCGACCCGCCGCACGAGCGCATCGTGTTCTGGTGCCCCGTGTGCCAGCCCCTGCCGTGATGGAGCGGGCGTCGCGACCTGCTCCGCGCGTGAAGCGAGCTCGGCCTCACCACGCTCGACACCCGGGTAGCGTGAACCCCATGAAGGCGATCGTCTACTCGTCGCACGGCGAGTCCTCCGTCCTCTCGCTCGTCGACCGCGAGATCCCCGAGCCCGGGCCGGGTGAGGTCCGTGTGCGCATCGCGGTGTCGGGCGTCAACCCGACCGACTGGAAGTCGCGCTCGGCGACCGCGCGGCTCGACAGGTTCGGCGAGATCGTGCCGAATCAGGACGGCGCAGGAGTCGTGGATGCCGCCGGCCACGGTGTCACGGACCTCTCCACCGGCGACCGAGTCTGGCTGTACCTCACCCAGCACGAGCGGCCGGGCGGCACCGCGCAGGAGTACGTGGTCGTGCCTGCCTCGCACGCGGTTCCCCTCGCCGACGACGTCGACTTCGCGACCGGCGCCTCGCTCGCGGTGCCGGCGATGACGGCGCACCGCGCGCTCACGGTGCACGAAGACGGCCCCGCCCGTCTCTCGCCCGGAGCGCTCGCCGGCCGCACGGTGTTCGTCTCGGGCGGCGCCGGGGCCGTCGGCCGCGCCGCCGTGCAGCTCGCGCACTGGGCCGGAGGCACGGTGATCGCGACGGTGTCGTCGCCCGAGAAGGCGGCGCTCGCGCGCGCCGCGGGCGCGCACCACGTCATCGACTACCCGACGGAGGACGTGCCGGCGCGGGTCGCCGAACTCGCCCCGGGCGGCGTCGACCACCTGGTCGAGGTGGCGATCGTCGCCAACGCCGCACAGGACGCCGCGATTGCGGCCAACCGTGCGAGCCTGGCGTACTACGCCGACGACGGCGGGCCGACGTTCACGATGCCCACGCGCGGGTCGTTCGCGAAGAACCTGCGCCTCCAGGGCGTGCTGCTCTACAACGTCGCACCGCAGGCGTGGGCCGCCGCGGTGGACGACATCACCGCGGCGCTGGGCGACGGCATCCTGCGCTCCGGCGCCGAGACCGGACTTCCGCTCACGTGGTTCCCGCTCGAGCGGACCGCCGCCGCACACGACGCCGTGCAGGGCCGCACGGTCGGGAAGGTGCTGATCCGGGTCGCCGACCTCTGACCCGCGGTGCCGTCCCGCCGCCCGCCGCTTCCAGAACGCGGTGCAGGTCGGCGGGTCCAAGACCTCGCGGTTCGGCGACGCCCAGGCGTACGGTGTTCATGGGTTCGACTTCTTCCCGCGCGAGAAGGCGATCACCAGCCGCTGGCTCGCCCCCGCGGCACACGGCGGGATCACCCTCGGGTTCCCGCAGAACGACTGAGGGACAGGAGCATCGACATGACCGACCCGCGGGCCGCACAGGCTTCCACCGCCGACTCCGTCGCCGACGCGCGGGTGCGCGCCGACGACCGGGCGCACGTCTTCCACTCGTGGAGCGCGCAGGCGCTGA
>NZ_JBKEAF010000001.1:0-80870 GCF_047971895.1 Microbacterium sp.
CTACGAGGGGCCGCGTGGCGGGGCCGAGAACATCTCCAAGACCCTGTACGGGCATCGTATCGACGGCATTGTCGCGATCGGCGGAGAAGGCACACTCGCCGCGGCTGACCGCCTGCACAAGGATGGGATCAACGTGCTGGGCGTGCCGAAGACCATCGACAACGAGCTTCGCGCGACGGACTACTCGTTCGGCTTCGACACCGCGGTGACACTCGCCACCGACGCGATGGCCCGGCTGCGCACCACGGGCGACTCGCACAAGCGCTGCATGGTGGCCGAGGTCATGGGCCGGCGCGTCGGCTGGATCGCCCTGCACGCGGGCATCGCCGCGGGCGCGCACGTGATCTGCATCCCCGAGGTGACGATGTCGATCGACGAGATCGTCGCCCAGGTCGACAAGGCGCACGACCGCGGCCGGGCGCCGCTCGTGGTGGTCTCCGAGGGCTTCACGCTGACCGGCATGGACGAGGCGTACAGCGACAAGGGACTGGATGCCTTCAACCGCCCGCGCCTGGGCGGCATCGGCGAGGTGCTCGCCCCCCAGATCGAGCAGCTCAGCGGCATCGAGACCCGGTCGACGGTGCTGGGGCACATCCAGCGCGGCGGTTCGCCGTCGGGCTTCGATCGCGTGCTGGCCACGCGCCTCGGGCTGCACGCCGCCGATGCCGTGATGGACGAGGCATGGGGTCAGATGGTCGCGCTGCGCGGCACCGACATCGAGCGGGTGCCGTTCGCCGACGCGCTCGGCGAGCTGAACACGGTGCCGCTCTACCGCTACGAAGAAGCTGCCGCTCTCTTCGGCTGACACGCCCCTCTCTTCGGCTGACACGCCTCCTGCCGCTTCCCCCTCACCCCGACCCCTTCGCCCGAGCTCCTTCACCCCGACCCCTTCGCCGAAAACTCCTGTTCTGGCGGAGACAGGCCGTCAGACACCCGCCACATCCTGACTCCGCCGGATCAGGAGTTTTCCGCGAGGGGGCGGGTCGCCGGATCAGGAGTTTTGGACGACAGCCTGTCGGTGCAGGTTCTGCGCCATCGCCGTCAGCACTGTCGTCAGCACACTCGACCAGTCGAAGAGCACCTGGTAATAGTCGAACCTGAGGACGGTGTAGCCACGCAGCACGAGCCGCGCATCGGCCGCGAGGTCACGGCGCCGCTCCGCCGCCCTATGGTGGGTGAAACCGTCGATCTGCACGATCAGCGAGTCGCCGACGAGTCCATCGACCGCGTGCCCATCGATCCAGACCTGCTGTCGCACGGCGACGCCCGCCGTGCGCATGCCGTCGACGAAGTGAGTCTCGAGTCCGGAATCGGACAGGAAGGATGCCACGGCCGCGAGCGCGGCGGCATCCTCGCTACGCCACGCGACCCGCATGAGCACACCGGTTTCGACGGCTTGGTTCCGGATCGCCGACTCCCATACCGCCAAGGCGTCGCGACGAGCAAGGCAATGCGCGACGTGGAACAGCACGTTGACGATGTGCTCCTCCGTCGCACCTCGTCCGATGGGTGCCGGCCCGGTTCCCCAGTGGACATGGAGCCCGTCGGCGTCGAATCGGGATGCCGTCCCGGGAACCGCGACATGGATCTCGCCGTGCTTCGGGACCCAGAGTCTCTGTATCGCCGCCGCGCTGACGCACGTCACACGCCCACCGACGCGTGCGGCAGCGACTCGCCGGCGATCGCAGTCGATGGTGACCAGCCAGGAGCGACGCACACGGCGGAGTGCGTCCAGGCGCACCGCGTGCGCGACGTCGTACGGACGAAAGCCGGCCGCGCGCACGAGAGACGTGTGCGCGACACCGTGGCGAGTGCCCATCCACTCCATGAGTGCACGGTGACGGGTGACGATCGGCGGCTCTGTGCGTTGCATGTCGACGATCCTGCACGCGCGCTCACGCCTGTCGGGCGCCCCGGATGCATCCTGTGCAGAACTCGACCGCCGATTCACGTTGGGGAGGAACAGACCGCCCGCAACGGTGCGCCCCGCGACCGACCGCCTCCGAGATCAGGTGTTCTTGCTGACACAGGATGCCTGCGGCATCCATTCTCCTGATGTCGCCAGATCAGGAGTTTTCGGTGAAGTGAGGAAGGAGTGCGGCTGGGGTGCAGGGGTGGGGTGGGGTCGGTGGGGGCAGGTTGAGTGCAGGCGGTGCAGGGGGTCAGGATGTGTGCAGGACGTCGAGCAGCCAGGCGATCTCTACGGCGCGCTCGCGCCAGGCGTTGTAGCGCCCGCTCACACCGGCGTGACCGGCGACCATCTCGCACTTCAGCAGTGCGTCGGCGCCGACCTCTCGCAGCCGTGCCACCCACTTCGCGGGCTCGACGTACAGCACGCGCGTGTCGTTGAGCGAGGTCACGGCGAGCACCCGTGGATACTCCACACCGGAGCGCACGTTCTCATACGGCGTGTACGACTTCATGTACGCGTACACCTCGGGGTCGTGCAGCGGGTCGCCCCACTCGTCCCACTCGATGACCGTGAGCGGCAGTGACGGGTCGAGGATCGTCGTCAGCGCGTCGACGAACGGCACCCCGGCCAGGATACCGGCGAACAGCTCGGGCGCCAGGTTGGCGACCGCGCCCATCAGCAACCCACCCGCCGACCGCCCCTCGGCGACCAGCTGCTTCGGCGTCGTGTACCCGGCGTCGACCAGGTGCCGTGCGCAGTCGACGAAGTCGGTGAACGTGTTGCGCTTGCGCTGCAGCTTGCCGTCCTCGTACCACTGCCGGCCCATCTCGCCGCCGCCGCGGATGTGTGCGACGGCGAACACGACGCCGCGGTCGAGCTCCGAGAGCCTCGGCACCGAGAAGCCCGGCTCGATCGAGTGCTCGTACGAGCCGTACCCGTACAGGTGCAACGGTCGCGGCGACGCACCGGCATCGCCGAACGACCGCTTGAACACCAGCGACACGGGGATGCGGGTGCCGTCCTGCGCCGTGGCCCATACTCGCTCCTGCGCGTAGTCGGCCGGATCGTAGCCGCCGAGCACGGGTTGCTGCTTTCGCAGCAGCAGCTCGCGCGTGGCGACGTCGTAGTCGTACACCGTGCTCGGAGTCACGAACGAGGTGTACCCCAGCCGCACGACCGGCGGCGCCCACTCGGGGTTGCCGCTCGCGCCGGCCGCGAAGAGCGGTTCGGGGAAGGCGATCTCGCTCACTTCGCCTGTCGCGTACGGCAGGATGCCCGTGCGCGCCAGGCCCTCGCGCCGATAGTCGACCACGGCCCAGTCGCGGAAGCAGTCGACATCGAGCAGTCGGCGGCCGGGTACATGCTCGAGCAGCACGCGGCGGGCGCCCTGCGGGTCGTCGGCGTCGACGGCGACCAGTTCGAAGTCCAGCGCCTGTCCGCCGGCGGCCGCCTCGTCGTTGTGCAGCACGAGCAGGGTGTCGCGTCCGTCGATCACGGCATGGTCGACGGAGTACTCGACGCCCTCGCGGCGCGGCCAGACGACGACCGGCGGCGCGGACAGATCGGATGCCGGGACCAGCCACACCTCGGACGTGATCGACGAGCCGAGCCCGATCACGAGGAACCGGTCGCTGCGCGTGAACCCGCCGCCGAGCCAGTAGCGCTCGTCCGGCTCGTGGAACAGCTGCACGTCGTCGGCGACGGCGCTGCCGAGCACGTGATGCCACAGAGTGTCGGGCCGCCACGCGTCGTCGACGGTCGTGTAGACGATCGACGCGCCGTCGGGGGAGAACTCGGCGCCGGAGAACGTGTTTGCGATCTCGTCGGGCAGCTGCTGGCCGGTCACCAGGTCGCGCACGCGGATCGTGTAGCGCTCGTCGCCAGCGACGTCGATGCCGTAAAGCATGCGCGTGCCGTCCCGCGACACGTCGAACGAGCCCAGCGCGAAGAACTCGTGCGCGGCCGCTTCGACGTTGCCGTCGAGCAGGATCTGCTCGCCGGCGACGTCGACACCAGGGGTGAGTGCCGGGGGAGTCCAGTCGTCGGGGCCGGCGATCGGCGCGCGGCACTGGATGCCGTACTGCTGACCCTCCACCGTGCGCCCGTAATACCACCAGTCGCCGCGGCGGGACGGCACCGACAGGTCGGTCTCGAGCGTGCGCCCCTTGATCTCCTGGAAGATCTGCTCCTGCAGTCCGGCCAGATGCGCGGTGCGCTCCTGCGTGTACGCGTTCTCGGCCTCGAGGTGCGCGGTGACGTCGGCATCGTCTTTCGCGCGCAGCCACTCGTACGGGTCGTCGAACGTGTCACCGTGGTGGGTGCGGGGCGTGGGGTGGCGCGTGGCGACGGGGGCGTGGGCAGTGGTGTCCTGGGTCACTCGTCCACCGTAATCGAGAGCGGCACGGCAGGCGCCCGCGCCGGTTACCCGATGTCCCGCGAATGTGCGAGGATTTGCGTGTCCGGTTACCGGACTCAGAACTCTCGGTGAACTGTTCGTTCGCGTGCGCCGGCTCCGCCGGCTCCTACCCATCCACATCTCTACGGAAAGCGAACGGTGGAAGCAGCAGCACTGATCGTCGTCCTGGTCATCGCGCTGGCCCTCTTCTTCGACTTCACCAACGGGTTCCACGACACGGCCAATGCGATGGCCACGCCCATCGCCACCGGCGCGCTCAAGCCCAAGGTGGCGGTGTTGCTGGCGGCGGTCCTGAACCTCGTCGGCGCGTTCTTGTCGACGGAGGTCGCCAAGACCATCTCGGGCGGCATCATCCGTGAGGATCAGTTGTCGGCGGCGATCTTCCCGTCGATCATCTTCGCCGGCCTCATCGGGGCGATCACCTGGAACATGCTCACGTGGCTGCTGGGTCTGCCGTCCAGCTCGTCGCACGCGCTGTTCGGCGGCCTCATCGGTGCCACGCTGGTGGGTGCGAGCGCGGCGGCCATCGACTTCGGCGTCGTGCTGTCGAAGGTGATCCTGCCGGCCGTCATCGCGCCGCTGACCGCCGGTGTGATCGCATACGCGGTCACCAAGCTGGCCTATGCGCTCACCCGGAGGTACGACACCAAGCCCGACGGTCGCGATGGCTTCCGTTGGGGGCAGATCTTCACGTCGTCTCTGGTCGCTCTGGCCCACGGCACGAACGACGCACAGAAGACGATGGGCGTCATCACCCTTGCCCTGATCACAGTGGGCTGGCAGTCCGCCGCCCACCACGAGCCGCAGCTGTGGGTGGTCTTCGCGTGCGCGATCACGATCGCGCTGGGTACCTACATGGGCGGCTGGCGCATCATCCGCACCCTCGGCAAGGGGCTGACCGATGTGAAGCCCGCACAGGGGTTCTCGGCAGAGACGTCCACGGCATCCACGATCCTCGCGTCGAGCTTCTTCGGGTTCGCACTGTCGACCACGCAGGTCGCATCGGGATCGGTGATCGGGTCGGGCCTGGGCCGGCGCGGGTCGAAGGTGCGCTGGCGCACCGTCGGGCGCATCGCGATCGGCTGGCTCCTCACGCTCCCCGCGGCCGGTGCGGTCGGTGGTGCGGCGGCGCTGCTCGTCGTCTGGTTCGGCACGTGGGGCGTGCTCGTCGACGCGGTGATCGCGCTCGCCGTCATCGTGGGCCTGTTCCTGCGCTCACGTCGCAACCGGGTCGACGCCAGCAACGCCATGAGCGATGTCGCGGATTCGGGGCACGCCATCAAGATCAAGCGCAACCCGCCGCCCACGCGCCGGCAGCGGCGCATCCTGCGCGAGGAGGAGAGGCTCAAGGTCGAGGAGAGGGCCCGACAGAAGGCGGACGCGAAAGCGAAGGCGAAGGCGCTCGCGCGGCGTGACGCGGAGGAGCGGGCACGGGCGGATGCCCCGGCGAAGACCGCCGCACGCAACGGCGAGGGGGACGTGAAGTGATCGAGATCAACTGGGTCGCCTTTTTCGAGGTGTTCGCCGCCGCGCTCGTCGCCGCCGTGCTCGTGGTCGGCTTCTACGCGATCGCACTGCGCCTGATGGTGCGCGCCGGGCGGGCGCCGGTCGTGGCACCGGCCGAGTTCACCGACGCCATCTCGGTGATGACGTCGAAAGAGGTGCGCAAGGCCGAAAAGGCCGCGGCGAAGGCCGCCAAGCGCAGCCCGCTGACCGAGGGGCAGAAGCTCGTCGCGCTGATCGGCGCGTATGCGTGCTTCGGCCTGTGCGGGCTCGCGGTTCTGGGCGGCATCGTCCTGTTGGTGATCGGGCGCTGACGTCGGCCGCGGCTCCTAAGCTGGCGGCATGCGTGACGAGGCCGGCATCCATCCTTCCTTCGGTCAGCACCCACCGGCGCGGCACGTGCTCGTCCACGTATCGGACACGCACTTCCTGGCCGGGGATCGCCTGCTCGGCGACCGCTACGACACGGCGGCGAACTTCGGTCGCACGCTCGAGGCGATCGAGCGGCTGGAGGTGCGGCCGTCGGCGCTCGTGTTTACTGGGGATCTCGCAGATCTGGGCGAGCCGGAGGCGTATCACGCTCTGCGGCGTGCCGTCGAGCCCGTCGCCCGGCGCCTGGACTGCCCCGTCGTATGGGTGGCGGGAAACCACGACGAGCGCCCGGCGTTGCGGCGCGACCTGCTCGGGCTCGAGCCGACGCAGGATCCTGTGACATCCGTCCATGACCTCGACGGCCTGCGTCTGATCGCGCTCGACACGAGCGTGCCCGGCTGGCACCACGGCGAGCTCGGCGCACAGCAGCTGGCCTGGCTCGCAGACGAGCTGTCGCGGCCGGCGCCGCACGGCACGCTGCTGGCGCTGCACCATCCGCCGCTGCCGAGTCACGTGCCGCTGTTCGACATCCTCGAGCTGCGCGATCAGCCGGCGCTCGCCGAGGTGATCGCCGGGTCGGACGTGCGCGGCATCCTGGCCGGTCACCTGCATTACTCGACCAGCGGCACGTTCGCCGGCGTTCCGGTGGCCGTCGCGGCGGCGACGTGCTACACGATGGACATCTCCCGCCCGGCGGTGGAGGTCAACGGCATGGACGCCGGCCGATCGTTCCACCTCGTGCACGTGTACGACGAAATGATCACGCACTCGGTCGTTCCGGTCGTGGGCGAGGGCGAGCCGGGATTCTTCTCGGCGGAGTGGATCGAGCGGATGGCACGCCTGAGCCCGCAGGAGCGGCTCGACGTGTTCTCGCGTAAGCCGCCTCGGTACGACGATTAGGTGTTGCTGGCGACCGGCGTCGCAGAGTCTCTTCACGGAGGCAGGGGATTGCGGCATGCGCGGGGGTAGGCTCGACCCATCCCACACAACGCCGTGACCCAGAAGGACGCACGCATGGCCCTCGACTCCGCCCTGAAGACCCGCACCGAATCCGACTCCCTGGGGTCGATGGAAGTTCCTGCAGACGCCTACTGGGGCATCCACACCGCTCGCGCGCTGGAGAACTTCCCGATCGCCAAGCGCCCCATCTCGGTGTACGACGACCTGGTGCGCGCCCTCGCGATGGTCAAGCAGGCGTCGGCGCGGGCGAACCGCGACATCGGCACCCTCGCCCCCGACAAGGCCGAGCTCATCGACCGTGCCGCGCAGCGGGTGATCGACGGCGAGTTCCATGACCAGTTCGTCGTCGGTGTGATCCAGGGCGGTGCCGGCACCTCGACGAACATGAACGCGAACGAGGTCATCACCAACATCGCCCTCGAGCTGGCCGGACGCGAGAAGGGCGACTACGCGTTCCTCTCACCGATCGACCACACCAACCGCAGCCAGTCGACCAACGACGTCTACCCGACCGCGATCAAGGTGGGTCTGTCGCTCATGCTGCAGAGCATGCTCGAAGAGCTCGCACTCCTTCGGCAGGCGTTCCTCGACAAGGCTGTCGAGTTCCACGACGTGCTCAAGGTCGGCCGCACCCAGTTGCAGGATGCCGTACCCATGACGCTCGGCCAGGAGTTCCACGGGTTCGCCACGACGCTGCGCGAGGACTACGGCCGCCTGCTCGAGAACCGCTACCTGCTGTTCGAGGTCAACATGGGGGCCACGGCGATCGGCACCGGCATCACGACGCACCCCGAGTATGCGTCCACGGTGGTCAAGCACCTGCGTGAGATCACGGGCCTCGACCTCGAGACCGCGGCCGATCTGGTGGAGTCGACCAGCGACACGGGCGCGTTCATGTCGTTCTCCTCCTCGCTCAAGCGCAATGCCATCAAGCTGTCGAAGATCTGCAACGACCTGCGGCTGCTCTCCAGCGGCCCGCAGGCCGGCCTCGGCGAGATCAACCTGCCCGCCATGCAGGCGGGCTCGAGCATCATGCCGGGCAAGGTGAATCCCGTCATCCCCGAGGTCGTGAACCAGGTGGCCTTCTCGGTCGTCGGCGCCGATATGACGGTAACGATGGCGGTGGAGGCCGGCCAGTTGCAGCTGAATGCGTTCGAGCCGGTGATCGCGCACTCGATCTTCCAGTCGATCACCTGGATGCGTCAGGCGATGTGGACGCTGCGCGTGAACTGCGTCGAAGGCATCACCGCCAACCGCGAGCGCCTGGGCGCGATGGTCGGCTCGAGCGTCGGCGTGGTGACGGCGCTGACCCCGTTCATCGGCTATGCGGCTTCGGCCGCCCTGGCCAAGACCGCGTTGCTGACCGGTCGCAACATCGCCGATCTCGTGGTCGAGGCCGAGCTCATGTCGCGTGACGAGGTGACCAAGCAGCTGTCGCCGGCGCGCCTGTCGGGGCTGGAGGCCATCACGGTGGCGATCCCGATCGTGCAGGCTGCCGAAGACGTCGTCGTCGAGTGAGGCGGCGTTACCTGCCGAGGCCCGCATGCTCTAGCGTTTCGAGTGCGTCCCTGCGAGCGCTGACGAGAGGAACATCATGACCGATCCGCAGAACCCGACCCCGCCCGCGTACGGGACGCCACCACCCGCGTACAGTGCACCGCCGCCGGCGCCGTCGGTCGCGCCCGGACAGCCGCCGGCAACCAACACCTATCCGGGGAAGACGATGGGCATCGTCGCTCTGGTGCTGTCGTGCATCTTCTTCGTCGGCATCTCGGTGCTGGTGGGGCTGATCCTCGGCATCGTCGCGCTGGTGCAGAGCAAGAAGGCAGGCCGCAAGAAC
The DNA here is from genome assembly GCF_047971895.1 of Microbacterium sp. Taxonomy (GTDB): domain Bacteria; phylum Actinomycetota; class Actinomycetes; order Actinomycetales; family Microbacteriaceae; genus Microbacterium. The sequence continues at coordinate 9,004 of NZ_JBKEAF010000001.1, forward strand.
GGCCCGGCGCTCGCCGCGATCATCGTGGCATCCGTGCTGATCGTGATCAGCATCATCGTCGGCATCATCCTGGCGGTGACGCTGCTGCCGCTCATTCTCGACATGGCGGCGTTCTGCGTCGAGATGGGCCCGGGCGAGCACCTCTACAACGGCGTGATCATCACCTGCAGCTGAGCCGTGCGACGCGCTGTCGAGTCAGTCGATGATCCGGCAGTGCGTCGTCAGTTCGCCGATGCCGTCGATGCCGACGGTCACGGTCGAGCGGTCGCGCAGGAAGATCTGCGGATCCCGCGAGTAGCCGGCGCCGCCCGGACTGCCGGTTGAGATGAGCGTTCCCGGCAGCAGTGTCACCGACTGCGACAGGTGCGAGATGAGGGCGGCCACCGAGCGGACCATCTGCCCCGTCGAAGCGTCCTGCACCCGGTGCCCGTCGACGGTCGTCCAGATGTGCAGGTCCTGCGGGTCGGGGACCTCGTCCGCGGTGACCACGACGGGTCCTGTCGGCGTGAACCCGTCGAACGATTTGCACCGCGACCACTGCGCCTCCGAGAACTGGATGTCGCGTGCCGTGATGTCGTTGACGACGGTGTAGCCCCAGACGTGGTCGAGGGCCTCGTCGACCGACACGTCGTGTGCCGGGCGGCCGATGATCACGCCCAGCTCGGCCTCGTAGTCGATCGACTCGCTGAGCGACCGCGGCCACGACGTGGTCTGCCCGTGCCCGGTGAGCGAGTTGGGCCACAGTGTGAACACGGTCGGGTTGGTGTCGGTCTTCAGGCCCAGCTCGCCCGAGTGTGCGGCATAGTTCAGTCCGACGGCCAGGATGACGGGCGGGGCGAGGCAGGCCGACGCGAAGGCGACGTCGGAGAGTGGATGCCGCGGCGCGCCGCCCCGCGCCAGTCCCGCACGCAGCGCCTCCTGACCGGCGCTGCCTGCAGCGATGAGGCGCTCGAGCGTCGACGGCGCCCGTGCGTCGAGGTCGGACGCCAGAATGGCGTCGGTGTCGTCGACGACCGCCAGTCGAGGATCGGTGAATCCGGGCAGCACGACATGGGCGAAACGCATCCCTCCACGCTACCCGCGCTTTCGCTCGTGCAAACGATCGTGACCATAGGCTGAGCGATATGAGCTTTCCGTCGCCGCTATCGCAGCCGCAGCCGGGTGCGCCCGCGCTCGTGCCGCCGGCGCCGCCGGCCGGTCCGACGCCGTTGCCGGTCGCACCGCGGCGGGCGGGGTCTGCGGCGATCTGGATCATCGGCGTGCTGGCGGTGGTCTTGGTCGGGGTCGTCGGCTACTTCCTGACCTTCCTGGGTGCGGGTGCGTCGCTCATCGGCATGGTGCTGGCGCTGATCCCACTCGTCGTGGTGCTCGCCGTGGTGCGGGTCATCGACAGGTGGGAGCCCGAGCCGCTCCGGCTGCTCGTGCTGGCCTTCGTGTGGGGTGCGGTGGCGGCCGTCGCGCTCACGCTGCTCGTCGATACCGGTCTGCGGGTCGTGCTCGACCCACAGCCGTCGGGTGCGCAGGACGTGCTGAGCGGCATCGTGCAGGCGCCGATCGTGGAGGAGCTCGCGAAGGGCCTCGGCCTGCTCATCATCCTGGCCACCGGTCGTCGTGCCTTCGACGGCCCGGTCGACGGGGTCGTGTACGGGGCGATGATCGGCGCTGGATTCGCGTTCACCGAGAACATCCAGTACTTCGCGATCGCGTTCATCGAGGGCGGCCTGGCCCAGACCTCGACGACCTTCTTCATGCGCGGCATCCTCTCGCCGTTCGCGCACGTCATGTTCACCGCGGTCACCGGCTTCGCTCTGGGACTGGCCGCCCGCCGCGGCGCCCGCGGCGCCGCGGCGCTGAGGCCGTGGCTGGCAGGACTGGCCGGTGCGATCATGCTGCACGCGCTGTGGAACGGGTCGGCGCTGCTCGGCGACTTCTTCGCGCTCTACCTCACGCTGCAGGTGCCGCTGTTCCTTGGCTTCATCGTCGGCATCATCGCCCTTCGCCGTGAAGAGGCCCGGCTCACGCGTGCACGCCTGAGCGACTACGCGGCTGCCGGCTGGTTCACGCCGCAGGAGGTCGAGATGCTGGCCACGCCGGTTGGCCGGCGGACCGCGTTGGCCTGGGCGAAGACGCTGCGCGGCGACCGCACCGACATCATGCGGGCGTTCGTGCGCGACGCGACGGCGCTCGCCGCCACGCGCCAGCGCGCACTGACCGGTCGTGACCCGCGTGCGGTGCAGGACGAGCACGCGTACCTCGAGCGGGCCGCCGCTGCCCGGGCGGCGCTGCTCGCACCGTGACCGAGGCGCAGTGCTCGCAGCAAGACTCAGCGCCCGGTGCCGCGGCGATGCCTGCGTGTCTCCCGAGCGCTGAGTTGATCTGTCCTCAGGTTGCCGGGTCTGGCGACTTCTGTCAAGCATCCCGCCGGCACGTATTCGCGTCGGCGCGTTTCGCGGCACGCGTACCCGATTGACCCCGCCGGGCGCCCTCGGGTTGGATGGAGGCATGACCGATCGCACAAAGCCCGAGATCGACGCCCCCGAGGGGCCCGCACCGTCCGAGCTCGTCATCCGCGACATCATCGTGGGTGACGGCACCGAGGCTCAGCCCGGCGACACCGTCACTGTCCACTACCTGGGCGTCGAATACGACACCGGCGAGGAGTTCGACTCGTCGTGGAGCCGGGGGGAGAGCATCCAGTTCCCGCTGCGCGGCCTCATCCAGGGCTGGCAGGACGGCATCCCGGGCATGAAGGTCGGCGGCCGGCGCGAGCTCGTCATCCCGCCGCACCTGGCGTACGGGCCGGCCGGCGGGCACTTCCTCGGCGGCAAGACCCTGATCTTCATCATCGATCTGCTGGCGGTCGGCTGAAGAGAAACTTTCCATGCGCGGGAATGGATCAGGCAGAAGTGCCGTTCTCCTTTCGTGAGCTTGTCGCTGACGCGACGACGAACCGACACGAAGGATCGACATGACCACCACCACGATCGACATTCCCGGATACAAGGTCGGCACCTGGGTGCTCGACCCGTCACACAGCGAGGTCACCTTCAGCGTGCGCCACATGATGATCTCGAAGGTGCGCGGCACCTTCGGCGTCAAGAGCGCCACGATCGTCGCCGCTGAGAACCCGCTCGAGACCACGGTGACCGCGTCGGTGGACGTGACCTCGGTCGACACGAAGGACGAGGGCCGCGACAACCACCTGCGCTCGGCCGACTTCTTCGACATCGAGAACCATCCGACCATGGACTTCCGCTCCACCGGCGTGCGCATCGAGGACGGCGACTTCCTCGTCGACGGCGACCTCACGATCCGCGGCGTCACCAAGCCGGTCACGTTCGAGCTGGAGTTCGGCGGCTTCGGCACCGACCCGTGGGGCAACTACAAGGCCGGCGCGACGGCGACGACGATCATCAACCGCGAGGACTTCGGCCTCACCTGGAACACCGCGCTCGAGACGGGCGGTGTGCTCGTCGGCAAAGACGTCACGATCTCGCTCGACCTGCAGGCGAACCTGCAGGCCTGAACCTGCGTGAGAGGGCGGGATGCTGCGGCAGCACGCCGTGGCATCCCCCACCCTCTCTCACGGCACGGGGTTCTCGGCGTCGTACTCGCGGAAGCGGGGGTGCAGGCGCACGAGCAGGCCGACGAGGCACACGATGACGATGCCGCCCAGCAGCGGCGGGAACCACAGTGCCGCGAACGTCGCGAGCGTTCCCGAGTAGAGCGCTCCCAGTCGTGGCCCGCCCGTGACCACGACGGTGAAGATGCTCTGCAGCCGCCCGCGCACCGCATCTGGCACCGCCGACTGCATCATCGTCATGCGGTAGATCGCGCTGACGTTGTCGGCGGCGCCGACGAGGGCGAGGGTGAGGGCGGCCAGGCCGATGAGCACGTAGTTGGCATGGGTCTCGTCCACGATCGCGGGGGCGAACCAGCCGAGCTGGGCCGCGCCGAGCACGAGACCGAACAGCACGGTGGCCAGGCCGAACACCTGGATCGCCCGTTCGATGCCGAGGCCCTGCCGGCGCACGCGCCCGATGGGACCCGAGAACAGGCTCGACAGGAAGGCGCCTGCGGCGATGGATGCCGTGAGCACACCGGTCGTGATCGCGCCGCCGCCCAGCAGCACGGCACCGATGGCGGGGAACAGTGCCAAGGGGTGCCCGAACGTCATCGCGATGATGTCGAGGATGTACTGCAGGCGGATGTTCGGCGCGCGGCGGAGGAACCGCAGTCCGTCGCGCAGCGACTCGAGCCCGGGGCGGACGATCTCGCCTTCGGGCCTGATGCTCGGCAGCGTCCACAGCCCGAGGAACAGCGTCGACATGAGCAGCACGTCGATGCTGTACGTCCAGGCGTACCCGGCGACGGCGACCAGCACACCGGCCAGCGCGGGCCCTGCCATCACCATGATGCCGACGGTGATGCCGCTCAGCGCCGCGGCGGCCGGCAGCAGATCGCGGGGGATGAGCCGGGGCACGATCGCCGACCGGGTCGTCATCACGATGGAGTTGGCCGCCGCGTTGATGACGCTCAGCACGTACAGCCACCACACCGTCTCGAGCTGTGCCCAGGCCAGCACCGCCAGCATGAGCGTCGACAGCAGCGTGACCGACGCCGACAGCAGTCCGACGATACGGCGATCGAACGCGTCGGCGAGCATGCCGCCGTACAGGCCGGCGACGATCATCGGCACGAGTCCCGCGACGGCGATCATCGACACCGCGAACGTGTCGTGGGTGAGCTCGTAGACATGCAGCATGACGGCGACGATCGTCAGCTGGCCGCCCATGCCCGACAGCGTCGACCCGATCCACAGCCGGGTGAACGCGGGGGAGACCCGGAACGGCCGCAGGTCGATGAAGTGGTCGCGGCGCAGCCGCGCCATCAGGAGTCGACCTCGATGCGCTTGACGCGTGCGGAGTGCCCGCCCACGATGCGCACGCGGCTCGGCGCGGTGCCGAAGTGCGCCGCCAGCGCACGGACGACGCCGTCGTTGGCCGCGCCGTCGACGGCACGCTCGCGCACGAAGACGGTCAGGGCGTCGCCGGTCGTCTCGACCAGCGGCCCCTTGCGGCTCCCGGGCTTCACCCGCACCGTGTACTTCACGTCATGAGGCTACCCGGACCGGCGTCGTCGGGTGTGCGCGGGCATCCTGCTGACTGGTAGACTTGTGCGGTTGCCGTTTGATCGGCCGCGGATAAAGAGAGCTCACGCAGCAGGCGTCGGGCACCGCGCAACGACGAGGAAGGGGATCACCTATGGCATTGGAAGCAGACGTCAAGAAGGCGATCATCGAAGAGTACGCGACGCACCCCGGTGACACCGGATCCCCCGAGGTGCAGGTCGCAATGCTGACGCAGCGCATCAAGGACCTCACCGAGCACCTCAAGGAGCACAAGCACGACCACCACTCGCGTCGTGGTCTGTTCCTGCTCGTCGGTCAGCGCCGCCGTCTGCTCGGCTACCTCCAGGACATCGACATCGCGCGTTACCGCACGCTGATCGAGCGCCTGGGGCTGCGCCGCTGACGCGACCCGGCGTATATCGCACTTCTTCCGAAGGCCGTCCCACGGTGTGGGGCGGCCTTCGCCGTGCCCGTGGCATCCCATCACCCCCATCACCCCCATCACCCCCATCACCCCCATCACCCTCCCCATCGCCACCACCCATCGCCACCACCCATCGAAAACTCCTGATCTGGTGACATCAGGATGTTTCGGGGACGGAACGTCCTGTGTCGGCCGGAACACCTGATCTGGGAAGCGCCGATAGGGTCGGGAGCGTGCCCGAACGTCGCCTGCTGACCGTTGACCCGGCCGATTGGCGTGGGGTGCACGCGGCGCTGCGCGCGCGGCTGGACGGCGCTGGTGCTGCAGTGTTCCCAGTGAATGCGGCCGACGCGCCAGTCGAGGTGGGCGATGACATCGCGCTGGTGATCGAGACGTCGGGGTCGACCGGCGCACCCAAACGGGTCGCGCTGAGCGAGCGGGCGCTGCGGGCGAGCGCACAGGCGACGGATGCCGCGCTCGGCGGCGCGGGGCAGTGGCTGCTGTGCCTGTCGCCGGCCTTCGTCGCCGGCTCGCAGCTGCTTGTGCGCTCGGTGCTGTGCGGGACCGAGCCGATTGCCGGGCCGCTGCACGGGTTCGACGCACCCGGCTTCGCCGAGGCATCCGCCGCGATGACGCATGCACGCCGCTACACCGCGCTGGTTCCCGCGCAGCTCGCTCGCCTGGTCGAGGCCGGGGAGTCGGATGCCGCGGTGCGCACCGCCACGGCGCGCTTCGATGCCGTGCTCATCGGCGGGCAGGCGCTGCCGGCATCCGTCGCCGCCCGGGCGCTTGACCTCGGGTACCGCATCGTGCGCACCTACGGCTCGTCCGAGACCGCGACCGGCTGCGTCTACGACGGATACCCGATCGGCCAGACGCGGCTGCGCATCAGTGACGGCGTGCTCGAGATCAGTGGCCCCATGCTCGCCGACAGCTATCTCGGCGACCCTGACGCCACGGCCGCTGCCTTCCGCATCGACGACGGCGTGCGCTGGTATCGCACCGGCGACCTCGCCGAGCTCCGTCCCGACGGCCGGCTGCGGGTGCTCGGCCGTGCCGACGACGTGATCATCTCTGGCGGCGTGAAGGTGGCGCTCGGGCGCGTCGAGGCGCTCGTGCGCGAGCTGCCCGGTCTGACCGACGCGGTCGTGGTGGGTGCGCCCTCGGCACGGTGGGGTGAGGTGCCGGTCGTCGTCGTGGCGGGTGAGCCCGCGGCATCCCTCCCTCTGGAAGACGTGCGCACCCGCGTGGGCGCGGGGCTCGGCGCTGCTGCGCGCCCGGCATGCATCGTCACGATGCCGGAGCTGCCGCTGCTCGCAACAGGCAAGCCCGACCGTCGCTCCCTCGCCGCCCAGCTCGCGCCCGACGCCCCTGAGTACCCTGACGCCCCCTGAGCGCCCCCGCACGTCCTCTGAGCGCCCCCGCACGCCCTCGCTCCAAAACTCCTGATCCGGCGCATTCAGGGCATGCGCGGCAATGATCGTCCTGTGCTCGTCAGATCAGGAGTTTTCGGCGGTGGGGGTGGGGCACATCACGCGCCGACGGCAGGGCACATCACACGCGGGCGGTGGATCACATCACACGGCGGTGGCGCGGGCCGCGAGCAGGTCGGCATGCCAGCGCTCGGCGACGTCGGGGTGCGCGCGCAGGCGCGACTTCAGCGCGTTCTCTCCGTACAGTGCGTGGATCGGGTTCGCCGGGTCCTGCGTGACACCGGTCGCCTGAGCGGCGAGCTCGGCGGGCAGCTCGATGAGCGGCAGCCGCTGGTCGAGCGCGGGATTGAAGAAGAACGGCACCGAGATGCGGTCGTCGGGGAACCGCGGCGACACGACGCGGTGGTTGGTGGCCTTCAGGTAGCCCTGCGTAGCGTACTCGAGCAGTTCGCCGATGTTCACGACGAAGGCGCCGGGCACCGGTGGCGCATCCACCCATTCGTCGCCGCGCTGCACCTGCAGGCCGCCCTTGCCGGGCTCGATCCACAGCAGCGTGAGCACACCGGAGTCCTTGTGCGCACCGACGCCCTGCTGGGGCTCCGGCGCGGTCGACCCGGGGTAGCGCACGATCTTGATGAGCGTCGACGGCTCACCGAAGTGCTCGTCGAAGTACGACTCCGCCGCACCGAGCGACAGCGCCCACGCACGCAGCAGTCTGCGCGCCACGCCGCTGAGGTGATCGTGCCACTCGGTCACGACCTGCTGCAGCTCTGGCTGCGCCGCCGGCCACAGGTTCGGGCCGATGAGGCGGTGGAAATCGGGCCCGCCGACGACCACCTCGCGCTCGGGGCCGATATCGATCTGCTCGCGCCAGTCGACCTCGCCCTGCGTGCGCTCGCCGCCGGTACGGGTGTAGCCGCGGAAGTGCGGGCTCGTGACGTTCTCGATCGCGAGCTTGTCGGCCACGGGCAGGGCGAAGAAGTCGCGCGCGGCGCGGTGCAGGCGCCCTTCGAGTTCGGGCGTCACCCCCGTGCCGGTGAGATAGAAGAAGCCGACCTCGTGCGTCGCCCTGCGCAGGTCGTCGCAGAATGCGGCGGCAGCGATGGGCCCGTCGTCGAGGCGGGACAGGTCGAGGATGGGAAGGTTCAGATCGGGCATACATCGACCGTAGGCGGATACGACGCCGCCCGGGCGCACTGTTGCGTCGTGTTAAGCGACCGCGTGATGTGATGGTGCGGCCGGCCGGAGGGGCGCGTGGCCTACCCGACCCGGGCATGCCCCGTGCGAGACGACCCCGCACCAGCTCGTGCGTGACATGGTGCAGCTGTTCGAGACCGCGCCCCAGGAATAACCTCGACATGGCTGCGTTTCACGAAGTATATTCACTCGCATAAACTACGGAGCGATCGTGAGCGACAACACCAGCTGGCCGGCCATGCAGTTCGGCATCTTCTCGGTGAGCGACATCACCCAGGACCCGACCACGGGGCGTACGCCCTCCGAGGCCGAGCGCATCCAGGCCACCTTGACCATCGCCACGCACGCCGAGGAGGTGGGGCTCGACGTCTTCGCCATCGGCGAGCATCACAATCCGCCGTTCTTCTCGTCGTCGCCGACCACGACGCTCGCCTACATCGCTGCGCAGACCGAGCGGCTCGTCGTCTCGACGGCCACGACGCTCATCACTACGAACGACCCGGTGAAGATCGCCGAGGACTTCGCGATGCTGCAGCACATCTCGGGCGGCCGCGCCGACGTCATGCTCGGCCGCGGCAACACCGGACCGGTGTACCCCTGGTTCGGCAAGGACATCCGCCAGGGTCTTCCACTGGCGATCGAAAACTACGCCCTGCTGCACAAGCTGTGGCGCGAAGACGTCGTGGACTGGGAGGGTACGTTCCGCACACCCCTGCAAGGCTTCACCTCCACGCCGCGGCCGCTCGACGACGTGCCCCCGTTCGTGTGGCATGGCTCGATACGCACACCCGAGATCGCCGAGCAGGCCGCCTACTACGGCGACGGCTTCTTCGCGAACAACATCTTCTGGCCCGCGGAGCACTACCAGCGCCTCATCGAGCTGTACCGCCAGCGCTACGCCCACTACGGGCACGGCGCTCCCGAACAGGCGATCGTGGGCCTGGGCGGTCAGGTGTTCTTGGCGGCGAAGTCACAGGACGCCATCGCGCAGTTCCGCCCCTATTTCGACGCCGCCCCGGTGTACGGACACGGCCCGTCCCTGGAGGACTTCACCGAGATGACGCCACTCACCGTCGGCTCACCGCAGCAGGTCATCGACCGCTACGCCGGCATGCGCGACCTGTTCGGCGACTACCAGCGCCAGCTGTTCCTCATGGACCACGCCGGCCTACCGCTCAAGACCGTGCTCGAGCAGCTCGACATTCTCGGGGGCGAGGTCGTGCCCGTGCTGCGCCGCGAGCTCGCGCAGAACCGGCCGACCGCCGTCCCGGACGCTCCGACTCACGCCGCGCTCGTGCGTGCCACGTACGGCGACGAGGCCCCCCGCCAGCCGCGCCCGAACGCCAACCGCGGAGACAACGTCACGGGCGGCTCGCCATACCAGGACACGCCGGCCCCCGCCGGTGCGGCCTTCGGCCTCGCACGGAAGGATGCCTGAGATGACCGCGGCACACCGGTGCTCATCGGCGCCAACGCGGGCACACCGCGGCATTCCCTGGCGATCGACTACGCGATCCGGCCGCTGTTCGCCTACGTGCATGCCGATGCCGTGTCCACTGGGGTGTTCGCGGCGTCGGCCGACTGGGGCGGCGCGGGCGATCAGGTCGCTCCGCTGGCCGACCGCATCGACAAGGGCGCCCGTGAACTTGCCGAGGCGATCGAGCGGCGCGGGGCGAAGGCATCTGTCGACCCGTTCGACCCCTCGTCGTACCTCGGCGAAGGCCGCTCGTTCGACCACCTGCTGGGCGGTTTCGCCGGAGAGTGAGAGGCCTGCCTGCCTCAGCCGCTCTTGCGACGGAACTCGCGCCTGGTCGTGGGGGCGTGCGTGCCGTGCACGGCGGAGTCCCCGTCGAGATGCGCCTCGCCCTCGCGGTGCTGTGCGTTCTTCTTGTCCAGCGCCTCGCGGAACTTGCGCTTCATCTCATCCGATGCGCCGCCGGCAGTGTCGTCGGTGCTCATGGCCTCATCTTAGAGGGAGAAGCACTGTCCCCTGGTAGGATTGGTGAGGTTGCCCTCGGGCATCCGTTCAACCACATATGAGCACGGTGTTCACGTGCTCAGCGGAGCAGGCTGGCAGCTAGCTGGTCCCCTGTGGTGGGTTCCCCGTCGATCGTGCCGGGTGATCTTCTACTGGTGACCAGTGCTGGCGAATCCGCGGGTCCGCTCGCGCGCCGAGATCTGCCTGTTCCTGCTCCTTCGCAATGCTCGCGCGTCAGACGGACGCGCGAGCTAAAACAAAGAAGGAGAGACCTCTTGGAAGGTCCTGAAATCACGTTCGCCGAAGCCGTCCTCGACAACGGCCGCTTCGGCACCCGCACCGTCCGGTTCGAGACCGGACGCCTTGCCCAGCAGGCGCAGGGTGCCGTCGCCGCCTACCTCGACGAGGAGACGATGCTGCTGTCGGCCACCAGCGCCGGCAAGCACCCTCGCGAGGGCTTCGACTTCTTCCCGCTGACGGTCGACGTCGAAGAGCGCTCGTACGCGGCCGGCAAGATCCCCGGCTCGTTCTTCCGCCGCGAGGGCCGCCCCTCGACCGAGGCCATCCTCGTGTGCCGGCTCATCGACCGCCCGCTGCGCCCGTCGTTCGTCGACGGCCTGCGCAACGAGGTGCAGATCGTCGTCACGGTGCTCTCGATCGCACCGGGTGAGTTCTACGACGCGCTCGCGATCAACGCGGCCTCGCTGTCGACGCAGATCTCCGGTCTGCCGTTCTCGGGCCCGATCGCCGGCGTTCGCCTGGCGCTCATGCCCGGCCACGGTGAGCACGGCGACCAGTGGATCGCCTTCCCGACGGTCGCGCAGCTCGAGGAGGCCGTGTTCGACCTCATCGTCGCCGGCCGGGTGCTGCCCGACGGCGACGTCGCGATCATGATGGTCGAGGCCGAGGCCACCGAAGGCAGCTGGAACCTCATCAAGGGCGGCGCGACGAAGCCGTCCGAAGAGGTCGTCGCACAGGGTCTCGAAGCGGCCAAGCCCTTCATCAAGGAGCTCGTCGCGGCACAGAACGTCGTGGCGAACACCGCGGCGAAGGAGATCAAGGAGTTCCCGGTCTTCCTCCCCTACAGCCCCGAGACCTACGAGTTCGTCGCCGCCCGCGCGTATGACAAGCTCGCCGCCGTCTACCAGATCGCCGAGAAGGTCGCCCGGCAGGACGCCGACGACGAGGTGAAGGATGCGGTCAGGGCCGAGCTCTCCGCCGCGATCGAGGCGGGCGAGCTCCCCGCCGCGGCAGCAGCGGAGTTCTCTGCGGCGTACAAGTCGGTGACGAAGAAGATCGTGCGCGGGCGCATCCTCACCGACGGTGTCCGCATGGACGGGCGCGGGCTCGCCGACATCCGCCCGCTCGACGCGGAGGTCGACGTGATCCCCCGCGTGCACGGATCGGCGATCTTCCAGCGCGGTGAGACCCAGATCCTGGGCGTCTCCACGCTGAACATGCTCAAGATGGAGCAGCAGATCGACTCGCTGTCGCCGGTCACCCGCAAGCGGTACATGCACCACTACAACTTCCCGCCGTACTCGACCGGTGAGACCGGCCGGGTGGGCAGCCCCAAGCGCCGCGAGATCGGCCACGGCTTCCTTGCCGAGCGCGCTCTCGTGCCGGTGCTGCCGTCGCGCGAGGAGTTCCCGTACGCGATCCGTCAGGTGTCCGAGGCACTCGGCTCCAACGGCTCGACGTCTATGGGCTCGGTGTGCGCATCGACCCTGTCGCTGCTGAACGCCGGTGTGCCGCTGCGCGCACCCGTCGCCGGCATCGCGATGGGCCTGGTCTCGGACGAGGTCGACGGTGAGACCCGCTACGCGGCGCTCACCGACATCCTCGGCGCGGAGGACGCCCTCGGCGACATGGACTTCAAGGTAGCCGGCACCAGCGAGTTCGTCACGGCGATCCAGCTCGATACGAAACTCGACGGCATCCCGTCGTCGGTGCTCGCGGGTGCGCTGGAGCAGGCCAAGGACGCGCGACTGAAGATCCTCGATGTCATCGATGCGGCCATCGACAGCCCCGACGAGATGGCGCCCACCGCGCCGCGCGTCATCAGCGTGCAGATCCCGGTCGACAAGATCGGTGAGCTCATCGGGCCCAAGGGCAAGACGATCAACGCGATCCAGGATGAGACCGGTGCCGACATCTCCATCGAGGAGGACGGCACGGTGTACATCGGCGCGGTCGACGGTCCGTCTGCCGAGGCGGCTCGCGCGCAGGTGAACGCGATCGCCAATCCCACCAACCCGGAGGTCGGCGAGCAGTTCCTCGGCACGGTGGTGAAGATCGCCGCGTTCGGCGCGTTCATCTCGCTGCTGCCCGGCAAGGACGGACTGCTGCACATCAGCGAGATCCGCAAGCTCGCCGGTGGAAAGCGCGTGGAGAACGTCGAGGACGTGCTCAGCGTCGGCCAGAAGCAGCTCGTGCGCATCACCAAGGTCGACGACCGCGGCAAGCTCTCGCTTGAGCCCGTGCTCGACGAGTCGGCCGACGCCGCGGCAGAGGCTCCGACCGAGGGCTGAGAAGCGGCCACAGACGCCCGGTCGCCTCGCAGGGAGGGGTGACCGGGCGTTCTGCGCGCTTTGTGATCGAAGCGTTATGCAATATTCGCCAACTGGCCGCGGGAACGGCCTGATCAGCCGCATCCCTGCCCTAGCCTTCTTGTAAGCGTCGGGGGCGACGCGAAGAGCGATCACGAGGCCCAGGCATCGTGAGAGGGGCGACATGCGTATCTTCGGCGTCGGTTCATCCGAAGCGGCACAGACGGCGATCGGCACGTCCACCGCGACGTCCGCGCCGACAGTGAGGACGCGCAGCATCCACCCCTCGGCCCCGATCCCGGTGCAGGGCGCTCCGATCGGCGAAGCCCTGCGCGTTCCGCTCGGCGAAAGCGGCCTGAGCGTGTTCCCGTTGATCCTCGGCGGCGCCGAGTTCGGCTGGAACGTCGACATCGCAGCGAGCCACTCGATCCTCGATCGGTATCGCGCCTTCGGCGGCAACATCGTGCACACCGCCGACAGCCATGCGTCGGGTCGCAGCGAGCACATCATCGGCCGGTGGATCACCACACGGTCGGCGCGCGACGACATCGTGGTGGCGACCCGCGTGGCCGGCAGCGTCGACCACCCCGGGCTGGGGTCGGTGAACCTCGTGCGCGCCGTGGAGGCCTCGCTGCAGCGACTGGAGACCGACCGCATCGACCTGCTCTACCTCGACGGCGGCGCCGACCTGCGCACCCCGCTGGACGAGACTCTCGCGACAGCGGAGTGGCTCGTCGAGTCGGGCAAGGTGCGCGCCGTCGGCGCATTCGGCTTCACCCCCGAACGGCTGGTCGAAGCACGGATCCTGTCATCGGCCGGCTACCCGCACCTGACCGTGCTCGATGCGCCCTACAACGTGCTGCGCCGGAAGGACTTCGAGGGCGACCTGCGCCTGGTCGCGGGCGCTCAGGGGATGGCGGTGACGCCCTCGCACGCCCTGCAGCACGGGTTCCTCTCGGGTCGGTACCGCTCGCGCCCGCGCAAGGGCGACAACACCGGCGTGCGGCGAGCTCAGGCGGTCGGCAGCCTCAACCGCCGCGGCAACCGCATCTTGCGGGCACTGGATACCGTCGCCGGCGACGTGGATGTTCCGCCTGCTGCGGTCGCGGTGGCGTGGCTGCTCGCGCAGAAGCCGGTCGTCGCGCCGATCGTGAACGTGTTCGCACCCGATCAGGTGGATGAGCTCGTCCGCGGAATCGGTGTGCGCCTCAGCCGCGCACAGCTCTCGGAGTTGGCGCGCGCTGCCGAGTGACGACGGGCCGACGCCCGCAGGAGTGACGTAGGGTGGATGAGGCGGCTCGGCCGCCGACCCGGACCTCTTGTCGCGAAAAGTGAGCCTGTGCAGTGACGCATTACCTCTACCTCGTGCGCCACGGTGAACAGCAGGATGCCGAGCACGGTCTGCCCGACGGTCCGCTCTCGCCGAGAGGTCAGCGGCAAGCGGCGCTCGTCGCGGACCGGCTGTCGGGCGTTCCCCTCACTTCGGTGTGGCACTCGCCGTTGCAGCGTGCCGCGCAGACGGCCGAGGTGCTCGCCGAGCGGCTGCCGGCCGTCGACCCGAAGCCGAGCGCCCTGCTCTTCGACTGCGTGCCCACCGGGATCACCCCCGACACGCCGAGCGCCTTCGAGCCGTTCTTCGGCTCGATCAGCGATGAGCAGATCGAGGCTGGCCACGCGCAGATGGCCGACGCCGTGGCAGAGTTCCTGGCACGCAAGCCCGGCGAGATGCACGACGTGCTGATCACGCACAACTTCGTGATCGCCTGGTTCGTCCGTGAGGTGCTGCAGACGCCGGAATGGCGCTGGATGACCCTCAACCAGGCCAACTGCGGGCTGACCGTCCTCGGGCAGAAGCCCGGCCGGCCCTGGACCCTGCTCACGTTCAACGACATGGCGCATCTACCCGTCGAACTGCGCACCGGGCTGCCCGAGTCGCTGCCGTTCTGAGGTCGACCGGTGCCTTCGGTCGGCTGAATAGGATGGATGACATGACGACGCGTGTGGCCATCGTGGGGGGTACGGGCAAGCTCGGTGCCATCATCCGCGCGGTCGTCGACGACACGGACGGCTTCGCGACGTCTGCGGTGCTGACCTCGCGCAGCGCGGTGGACGACATCGACGGCGCCGATCTCGTCATCGATGCGAGCGTCCCGGCGGTGAGCATGGATGTCATCCGCGCGGCGATCGACCGTGGTCAGAACCTCCTCGTCGGCACTTCCGGGTGGTCGCAGGAGCGCATCGCACTCGTGCGGCCGCTGGTCGAGGCCGCGGGAACGGGGGCCGTCTTCATCCCGAACTTCTCGCTGGGCTCGGTGCTCGGCACGGCCCTGGCCGCCGCCGCCGCACCATTCTTTCCCTCGGCGGAGATCGTTGAGGCACACCGGGAGACCAAGATCGACTCGCCCAGCGGCACCGCGGTGCGCACCGCTGAGCAGCTCGCCGCCGCGCGGGCGTCCACCGGGCCCGTGGAGGCCCCCTACACCGATCAGCGGGCACGCGGGCAGCAGGTGGCGAGCGTGCCCGTGCACTCGCTGCGCCGCCCCGGCGTGATCGCCCGGCAGGAGGTCATCCTCGCCGGCCCCGGGGAGTCGCTGTCGATCGTGCACGATACGGTGGACCCGGTGCTGGCGTATGCCCCCGGCATCCGTATCGCCCTTTCGGCGGCGCGTGACGCGACGGGCGTCGTCGTGGGCCTGGACAGCCTGTTCGACATCGGTCTGCGGGGCGGGGCGACCGGCGCATGAATCCGCGCATCGGCGTGGCCGTCATGGCCGCGGCCCTGCTGCTGTACATCGTGCTCGTCGCCCAGCGAGCCTACGTGCTGCTGGTCAGCGGCGATGTCGTCGCCGTCATGATGGGAGCGGCGCTCGTCGTGCTCCCACTGTTGGCCGTGTGGGGGCTCGGTCGCGAGCTGTGGTTCGGGTGGCGCGCCGAGCAGCTCGGCCGACGGATCGAGACGGAGGGCGCCCTGCCTACCGAAGAGTTCGACGTGCGCCCCAGCGGTCGCCCGTTGCGAGAACACGCCGACGCGCTGTTCCCCGCGTACCGCGCGGATGCCGAGGCGCACCCCGAGGACTGGCGGGCGTGGTACCGGCTGGCGCTCGTCTACGACGGTGCCGGTGACCGGCGACGCGCACGGGCGGCGGTGCGCACGGCGATCGCCCTGGAGTCGGTGGACCACTGTGGCTCGATCGGCGGCAGGTGTCGGGCGGCCAGGCGAGAGTAGCTTCGAGTGTGACCTCGACTCCGGCCAGCACCTGTGATACCGGGCAGCCGGATTCGGCCTCCTCGGCGATCAGCTCTTCTGGCGTCGTGACGAAATCAGAGCCCTCGCTGCGCGCCTTCCCGTTGTGGGCGTGGTTGTTTCCTTTACCCGCGGCCAGCAGAACCTCGCCTTCCACACGGCATGCTTCACCCCCGACGTACCTGAGACACCGAACCGCCCCACGCGTGCGAAGACGCTGAGGAACGTCGGCGTTGAACGGCGACGAGACCCGTGGTGTAGGGTGTGTAGACGGATATTTATGATGGGGGCTGGATTTGTCGAGACAAATGAAGATCACGGGGTCGATCGCTGTGACCGCACTGGTGCTATCGGGGGTCGGCCTGATGGCTGCTCCTGCCGCTGTGGCTGCGTCAGGAGCGGTGAGCGGGACGGTCTTCTATGATTACGACGGCGAGGGGGATTTCGACACAGGCAATCTACCCACGACCGGTATCGCGAATGATCGCGTTGCAGCGGGAATACTTGTCACCGCCTACGATGCGGCGGGAAATTCAGTGGGCTCTGCGACGACCACCAACACGGGGTCAGTCAACTATTCTATCTCGTTGGACTCTGCGGTGAGCGTTGGAGACCCGCTGCGTATCGAGTTCACGAAGATTCCGACAGGGTACGCAGACACCTTCTTTCCTACCGAAGGTGGAGAAAGCGGAACAAGCGTGCAGTTCGTCTCCGCGGGCGCGGAGAACGTCGATCTTGGCTTGTTCTCGCCGAACGAGTACAACACGGGGAACACTGCCCTCGCGATGTCCATGATCCTGCCGGGCACCCCGGGCGAATCCCTGCAGGGTAGCGAGCCCGCTATTTCTGCAATTCCTTGGACGGCACCCATCAATTATCCCGCCTGGTTGGGCCCTGGGTACGAAGACGGGTCTCCAGATCACGCATCACGGAAAACCTATGCGACCTTCGATGAGGTTGGGTCGGTAGACACGGGTGTCTTCAATCCTGTCAACGGGTCGTTGTATGCTGCGGCAACGTACAAGCGTGGTGCTGGGCTAAAGGAAGATGCCTCGGGCCCTAAGTTGGGTGCTATTTATGAAGTGCCGAAGGCAATGGACCCGGCCACAGGTGCCCTGCTTGAGGGAGATTCGGTCACTGAATGGGTCGACGTCGTCACACTTGGAATAGACATCGGCCAAGGAGACATCCAAACCAACGCTGCTCGTGGGCTTGGAAACGGGACGACGGCTGGTGCCGACATCAATGCGTTCAAGAACGCAGGCAAGGTTGGTATCGGCGGAGTTGCCGTTGACGCCGCAGGCAAGACGCTCTACTTTGTCAATCTGAAAGACGAAAAGGTGTACGGGATTGACATAGCAACGAAGTCTCTGCTCAAGACCAGTTGGGCCACACCTGCTGCTTCTCGTGACACCCAGCGTCCCTACGCACTGCTCATCCGCAACCAGGAACTCTACGTGGGGTATGTAGACACCTCGGATTCTTCAGGTAAGCCATTCACGGCGATGAGCAACGAGCAGAAGGCCTACGTCGCAAAGGCTCTGCTTGACGACGCTGGCGGTGTCGGCTCGTTCGATGTGGTACTCGAGGCACCGCTGGGCTATGCGAAGGGTGATCCTCTCGACGGCTGGTGGACGGGTTTCGATTCTCACCCAGAGACGATTCCTCTGAGGGACACCTATCCTCAGATCGTGCGGTGGAATAGCTGGACAGACGTATGGACCGACGGTACGGATGCCGTAGCGTTTGAGCCGTCCAATCCTGCCGCCGGGTATGGGACGACCCCGTGGCCGTACGGGACCCAGACCTATCCTCAGGCCATGCTTACCAGTATTGCCATTGACAGCGACGGATATCTCACCCTCGGATTAAGGGACCGAACCACAACGCAGGGCGGCGTATACCAGGATCCAGCACTTGAGCATCCAGTCAAGAAGAACGAAGCTGGCGTGTTCTACAAATACGAGGCGGTGTCCTCGGGCGACATCCTCCTTGCGGCGCCCACGGCCGACGGCAGGTATGAGCTGGAGTCGAACGGTGAAGTCGGCACTCGTGCGGCAAGCACTAAGGCATACAACCCGAGCAACGGGACAAACCCTGAGCGCAACCCGCAGGTCCCGACGGTGGGAGAAGGCCCCGGGGGCCGTGAATTCTACGATGACGCGATGTACCTTGACTTGCGCCCTACTAAGGACAACAGGCACCATGAGATTGGTCTCGGCGGCGTCCTGAGCCTCCCGGGCGTCAGTGAAGTCGCAGCGAGCGCCTACGACCCGTGGAGCCGTGTGTACGTGCAGGGTGTTGCCTGGTACCGCTCCACCGACGGAACCGCGATACGCGCATACGAGCAGAACGCCGCCGGGTCGAGTTTCGGGTTGAAGCAAGGGGAGATTCTCGGTTTTGGCAAGGGCGGCGCGTTGAATCTGCTCTCTACTATGACGCGCGCAGCGCCCATCGAAATTGGAAACCGCACCTGGCTTGACGCCGATCAGGACGGCATTCAGGACGCGGACGAGCCAGCGATCAACGGCGTAACGGTTTCGCTGTACGCGGCAGATGCGGCCGGCAAACCCACTGGATCCAAACTTGCCGACACGACGACGGCTACTCTGAACGGTGAGCCGGGCTCGTACATTTTCTCGAGTGCCAAGACGGAACGACTTGAACCCAACAAGAACTACGTCGTGGTCTTTACCTACCCCACCACCGCCGATGAGGTCGCGCTCGGAGGCGCTGGAGCCGACAATCCGGACTACGAAGGCCTCACATGGAATCGTCTGTCGATCACCAAACCTAAACAAGGAGATTCACGGCTCATCGACTCGAACCCGAACCCCGAGACCGGTCAGGCCCCAGTCTCACTGGGTGATCCGGGGAGAAACGATCACACCATCGACGCCGGATTCATCTTCAGGACACCGAAGGTCACCATCGAAAAGGGCGACTCCGCTGACGGACAGAGCATCACGCACGATGCGGACACTGCGTCTGAAAGCCAAAACTATGAGCCCGGCGAAACTCGTACCATTGTGCTGGAAGTGACGAACACCGGCGATGAAGACCTGCGAGAGGTCGTTCTGGTAGATGACACCCTGGCGGGAGATGCCATCGTCAGCCTCGTCTGGACCATGCCCGACGGTACGAAGACTGAAGCAGTGAAGAACGCTGATGGGAAGTTTGAGGCGCGCTGGGAAGCAACGTTCGGCAAGGGTGACGCTCGATGGGCTCCAGGAGCGGTCATCACCGGAGTAGCGTCGCTGACCATTGATCCTGAGCAACTACCGCACCTCAACAGTGTTTTGGTACGTGCTCGAGGCGCAGGCTCCGGCATTCTTGTCACTGATGAGGACCCGTACTATGCGGTCACGAGCGGAATCCAGGTCATCAAGTACGATGGCGAGTTGCCCGACCCGAAGGTGAAAGGCAGCGACGGAGCCTGGGTTGCACCCGGCAAGCCGCTCGTTGATAGTGCGCAGGATGCGAACACTACTGACAAGGCAGTGAAGTATGTTGCCGGTGAACCACAGAAGGTGCGCTGGGTGGTCACGAACATCGGCAATACGTGGCTGACCAACATGACGCTCGTGGATTCGACTAGCGTCGGTCCGAAGATCGGTGCGGACTGGACCGCTGATCTCAGCGCGTTCGGTGGCCCCTCGGCGTACTCCTTCGTCGAGGAGGGGCCGTGGAGCGGACTGCTTCCCCCTGGTGCGTCGTTCTTCGCGCAGGGCTCACTGACGATTGAGGCAGGCACGCATACCGACACCGTCACTGTGACCGGGCAGCCGATCGCTCCTGCTGTAGACGAGAAGGGAGTGCCGACAGGTAAGCCGATGCTCGACGAGAACGGCAACCCGGTGCTCCTCACCGGCGATGATGGCGAACCGATCACTCTCACTGACGACGATCCGTTCAACGCGATCGTCATGATGCCTGACACCGGTGGTGGCACCATCGGGTTGGCAGCTGTTGTCATCGGAGCAGTTCTCCTTGCCGGAGGAGGTGTCCTGATGCTGCTTCGCCGCCGCAGGCAGGAAGCGTAGCTCAGGGAGA
This sequence comes from Microbacterium sp., assembly GCF_047971895.1. GTDB lineage: Bacteria > Actinomycetota > Actinomycetes > Actinomycetales > Microbacteriaceae > Microbacterium. Next base: position 29,013 of record NZ_JBKEAF010000001.1, read on the forward strand.
CTGCTGTAGCGCGACGAAGCAGGGTGTTCTCGGACGCCCCGCTTCGTCGCGTTCCGGGCGCCGAGGAGGCAGAGAAAATTGTGAGACGTCTGCGATTGTCGCTGGTCGGGCTTGGAAGCGCCCTGGCCATCTTCGCCACCGGCCTCACAGGTTGCACCGCGGCGAAGGAAGACCTCGTTAGCGTCCCAGAAGACGTTGCGACGATTTCCGAGGCGGTTGACCGGGTAGCCGAGGGCGGCCTCGTGCTCGTCGGGCCAGGAACATACCCTGAACAAGTGCTGATCGAGAAGAACGACGTCACGGTTCGAGGGCGGGATCGCAATACGGTCGTGATCGACGGCGAGGGAATGCGGCCCTATGGTGTGGTCGCCGTCGCTGACGGGGTCTCTGTGGAGAATCTGACGGTCACACAAGCGACCTTGTACGGGGTTCTCGTCACTGGACTTCATGATGAGAGCGGGCCTATTGCTCGAGGCGCACGTGGATACACCACTCTCGATGTGGAGGATTTCCCCCCGGTTCAGCGGTTTGCAATCGATCATGTCACGGCGTACAACAACGGGCTGTACGGACTCTATGCGTTCAACGCGCAGCACGGAACGATCACCGATTCCTACGCCTCGGGATCTGCTGACAGTGGCATATATGTAGGTCAGTGCGAGAAGTGCGACATTCTCGTGGCGGGGAATATTTCGGAAGCCAACGCGGTGGGGTTCGAGAACGCCAACGCTTCTGACTCTGTCACTGTGGCTGGGAATCGATTCACGATGAATCGAATCGGGGTCACTTTGATCTCCAGCTACCAGGAGGCACTGGCACCGCAGCGGCGAAACACCGTGATCGGAAACCTGATCTCGAACAACGCGAATCCAGATTCCCCATCGCAAGCAGAGGGCATCTACGGAGTAGGTGTGGGGGTGAGCGGCGGTAGGGAGAACCTCTTCAAGTGGAACAGAATTTCTCAGAACCCTGTCGCTGGAGTGGTTCTCGATAACACAGAAGACTTCGCCCCGCTTGACAACCGCTTCACAGAAAACGTGTTCGACGCCAACGGCGTCAATGCCGCAATCGTTGCCGCGGACCGTGCTCCTGCCTCTGGTAACTGCTTCGATACTCCTCCTGCATCGGTCTTGCCCGACGGTGCATTCAACGAATGCGAGGGCGACCCGGGTTTCGGTTCACGACAGGAAGCCGTGCGATACGCCGCGCTCCCCGCAATCGAGGTGCCAGATGGCATCAGCTTCCTGCAGGTACCTCCGCCCCCGGCCCAACCGACGATGAAAGACCCGATGCGAGCGGCTCGGAAACTCCCCGCTCGTGTACCGCACCCCCCGCTCGAACAGTTCACCACCCCAGGTCAGTCGTTCCTTCAGGAGTGGTCACGATGATACGCGCTGTAGCGGTCGGCATGGCCGTTCTCCTGTTCTTGCTCTCCGGTTGTTCCGCTTCACAAGAATCTCGACCCGTGACGACGGAAGAAGCCCAGATCCTCGCCACCACACGATTCCACAACTTCAATGCTGGTGTGAGATCACTGCGGTTCGACGTCAGATCTCAGGGCAGGCAGCTTGCGTTCAGTGGCTGGTACGACTGGGTTGACCACGTCGGCTACGGACTGTTGAAGGGGCGGGCACAGGACCAACAAAGCGCGCTAGCGCTCCTGCTCTGGAACGCGACCTCGGTCGGCTCTCATCCTGTCGCGTCTACTGCGGCCTCTGCTCCGCTCCCGATCCCCGATGTCGAAAGCCTCGACACCGAATGGACGGGAACGCTGTTGGAGCCTGGAGAGTCAGGACTCGACACGATACTTGGAATGATGCCATTACTTGGACAAGATCGACCAGAGAATGCTCTCTTGGTGCAGCAGAACGGCGCCCGATTCGAAGGAACAGAAGAACTGAATGGGGCGACTGTTTCGGTCTTTTCTGTGCTTGCTGACAATGCGGAGACACGCGAGAGTGATAGCGCAGACAGTCAATCCAACACACGACTATACGTCAATGAGCAAGGGCTCCTTATGCGACTAGGACTTCGCCTTGGAGATGGCGCCGAATGGACATTCATTGAGTTCGGCGAGGCTCCCGGTGTTGAGCTCGGCGACCCATTCGCGGAGTCGGGATGAACGAGAAGCCACGGCTGAATGCTTCTGACCCGGTTTCGAATCTGGGGCGACGTCGTTTCCTCTGGGGCTCCATCGCGGGTGCCGCTGGTACCGCCATCGCTGTCGTCGGTGGAAAACTAGCTGCAGAGTCGCGCGGCGACTCACCCCGCGACGCTGAGGGTGTTGCCCATGTTCCTGCTCACGGGCGCTACCAAGCCGGAATCGATAGACCCGAGACGCCGCAATCACACACACTCTTCACTGTGATAGATATTGGTGGCATCACTGTCGCCGCCGAGGTCGAAAGCGTGATCGGGGCGCTGGGAAGGGCGATAGCGGCCCTCGCCGACCCGTCGCGAACCCCAAACTCGAACATGCCTGAAGGGCCAAGAGACATCACTGCCACCGTGGGGATAGGACCGAGACTTGTCTCACTCCTCAACCCGAGCCTACCGGGCGCGACCCCGCTGCCAGATTTTGTAGGAGATGAGGGGATGGTGCCTCTTTCGAACGGGGGCGACCTCGTTCTACAGCTGTGTGCATCAGACGGTGGCGCTCTCGATTCGGCGCAGCGAGAACTGATGAGAGTAGTCGGTGGGACTCTGCGCTGGCAGCAGCGCGGCTTCCGCGGAGCGGGAACCGGTTCAATCGTTCGCAACCCACTCGGATTCCATGACGGCATCATCGTGCCAACCGGGGAGGCAGAACTCTTCGAGAACGTGTGGATCCGTGACGGTCCAGCTGCGCACGGGACCATCATGGTCGTGCGGAGAATCCAACTTGACGTCGACGCATTCGAATCGCTTTCCATTCTGGAACAAGAACAAGTCATCGGTCGGGAGAAACTCAGCGGTGCGCCACTCTCGGGCGGGGTGCGTGAAGATGAAGCAGACCTCCTCGCTAAGACGCCCGACGGCGAATACCTGATACCGGCGAGGTCGCACGTCCGCGCAGCACACCCGTCCTTTACGGGGAGTGGGCTCATGCTACGACGTGGTTACGCCTACTCGAACTCTGATGCAAGCGGGGTCTCGCAGGGTCTGCTCTTCATCTGCTATCAGAACGATCCATCTGTTTTTATCCGAACGCAGCAGAGGCTCGACGAGACGGACGCCCTCGCGGCGTTCTCCCAGGTGACGGCCTCCGGGATGTTCCTCGTTCTTCCAGGCGCCAGTACAGGCTCCGCTCTTGGCGAGGGCCTTCGCGCGACAGGATGAAGGGTCGCCCCTGCAGCATCGTGAGCCCCTGCGTGTCGGGGTTGGGTGAGTAGTCCGCCGGCTGGTCGCGGATCGGCGTCGAGGTCGCCGCTGTGACATCTGCATGACGTATCGTGGCACTCGTGACCACCGGCATTCCGACTCCGTACGAAGATCTGTTGCGGGACGTGCTTGGGCACGGAACACGCAAGGACGATCGCACCGGCACCGGGACCACGAGCGTCTTCGGCCGGCAGATCCGCTTCGATCTGGCCCAGGGCTTTCCGCTCATCACCACCAAGCGCGTGCATTTCAAGTCGTTGGCAATCGAACTGCTGTGGTTCCTGCGTGGCGAGTCGAACGTCTCGTGGCTGCAGGAGAACGGCGTCACGATCTGGGACGAATGGGCCGATGCTGCGGGAGAGCTCGGCCCCGTCTACGGCGTGCAGTGGCGCTCGTGGCCGACGCCCGACGGCGAACAGATCGACCAGATTGCGCAGGTCGTCGCGCAGATCCGCGCCAACCCCGACTCGCGGCGCCTTCTCGTGTCGGCCTGGAACCCCGCGGACATTCCCGACATGGCGCTGGCGCCCTGCCATGCGATGTTCCAGTTCTATGTCGCCGACGGGCGGCTGTCGTGCCAGCTGTACCAGCGCAGTGCCGACCTGTTCCTCGGCGTGCCCTTCAACATCGCGTCCTATGCGCTGCTGACCCTCATGATCGCGCAGCAGACCGGCCTGGAGCCGGGTGACTTCGTGTGGACCGGCGGGGATTGCCACATCTACGACAATCACCTCGACCAGGTGCGCGCGCAGCTCACCCGCGACCCCTACCCATACCCGACGCTGCGCTTCGCGCGCCGGCCTGCGTCGATCTTCGACTACGCCTACGACGACTTCCTGATCGAGAACTACCACCACCACCCGACCATCCGCGGCCCGGTCGCGGTCTGATGATCGGACTCGTGTGGGCCCAGGCGCACGGCGGTGTCATCGGTGCCGACGGTGGCATACCGTGGCATGTTCCCGAAGATCTTGCGCACTTCAAGGCCGTGACCCTCGGTGCGCCGGTGGTCATGGGCCGGCGCACGTGGGACTCACTGCCCGTGCGGTTCCGCCCACTGCCGGGTCGACGCAACATCGTGGTGACCCGCCAGGCCGAGTGGACAGCGGACGGCGCGGAGCGCGCCGGGTCGCTGAGCGATTCCCTCGCGGCCGCCGGTGACGGCGACGTCTGGGTCATCGGCGGAGGAGTGCTCTTCGCCGAGGCCATCGAGGTCGCCGACGTCCTCGAGGTGACCGAACTCGACCTCGCGGTCGACGGCGATGCGTTCGCGCCGACGACGGACGGCTGGGAGCCGGCGACCCGCGACCCGGTGGACGGATGGCACGTCTCGCGCAGCGGCATCCGCTATCGCTTCCGCACCTATCGCCGGGCGTGACCCGGTAGCGTGTCGCTGTGCCCACCGCATTGATCACCGGTGCGAGCTCCGGCCTGGGCGCGGAGTTCGCCCGTCAGCTCGCTGCCCGAGGCGCCGACCTCGTGCTCGTGGCACGCGACCGGCGTGCGCTCCAATCCTTCGCCGTCGAGCTGCGCGAACACTTCGCCGTCCGCGTCGACCTCATCTTCGCCGACCTCACGGTGCCGCGCCAGCTCGCCGCCGTCGAGCGGCGCGTCGCCTCGGTGGAGCAGCCGATCGAGGTGCTCGTCAACAATGCCGGATTCGGGCTTCCGCTCACGTTCGAGCGCAACGAGATCGACGACGAGGTGACCCACCTGCGGTTGCATGTCGAAGCGCCTATGCGCATCATGCACGCCGCTCTGCCCTCGATGCTCGAACGCGGGCACGGTCGCATCATCAACGTCGCGTCGGTCGCTGCCTTCATGCCGCGTTCGACATACGGCGCGGTCAAGCGGTGGGTCGTCAGCTTCAGCCGGTGGGCGAACGTGCACTACGGCTCCCTCGGCGTAACGGTGACCGCCGTGTGCCCCGGCTTCGTGCACACGAACTTTCATGAGCGCATGGGGCTGCCGCCTAGCAAGGAGGGCATCGCGTCGATGCTGTGGCTGGATGCCCCCTCTGTGGTGCGGCAGACGCTGCGCGCGGCCGCCCGAGGTCGCGGCGTGACGATCCCGTCCCTGCGATACAAGGCGATCGCCGCCGTGGTGCGAGTGCTGCCGGCATCGCTCACCGCTCGTCTCGGTGAGACGGGTCGCCGACCCGATAGCCTGAGGCAATGACGCACACGGGCAACCCCTTCGGACAGGTGCTCGTCGCGCTCGTCACCCCGATGACGGCCGACGGCGAGGTCGACTGGTCCGCCGTCGAGAAGCACATGGACGACGTCATCGTCGCCGGTGCCGACGGCATCGTCGTGACGGGCACCACCGGCGAGACCAGCACTCTCACCGATCCCGAGAAGCTGAAGCTCGTCGAGGTCGGCAAGTCGGTGTCGGCCGGTCGTGCCAGGATCATCACCGGTGGGGGGTCGAACGAGACGGCCCACGCGATCGAGCTGTACCGGGCGAGTGAGCGCGCCGGAGCGGACGGCATCATGATCGTCACGCCCTACTACAACAAGCCGACCCAGGCCGGCATCCTCACCCACTTCCGGCTCGTCGCGGACGCCACCGATCTGCCCGTGATCCTGTACGACATCCCCGGGCGCACGGGTGTGCCGATCATGTACGAGACCCTGCTGCGCCTGGCCAAGCATCCGAACATCCTCGCTGTGAAGGACGCCAAGGGCGACTTCAGCGAGGTGAGCCGTGTGCTGAACCAGAGCGACCTGATGTACTTCTCGGGCGACGACGCGAACGCTCTGCCGCATCTGTCGATCGGGGCCACCGGGCTCATCGGTGTGACCGCGAACATCGCCGCACAGCCGTACCGGACGATGGTGGACGCGGTCAACCGCGGCGACCTCGCTGCCGCGACGGCTGCGCACCGCGGCCTCGAGCCGCTCGTGCGCGCGGTCATGACGCACGTGCCGGGAACGGTGAGCGCGAAGTACATCCTGCACGGGCTCGGGCGCATCTCCAGTCCCCGCGTGCGGTTGCCACTGGTCGGGCCCGAAGAGTGGGAGGCCGCGATCATCGAAGACGAGCTGACGCTCGTGACCGAGGTTCCCGGCGCCGACTTCTCGAACTTCAAACCAGACCGAAACGCCGCCGCCGGCGGCGCCCTGCCGAAGGTGCACGGAACCACGCGATGACTCCGACCGACGTCCACACGCCGCTTGCGCTCGAGGCCGGCACGCTGCGCATCACCCCACTCGGCGGCCTCGGCGAGGTCGGACGCAACATGACGATCTTCGAGTACGAGGGCAAGCTGCTGGTCGTCGACTGCGGCGTGCTCTTCCCCGAGGAGCACCAACCCGGCGTCGACCTCATCCTGCCGGACTTCGAGCCCATCAAGGACCGTCTCGATGACATCGTCGCGATCGTGCTCACGCACGGGCACGAAGACCACATCGGCGCCGTGCCGTACCTGCTCAAGCTGAAGCCCGACATCCCGCTGGTGGGTTCGGGCCTGACGCTCGCGCTCATCGAGGCGAAGCTCAAAGAACACCGCATCAAGCCGTTCACGCTGCTGGTGTCGGAGGGCGCGCATGAGCGGCTGGGGCCGTTCGACTGCGAGTTCGTCGCCGTCAACCACTCGATCCCGGACGCCTTGGCCGTCGCGATCCGCACGCCCGCGGGCCTCGTGCTGGCCACCGGCGACTTCAAGATGGATCAGCTGCCGCTCGACGACAGGCTCACCGATCTGCGCGCGTTCGCCCGGCTGGGGGAGGAAGGCGTCGACCTCTTCCTCGTCGACTCGACCAACGCCGACGTGCCTGGGTTCACCCCGCTCGAGCGCAGCATCGGTCCGGTGCTCGACCAGGTGATCGGCAAGGCGCCACGCCGGGTCATCGTGGCGAGCTTCTCGAGCCACGTGCACCGGGTGCAGCAGGTGCTGGATGCTGCGCATGCCCACGGCCGCCGCGTGGCGCTGCTGGGCCGCAGCATGGTGCGCAACATGACCATCGCCGAAGACCTGGGGTATCTGAAGGTGCCCGAGGGCGTGCTCATCGAGTACAAGAAGGCGAAGGACCTTCCCGACGACAAGATCGTCTATATGTCGACCGGGTCGCAGGGTGAGCCGATGGCGGTGCTCAGCCGCATGGCCAATCTCGACCACGCGATCGAGCCCGGGCCCGGCGACACAGTGATCCTCGCCTCGAGCCTCATCCCCGGCAACGAGAACGCCGTGTACCGGGTGATCGACGGGCTGACCAAGCTCGGTGCGAACGTCGTGCACAAGGGCAACGCGAAGGTGCACGTGTCGGGTCACGCGGCCGCGGGCGAGCTGCTGTACTGCTACAACATCCTGAAGCCGAAGAACGTATTGCCGGTGCACGGCGAATACCGGCACCTCATGGCCAACGCGAAGCTCGCGCAGGACACCGGCATCGCCGCGGAGCGCACGATCCTCGGCGAGAACGGCACCGTGGTCGATCTGCGCGACGGCCGTGCGGAGGTGGTCGGCCAGCTCGACCTCGGCTTCGTGTACGTCGACGGATCGACGGTGGGCGAGATCACCGACGCCGACCTCAAGGACCGCAGAATCCTCGGCGAAGAGGGCTTCATCTCGGTGATCGTGGTGGTGGATGCCTCGACCGGCGCCATCATCTCGGGCCCCGACATCCACGCCCGTGGCTTCGCCGAGGACGACAGGGTGTTCGACAGCGTCAAACCGAAGATCGCGGCCGCCCTGGCGGAGGCCGCGCAGTCCGGTGTGCGCGATCCGCATGCGCTGTCGCAGGTGGTGCGCCGCACCATCGGCCGCTGGGTCAACCAGTCGCTGCGGCGGCGGCCGATGATCGTGCCGCTGGTGATCGAGGCGTAACGAGTTCACATCCATCACATCCGTCACGCCGCGTCGCTGCCGGGAAATGTCGGCCGTCGGTCGTAGCGTGGGGGCATGGCCAGGAGCTCCAGCTCGACCAAGAGCACTCGCGCGCCCTCGAAATCGTCGTCCCGCGGTTCGGGGGGCTCGCGCAAGCCTGCGCCCGAGCCGAAGCGCTACGTCGACGAGGCGGAGCGGCCCCCGCTGGCCGTGCGCGCCTGGATGGGGCTCGCGCACGGCGTCGGCGGCATGTTCCGCGCCTTCGGGCCCGAGACGCTCGAGAAGGAACAGCGCCGCGACGGCTTCCCCTTCTTCATCGTGCTGCTGGCGATCGCGGGTGCGGTCGTCGAATGGTTCTTCATCGGCAACGACGTGGCCGCCACCATCAGCGCCTACTCCGTCGGCGGGCTCATCGGGCGGGTCGCATTCGTGTTCCCCGTGTTGCTGCTGGCGCTCGCCGGGTGGCTGTTCCGGCATCCGTCGTCCGTCCACGACAACGGCCGCGTCGGCATCGGCTTCGGCCTGTTCGTCGTCACCGTGGCCGGCTTCTGCCAGGTCGCCGGCGATCGGCCGGCGCCGAAGGACGGGCTGCCGGCGCTGAGCGAGGCCGGCGGGCTGTTCGGCTGGATGCTCGGCGAGCCGCTGGCGTGGCTGCTGACCGACATCGGTGCGTACGCCGTGCTCGCGCTGCTCGCCGTGCTGAGCGTGCTGATCCTCACCAAGACACCGCCGAACCGCATCGGCCGGCGCCTGGGCGACCTGTACGCGTGGATGTTCGGCGCAGAGCGGCGCGCCGAGCCGGAGACGACGGATGCCACGGCCGACGACGACGCGGACTCGTCGCTGCCCTGGTGGCGCCGCAACCGCACCGGGCGTGAGACCGACCCCGAGGGCGAGCTCGGCTCGCAGGACCTCACGGCCCTGCTGCCGCCCGGAACCGCACAGGGCGGGTTCGATCAGGCGATCGTCGAGGCCGACTCGGTGGCGCCGGATGCCGCCACCGAGGTGCTCACCGATGTGCGGGCGGCCGTGTCGTCGCTCGGTGTGCCTTCTGGCTCCACGTCGCTGCTGGACGATGTGCCCGAGGGGGACGACACCGGCGACCTGCCGGGCCTGTCGGGACTGGGCATGTCGGGCTCGGGAGGCGCGCCGCCCGCACCGACGGCACCGTACCGGCTGCCGAACGCGAACACGCTGGCGGCGGGAACCCCGGCCCTGGCGAAGTCGGCGGCCAACGACGCCGTCGTGGCCGCCATCACGAGCGTGCTCGAGCAGTTCCAGATCGATGCCAAGGTCACGGGTTTCTCGCGCGGCCCGACGGTGACGCAGTACGAGATCGAGGTCGGCCCCGGCGTGAAGGTCGAGCGCATCACGGCGCTCACCAACAACATCGCCTATGCGGTCGCATCCAACGAAGTGCGCATCCTCGCACCGATCCCGGGAAAGAGCGCGATCGGCGTGGAGATCCCGAACAGCGACCGCGAGATCGTGACGCTGGGCGACGTGCTGCGCGCCCCGGCTGCGGCATCGGCGACGCATCCGATGACGATCGGCATCGGCAAGGACGTCGGCGGCGGGTACGTCGTGGCCAACCTCGCCAAGATGCCCCACCTGCTCGTGGCGGGCTCGACAGGCTCGGGCAAGTCGAGCTTCGTGAACTCGATGATCACGAGCCTGCTCATGCGCGCCAAGCCCGCCGATGTGCGCATGGTGCTCATCGACCCCAAGCGCGTCGAGCTGACCTCGTACGCGGGAGTGCCGCACCTGATCACCCCCATCATCACGAACCCCAAGAAGGCGGCCGAGGCGCTCCAGTGGGTCGTGAAGGAGATGGACATGCGGTACGACGACCTGGCGTCGTTCGGCTTCCGCCACATCGACGACTTCAACCGTGCGGTGATCGCCGGCGAGGTGAACCTTCCCGCCGGCAGCGAGCGCGTACTCAAGCCGTACCCGTACCTGCTCGTCGTCGTCGATGAGCTCGCCGACCTCATGATGGTGGCCCCGCGCGACGTCGAGGACTCCATCGTGCGCATCACTCAGCTGGCGCGGGCCAGCGGCATCCATCTCGTCCTCGCCACCCAGCGGCCGTCGGTCGACGTCGTCACCGGTCTCATCAAGGCCAACGTGCCCTCCCGCCTCGCTTTCGCCGTCACGAGCGTCACCGACTCGCGTGTGATCCTCGACCAGCCCGGCGCCGATCGGCTCATCGGCCAGGGTGACGGGCTCTTCCTGCCGATGGGTGCCTCCAAGTCGCTGCGCGTGCAGGGTGCGTGGGTCAGCGAGGCCGAGATCGAGAAGGTCGTGGCGCATGTCAAGCAGCAGGCGCTGCCCGACTACCGCGACGACGTCGAAGCGGTCGCCGAGAAGAAGGAGATCGACGCCGACATCGGTGACGACCTCGAACTGCTGCTCGCTGCCGCCGAACTCATCGTGTCGACCCAGTTCGGCTCGACCTCGATGCTGCAGCGCAAGCTGCGCGTCGGCTTCGCGAAGGCCGGCCGTCTCATGGATCTGCTGGAGTCGCGGGAGATCGTCGGCCCGTCCGAGGGGTCGAAGGCCCGCGATGTGCTGGTCACCGCCGAACAGCTGCCCGAGGTGCTCTCGCGCCTCCGGGGCGACGATGTGACGCCCCGTCCTTCTGCCGAACCGGCCGAGCCGTACGCGGGCGACCCCGTGCAGCAGCAGTTCGACGGCTATCCGACGGAGCAGAGCGACGGAGACGAGGATGCCTGGGGGCTCACCGGCCGCGATTGATCGGCTGCGGCAGTAGGCTCGGCACGTGGCCGTCCCTCGTCAGCTCCCGAACGCGATCACGATGGCGCGCATCCTGTGCGCACCCGTCTTCCTCTGGATGCTGCTGGCTGACGGGGGTGCGGACGGGCCGCTGCGCTGGTGGGCGGCGGTCCTGTTCATCGTCGCGATCGCGACCGACGGGGTGGACGGCGCGATCGCACGCCGCAACGACATCGTCAGCGACCTCGGAAAGCTGCTCGACCCCATCGCCGACAAGGTGCTCACCGGGTGCGCCTTCGTCGGGCTGTCGATCCTCGTCGAGCTGCCATGGTGGATCACGATCGTCGTGCTCGTGCGTGAGGTCGGCATCACGATCTACCGCTTCGTGGTCGTGAGCGACCATGTGCTGGCCGCGGCGTGGATGGGAAAGCTCAAGACCGTCGCGCAGGCGGCGGCCCTGTCGCTCGCGCTGCTTCCGCTGTGGACGATCGTGGGCGAGTGGATCTTCTGGGTCAACGGAGTCACGATGACGATCGCCGTCGTGCTCACCGTGGCCAGCGGCATCGACTACGTGGTGTCCGAGGTGCGCGGGGCGCGCTCGCACCGGGAGGCGCGGTGAACGGTGCCGCCGCACTGCTGGATCGGCTGCGGGAGCGGGGACTGACCGTCGCGACCGCCGAGTCGCTGACCGGCGGGAGGGTCGTCGCCGCGCTCGTCGACGTGCCCGGGGCATCGACCGTCGTCAGGGGCGGCGTGGTCGCGTACGCGACCGACACCAAGCAGACGGTGCTCGGCGTCGATGCGGCACTTCTCGCCGCGCACGGAGCGGTGCACGACCAGGTCGCCCGCCAGTTGGCGGCCGGCGCCCGACGGGTGCTCGGCGCCGATGTCGGCATCTCGACCACCGGTGTCGCCGGGCCGGCCACGGCGGACCGGCAGCCTGTGGGCCGGGTGTTCATCGGCATCGCGGCGCACGACGGCATCCAGGTCTTGTCTCTGCAGCTCGCCGGCGACCGCGAGCAGATACGGTCCGAGACTGTGACCCGGGCGATCGCGTTCGCCGAGGCGCTGGTGACCGGCCGACCGAGGAAATAGCGTGGATCTCGACGAGGTGAGAATCGGTGATTCTCAGCCGTCACCGAGCCGAACGGGTTAGATTGGTTGAAACGGGTCGGGTACTGTTGTGCACCCGGAGAATGGACAGTTCGCGCGAGAGGGGGCCCACAATGATCCTGGTTCGTCAAGAGATCGGGGATGTCCTGCGGGACCTCCGTCAGCAGAAGGGGCACACGCTGCGACAGGTCGCCGGTCGTGCCAGCGTCGCGCTCGGCTACCTCAGCGAGGTGGAGCGCGGTCAGAAGGAGGCATCGAGCGAGATCCTCGCGTCGGTCGCCGAAGCGCTCGACGTGCCGATCTCCACGATCATGCGCGAGGCGGGCGAGCGTATCGCGGTGCTCGAAGGCATCCAGCAGTTCCCCGACGTCGTGCCCGACGAGCTCGTCGCCTCGGTCGAGCTCGAGCCGTCGCTGCACTGAATGCGGCGATCGGAGCTGCAGCGCGCCGTCGCACATGAGTTCGGCGCCCGCGGCGACGCGCTGATCGCCGATCTCACGTTGAGCACGCTCGGTCACCGGACGGCCGCAGAGGCGCTGGCCGAGGGGGAGCCCGCCGGCGAGATCTGGCTCGCCCTGTGCGAGGAGATGGATGTGCCGCTCTCGCGGCGCCACGGCGCAGGCAGGATCGAGCCCGGCCGACGCTGAATCGTGCACGGCGAGTGCGCGCTCAGCGGCGTGTCGTTCTCGAACGTGTGTTCTAGCTGGACGTAGGCTCCTCCACAAGAGATGTCGAAAGAGCTCTTTCCACAAAATGGGGGATCCGACGGCTGGATGTCGGAAGCCCCTCGTAGCGTGGACAGCGTCATCGCACACCTCACGCCTTGTCGCGATCCGTCTTCGCCGAAGGGGACCGCGACAGCCTACAGGCGGCAAACCGCGACAGAAGGAGCACGCCATGCCATCACCCGCCGACCGCGAGAAGGCCCTCGACTCGGCCCTCGCCCAGATCGACCGGCAGTTCGGGAAGGGCTCGGTCATGCGGCTCGGCTCCGACGAGCGCGCGCCCGTCGAGGTCATCCCCACCGGATCCATCGCCCTGGATGTGGCGCTCGGCGTGGGCGGACTGCCCCGAGGTCGCATCGTGGAAATCTACGGTCCGGAGTCGTCGGGTAAGACGACACTGACCCTCCACGCGATCGCCAACGTGCAGCGCGCGGGCGGCATCGCCGCGTTCGTCGACGCGGAGCACGCACTCGACCCCGAATACGCCCAGAAGCTCGGCGTCGACATCGATCAGCTGCTGGTCTCGCAGCCCGACACGGGGGAGCAGGCGCTGGAGATCGCCGACATGCTCGTCCGCTCCGGGGCGATCGACCTCGTCGTCATCGACTCGGTGGCCGCGCTGGTGCCGAGGGCCGAGATCGAAGGCGAGATGGGCGACTCGCACGTCGGTCTGCAGGCACGCCTCATGTCGCAGGCCCTGCGCAAGCTCACCGGCGGTCTCAACCAGACCGGCACCACGATGATCTTCATCAATCAGCTGCGCGAGAAGATCGGCGTGTTCTTCGGCTCGCCCGAGACCACCGCCGGCGGCAAGGCGCTGAAGTTCTACGCGTCGGTGCGGCTCGACATCCGTCGCATCGAGACGCTGAAAGACGGCACCGATGCCGTGGGAAACCGCACGCGCGTGAAGGTCGTGAAGAACAAGATGGCCCCGCCGTTCAAGCAGGCCGAGTTCGACATCCTCTACGGCACCGGAATCTCGCGTGAAGGGTCGCTCATCGACTTCGGCGTCGAGCACACCATCGTGAAGAAGTCCGGTGCCTGGTACACGTACGAGGGCGAACAGCTCGGGCAGGGCAAGGAGAACGCCCGCAACTTCTTGATCAAGAACCCCGACATCGCGGCCGACATCGAGTCGAAGATCAAGGTCAAGCTCGGTATCGGCGTCGCACCGGCAGCCGTCGAGGTCGCCGACGAGCTGGCCGCGCGTCGGCCGGCCTGAGATGGTCGATGCCGTCGGGGATGACGGGGGCGTCGACTCCGACGTCGCCCCCGTCACCCCCCTGTTCGGTGCTTCCGCGCCCGTTGAGCGAGCCGACGGCGAGGCGAAACGCCCCGCATGGCACACGACCTGGAACGACGAGTCCGATCTCCACGCAGACGACGACCACGACGCGTGCAGCGCGAGCGAGTGGGAGATCGCCGAGCGCACCCTCCTGAAGAAGCTCCGCACGCGGTCGCTGTCGGTGCGTGAGGCGCGGGCGGTCGTGGCGAAGCACTCGCTCGATGCTGATCAGGTCGAGGATGTGCTCGCCGCGTTCCTCGACCGCAAGTACCTCGACGACGTGGCGCTGGCCGGGCAGCTGGTGCACTCCAGTATCGAGCGCAAGGGGCACGGTCGCCAGGCGATCGCACAGGCACTCGCCCGTCGCGGTATTCCCCGAGAGGTGGCCGACGAGGCCCTCGCAGCTCTGCCCGACGACGACGCCGACCGGGCGTTGGACTTCGCCCGCTCGAAGGCGCGGTCGATGGGCGACATCCCTGCCGACACGGCGCTGCGACGACTTGTCGGGCAGCTGGCCCGTCGCGGTTATCCGGGGCCCGTCGCGATGACCGCGGCGAAGGCGGCGCTCGCCGACCCGTCGGCACGTTCGGGAGTGCGATTCCGCTGACGCTCCCCGAATACGCTCGCGCGCCTTCTCCGCGGGCGAGCCTCGTACAATGGGGGACGTATGTCCGCTCCCCTCTCGACTCCCACGCACATCGCACCGTCGTCGGCCGCGCTCGCCGCCGACGGGCAGCACCGCACGTACGAGGTGCGCACGTTCGGCTGTCAGATGAACGTTCACGACTCCGAGCGGCTGTCGGGGTCGCTCGAAAGCGCGGGGTACGTGCGCGCCGACGCGGGTGACGAGGCCGACGTCGTCGTGATCAACACCTGCGCGGTGCGCGACAACGCCGCCGGAAAGCTCTACGGCACGCTCGGGCACCTGAAGTCGCGCAAGGACAAGCGGGAGGGCATGCAGATCGCTGTCGGCGGATGCCTTGCCCAGATGGACAGGGACGCCGTGCTCGACAAGGCCCCGTGGGTCGATGTCGTCTTCGGCACGCACAACATGGGATCGTTGCCGTCGCTGCTCGAGCGTGCGCGTCACAACGGCGAAGCCGAGCTCGAGATCCTCGAGTCGCTCGAGGTGTTTCCGTCGACTCTGCCGACCAAGCGCGACAGCGTGTACAGCGGCTGGGTGTCGATCTCGGTCGGCTGCAACAACACGTGCACGTTCTGCATCGTCCCGAGCCTGCGCGGGAAGGAGAAGGACCGGCGGCCAGGAGACATTCTGAACGAGATGCGCCTGCTCATCGAGGACGGCGCCATCGAGGTCACCCTGCTCGGGCAGAATGTCAACAGCTACGGCGTCGAGTTCGGTGACCGTCAGGCATTCGGCAAGCTGTTGCGCGCCGCCGGCGAGATCGAGGGCCTGGAGCGCATCCGCTTCACGAGCCCGCACCCGGCCGCCTTCACCGACGACGTCATCGACGCGATGGCTGAGACGCCGGCCGTCATGCCGCAGCTGCACATGCCGCTGCAGTCCGGGTCCGACCGCATCCTGAAGACGATGCGTCGGTCGTATCGCAATGCGAAGTTCCTCGGGATCCTCGACCGCGTGCGCGAGCGCATTCCGCACGCGGCGATCTCGACCGACATCATCGTGGGCTTCCCCGGCGAGACCGACGAGGACTTCGAAGACACCCTGCGGGTCGTCGAGAAGGCGCGATTCGCCAGCGCCTTCACGTTCCAGTACTCCATCCGCGAGGGTACGCCGGCGGCGACGATGCCCGACCAGGTGCCCAAGGCCGTCGTACAGGAGCGCTACGAGCGGTTGGTCGCCCTGCAGGAGCGGATCTCGCTCGAGGAGAACCAGCGGCAGCTCGGTCGCGATGCCGAGGTGCTGGTGTCGACGGGCGAGGGCAAGAAGGATGCCGAGACCCATCGCCTCACGGGACGCGCCGAAGACAATCGCCTCGTGCACTTCGAGGTGCCGGCCGGCTCGGAGACGCCACGGCCGGGTGATGTCGTGACGGTGCGGATCACGCATGCCGCGCCGTTCCACCTGCTCGCCGATGCACCCGGTGGCGCCCCGCTGCGCATCCGGCGCACGCGCGCGGGCGACGCCTGGGACCGGACGCAGACCGAGTCGTGCGCCGTGCCCGCACCGGGAGCAGCCGCGCCGCATCCGGTGTCTCTCGGCCTGCCGACGCTGCGCGTGGGCTCGTGACCGGCTCGCGCGGCATCGGGCAGCGTAACTGCGGCACCGTGCGGCATCCGCTGTACTGATCGGTGGCGCGCATGACGCAACCTGGCGGGGACGCGGTGACGCCCGGCCTCTGGGCCGTCGTCGGTGCGACCGGCACCGGAAAGACCGCGCTCTCGCTCGACCTCGCCGAGGCCATCGCCGCGCGCGGCGGGTCGGCCGAGATCGTCAACGCCGACGCGATGCAGCTGTATCGCGGCATGGACATCGGCACGGCGAAGCCGGCCGCGGCAGAGCACCGAGGCATCCCGCATCATCTCTTCGACGTGCTCGAGGTCACCGACGAAGCCGCCGTCGCCTGGTACCAGGGCATCGCACGCGACATCATCGGCGAGATCCACGCTCGCGGGGCCGAGGCGATCCTCGTCGGCGGGTCGGGGCTGTACGTGTCGAGCGTGCTTTTCGACTTCCGCTTCCCGCCGCGCGACCCGCAGGTGCGGGCAGCGCTGGAGGAAGAGCTCGAGCTCCACGGCCCGGGCGCGCTGTACGACCGCCTGCGGGCGCTCGACCCGCGCACCGCGCACCGCGTCGACCCGCGCAACGGACGCCGTATCGTGCGGGCGCTGGAGGTGCTCGCGCAGGGCGCGGACACCCACGGTGCGGCACTGCCGGACGAGCCGGTGACGTGGCACGAAGCGACGCGCATCGTCGGCGTGCACGTGCCCCGGGATGAGCTCGTCGCCCGGTTGAACGCGCGCGCCGCGCTGATGTGGCGCGACGGCCTGCTCGACGAGGTCGCGGCGCTGCGCCCATTCGGCCTGGAGCAGGGGGTCACCGCGTCTCGCGCCATCGGCTACGCCCAGGCGCTCGCCCAGCTCGAAGGTGCCCTGACC
Source organism: Microbacterium sp. (assembly GCF_047971895.1). GTDB lineage: Bacteria > Actinomycetota > Actinomycetes > Actinomycetales > Microbacteriaceae > Microbacterium. The sequence continues at coordinate 46,141 of NZ_JBKEAF010000001.1, forward strand.
GAGGCCGAGGCGATCGCCGAGACCCAGGCGTTGACCCGCCGCTACGCCCGCCGGCAGGTCTCGTGGTTCCGGCGCTACCGCGGCATCGAATGGGTCGAGCCCGGCATCGACGCGGCGAGCCTGGCAGACGCGGGAGCATGACCCCCGAAATATGCGCCTTCTCCGTCTCCGACACACCGGGGCTGGCTGTACTCTCTCGCCGCCGACCCGCATCGCCGCGGCGAAGGCATCGGCGCACGGCTCGCTCGGCTACGAGCCGTTCGAGGTGTGGACCGCGGGAAAACGCCTCATCGCGAACTGAGCCGCCGCGTAGGCTGGATGCATGTCCCGCACCCTCCCGTTCAGCAAGGGCCACGGCACCGGCAACGACTTCGTGATCGTTGCCGACGAGGACGGCCTGCTGCAGCTCAGCGACGACCAGGTTGAGGTGCTGTGCGACCGGCACTTCGGTATCGGCGCCGACGGGATGCTCCGGGTCGTCCGGTCGACGGCCATCGCCGCGGGCGAGGGACTGGACGCCGAGTGGTTCATGGACTATCGCAACGCGGACGGATCGGCCGCGGAGATGTGCGGCAACGGCATCCGGGTCTTCCTGCACTACCTGCTCGAATCCGGCCGGCTCGCGCTCGCCGAGGGTGAGACCGTGCACATCGGCACGCGCAACGGTGCCCTGCCCATGCGGCGCACGCCTCGAGGCTACGAGGTCGACCTGGGGGTGTTCACGATCGAGCCGGGAGAGACGCTCGTGCGTGTGCGTGGCCTGCCGGTGCCGCGCCCGGGTCAGGGTGTCGACGTCGGGAACCCGCACGTCGTCGTGGCGCTGCCCACCGAGGAGGACCTGGCCGACCTCGATCTGACGGTCGTGCCGCACCTGCAGCCAACGCCTGCGCACGGCGCGAACGTCGAGTTCGTCGTGCCCTCCGATCCACTCGTGCGCGACGGCGTCGGGTCGATTCGCATGCGGGTGTTCGAGCGAGGCGTCGGGGAGACCCTGAGCTGTGGCACGGGTGTCGCGGCGGCGGCGATCGCGGTGCGCGAGTGGGCGGGACCTTCGGCGCCGGAGCGCTGGGAGGTGACCGTGCCGGGCGGCACGCTGGGTGTGCGTGTGGCGCCGGTGGATGGCATCCCACATGTCTTCCTGTCGGGGCCGGCGACGCTTGCGTTCTCGGGTGAGGTCGCCCTCGCCGAGCAACCGGCGCCCAGGTCACGCTGAGGAGCCGCCGTACCGGCGCACCTTGAGCACCCGGTAGCCACGGCCCGTGGCCGCCCGATGCACGCTGTAACCGTGCTCGAAGGTACCGGCCAGCCAGCGCTGCAGCGAGTCCGAGCCGAGGTTGCGCTGCACGACCAGCCAGGCGTCGCTGCGTTCGTCCAACCGCGGGATCCAGCGCTCCAACAGTCCGTGCAGCTCGTGCTTGCCGACGCGGATCGGCGGGTTCGAGCGAATCGTGCGGAAGACGATGTCGCCCGGCACCTCGTCTGGGAGCACCGCGTGGACGTTTTCGACGCCGATCGACGCCGCGTTGCGCCGCACCAGGTCGAGGGCCCGTTCGTTGACGTCGACGGCCCATACGGTGGCATGCGGCGACTGCAGTGCGAGGCTCAGCGCGATCGGGCCCCATCCGCATCCGAGGTCGAGGAGCTGACCGCCGGGGGGCGCCGCCGGGGCGTTCGCCAGCAGCACGCCGGTGCCCGCATCGAGGCGGTCGGGGCTGAAGACGCCGCCAGCGGTGGTCAGCTCCAGGTCGCGTCCAGCGAGGTTCAGCCGTACGGAGCGCAGCTTCTCGGGGCTGGCGGGGACGGCGGTGAAGTAGTGATCCCCGGGGACGGGGCCGACGTCGTTGGCCATGGCCCCAGAGCCTAGCGGAGCGGCGACCGCAGGGGAGCGTAGAGTTTACGGATGCCTACGGACAGTGAGGAAGGACCGACGGAGAAGACCGATGCGTCGTGCCACGACATCGACGCAACCGACGCGGTCGAGCGCGTACTGGGGTGGGCGCAGCATTCGGAGGCCGGCCCGCGTGTCTTCGGTGCGGCGCTGGATGGCGACTCGGCGCCCGAGCGTTCGGAGGCCGACGGCGAGCAGTGGGACCGTGAGGAGCGCGCCGCCCTGCGCCGGGTCGCCGGGCTGTCCACCGAGCTCGAGGACGTCACCGAGGTCGAGTACCGGCAGCTGCGGCTCGAGAACGTCGTCCTGGTCGGTGTCTACCCGCAGGGACAGCAGGTGGATGCCGAGAACTCGCTGCGCGAACTGGCGGCCCTCGCCGAGACCGCCGGCGCCGTCGTGCTCGACGGCGTGCTGCAGCGGCGGCCGCACCCCGACCCGGCGACCTACCTCGGCCGCGGCAAGACCGAGGAGCTGCGCGACCTCGTGGCCGCGCTCGGCGCCGACACGGCGATCGCCGACACCGAGCTCGCGCCGAGCCAGCGGCGTGCTCTGGAAGACGTCGTGAAGGTCAAGGTCATCGACCGCACGACGGTGATCCTCGACATCTTCAGCCAGCACGCGAAGAGCCGCGAGGGCAAGGCGCAGGTGGAGCTCGCCCAGCTCGAGTACCTGCTGCCCCGACTGCGCGGCTGGGGCGAGTCGATGAGCCGTCAGGCCGGCGGTCAGGTCGGTGCCGGTGGTGCAGGCATGGGCTCGCGCGGACCCGGTGAGACCAAGATCGAGCTCGACCGCCGGCGCATCCGCACCCGGATGGCGCAGCTGCGTCGGCAGATCAGGGACTTCGCCCCGGCACGCGCCGCCAAGCGCGAGGGGCGCAAGCGCAACACGATCCCGTCGGTGGCGATCGCCGGGTACACCAACGCGGGCAAGTCGAGCCTGCTCAACCGGCTCACCAGTGCCGGGGTGCTCGTCGAGAACGCGCTGTTCGCCACGCTCGATGCCACGGTGCGCCGCACCGAGACCGAGGATGGCCGCGTGTACACGCTCACCGACACCGTGGGCTTCGTGCGCAACCTCCCGCACCAGCTGGTCGAGGCCTTCCGTTCGACACTGGAGGAGGTCGCCGAGGCCGACGTGATCCTGCACGTCGTGGACGCGGCGCACCCCGACCCGGGGTCGCAGCTGGCGACGGTGCGCGACGTCATGGGCGAGGTGGGGGCCCGCAGCATCCCCGAGATCGTCGTCTTCCACAAGGCCGACCTCATCGACGACGACACGCGGCTCGTGCTGCAGGGGCTGGAGCCGAAGGCCCTGTTCGTCTCGTCTCGCACCGGTGAGGGCGTCGACCAGCTGCGCGCCGCGATCGAGGGCGTGCTCCCGCTTCCCGAGGTCGAGGTGCACGCACTGGTGCCTTACGACCGCGGCGACCTGGTGTCGGCCGTGCACGAGCACGGCCTGATCCTCGCGCAGGAGCACTCGGCGCAGGGCACGCTGCTGCACGCCCGCGTACCGCCGGTACTGGGCGGGCGCCTGGCCCCGTACGCGCTCGACAACGGCGAGGCTACCGCGGGCTGAGTTCGAGCGGCGGCACGCCGGGGGTCTCGAATCCGAGGATCGCACCCAGGAAGCCGAGCTCCGCCTCGAGTGATCGGATGAGTGTGTCGGCACGCCGGAAGCCGTGCGCCTCGCCCTCGAACGCCAGGTACGCGTGGACGATGCCGCGCGCCGCGAGCGCGTCACGGACTGCTTCGGACTGCGCCGGCGGTACGACCGCGTCGTCGAGCCCCTGCTCAATCAGCATGGGGGTGGTCAACCGGTCGAGGTGCGACAGCGGCGAGCGGTCGACATACACCGGCTCGGCCTCCGGCAGCGGCCCGACGAGACCGTCGAGGTAGCGCGCTTCGAAATCGTGCGTGTCGGCGGCCAGCGCGCGCAGATCGGCGACGCCGTACCGGCTGATGCCCGCGGCGAAGCGGTACGACGCGGTCAGCGCGCACAGCACCGTCCAGCCGCCGGCCGAGCCGCCGCGGATCGCCAGACGTGCGCCGTCGGCAAGGCCCCGATCGGCCAGTTCGGAGGCGGCGGCCACCACGTCGTCGCGGTCGACGATGCCCCACTGGCCGGTGAGCCGTTCGCGGTAGGCGCGGCCGTACCCGGTCGACCCGCCGTAGTTGACGTCGAGCACGCCGATCCCGCGGCTCGTGAAGTACGCGACATCGAGCGACGCCCCGCCTGACGCATTCGCGGTCGGTCCGCCGTGGGCCAGCACGAGGTAGGGCGGCAGCTCGCCCTCCGGCGCCGTGGCGTCGGGGTTCGTGGGCGGGTAGGCGAAGGCGTGCACCGGCCCGTGCGGGCCGTCCACCGTCACGGCGCGCGCGGTCGGCAGCCACGCGGCATCCAGCTCTTCGTCGACGTTTCCGCGCACGAGCCGGGGCTGCGGGTCGTCGGCATCCAGATCGAATACCCACAGCCCGCCGAAGGTGGCCGACCCCGCGCCGCGCAGCAGCACGAGCGAGTCGCGGGCATCCTCGATCAGCACACGCGAGGTGAGCGGAGACGGGATTCCGCGCACGACGCCCGCGACGGGATCGATGACGACCAGCTCGTCCGCCCCACGCGTGCGCACCGCGAGGATGCGCCCGTCGGCCAACGGCACGAACCAGCGGAGGCCGAGGTTCCACAGCGGCCCGCCGGTCTCGGCCTCGGCGGGAGCGAGGGCGAGGACATCCGTACCCGCCCAGCGATACAGGTTCCACCATCCGCTCCGGTCCGACGCCACCGTCAGCTCGCCGGGGCCGGTCCACTCGGGCTGCAGGACCGACTCCTCGGAGCCGCCGGTGATGGCCGACCATTCCGGCACTGCTCCGTCGACGAGGTCGCCCACGCGCAGCTCGGTGCCGTCCCACGGCATGCGCGGGTGGTCCCATGCGATCCACGCCAGCTGGGAGCCGTCGGGTGAGACCCGCGGGTAGGCGACGAAGTCGCTGCCGCCCACCACGACTCGCACCATCGCCGCATCGTCGGCGGCCGCCCCGTCCAGCGGCACCGCAACGATGTCGCGCGGCGGCACACGCGAGGCCGTGCCGTGGACCTCGCGCACCGTCCATACCTCGTCGCCGACGATCTGCAGGTCGCCGAAGCGCATGCCGGTGTCGGCGGGAGTGAGTGGATACGGCGGCTCGCCGGGGCGGAACGCCCACACCCGCTGATCGGTCTTTTCCACGAACGCCGACAGTCCATCGTCAGTGACCGCCCACGCCGCTCCACCGTACTCGTGCACGCGGGAACGGGCGTCCCACGGGGCGGGCAGCAGTGTCTCGGGAACGCCGTCGACCGTCCGCCGGACGGCGGTGCGTCCGCCCTCGGCGGGAAGGCGCTCGAGCCACCAGATCTCGTCGCCGACGAAGCGTCCGGCCTCGATCGGATGCGACCCGGCGGCGACCGCGGCGGCCGAGATCGGTGACGGCCAACTGCCGTAGGGGAGTGTCTGAGGCATGTGCCCACGCTACCGGGCGTGCGTACGAGGGATGCCGCGAGGCATCCCTCCCGCCATATACCTCTGTGCGTACGCATACTCGAAACAGTCCGGCTCGATGAAGGCGATCCCATGTCTGCTCTCGACGCTCGCATCCCGCACTCGTTCGAGCTGTACCCGGCACGCACGACCGCGGGAATGGCGGCGGTGACCGCGACCGCGACCGCGTGACGATGCACGCTGTGGGCTGATCAGGTCGAGGCCGGGACGGATGCCTCGGGCTCTCCGGCATCCGACTCCGCCTCGTCGTCTTCGTCGGCCTCCGGCAGGGTCCCGCCCGCTTCGTCGGGGCGGCGCTGTACGAGCTCGCACAACCACCAGACCACGAGCCCGACGATCAGGATGAGGATCACGTCGCCGACGCCCAGAGGCTGCAGGAGCAGAAGCCACAGGGCCAGCAGCACACCGAGGATCACGCGGACGAGCACGCGCTGCGCGTACATCCACGCCCCGAAGCGGCCCGTGTCGACGCCGCGCTGGGCGAGGCCGCGGCGCAGCCCGGAGTTGACGGTGCCGATGCCGTGACGCAACGATCGTGCCCCGTGTGAACGTCCGAAGCTCCATGCGAGCACCGCGACGATCAGGCCGAACACGGTGACCACGATCGCGGTGCGCGCCATGCCGTCGACGATCTGCGTGTACATCGCCGTCAGAGCCCCGGGGGAGACGCCCAGCTGCGGCGCGATCGCGGTCAGCACCGTTCCCGCTGTCGTGAGCGTGATCGAGACGATGCCGGCGCTCACGAACAGTCCGATCCCGGTGCCCAGCACCGCCGTACTGCGGCGGCGGGCCAGCAGTATGCCCGCGACGAAGAAGCCCAGTGCGAGAAGCGGCAGCCACCAGCCGGCGAGCACCGCCGTGTTGTAGACGATGGTCACGGTGACCAGCGCGTCGCTCTGCACGAGCACGATCGTGCGGTCGATCTCGGGGATCAGCGCCGCGATGGCGATGCCCTGGTCGGTCAGCTGCCCCTTGACCTCGGCGATCAGCGGGCCGAGCTCGATGCCGACCTCCCCGGATCGGCTGATCGACACGATGTCGCCGCCACCGGTGGCCGTGGCCACCAGGGTGCGGTGGCTGGCGCGCAACGCCGTGCGCCACGCGGCAGAGAACGCCTCCGATTCGACCAGGCGCGTGGTCACCGAGCCCACGAGGTTCCGCAGCCCCTGCGCTGCGGGCATGCGCAGCAGGTCGATCGCCGCGCCGGCGCGGGGCGGCAGGCCGAGCGACTGGATGCCGTCGAACAGATCGTCGGTGACCTGCTGGAAGTCGACCTGGGCCTCGATCGCCGTCAGTGCGCTGTCGATGATCATGGCCTGCACGTCGGGATCATCGGCCAGCGGTGCGAACGTGTCGACGAACTGCGTCTCGTCGACCAGCTGCACTCGCGCCCACGAGCCGACGATAGACACGGGGACGAGGATCGCCGCGATCACGATGCACAGCGCCGACAGCACCGCACGCCAGCGACCGCCTTGCGCCGACACCTCCGCCGCGCCGTCGACGCGCTCACGAAGGCGGGCGTTCTCGGCCTCGAGGGCGGCGAGACGTGCTTCGACGTCGGCGGTCTGCGGGCTCACGGCGTCAAGGCTCATACCCCTCTTATATCGCTAAACCGCACGCAGCACCGCAACGACCTTGCCGAGCACGACGGCGTCATCGCCGAGGATCGGTTCGAACGCGCTGTTGCGGGGGAGCAGCCACGTGTGCCCGTCCCGTTGCCGGAACGTCTTGACTGTCGCCTCGCCGTCGAGCATGGCCGCGACGATGTCGCCGTTGTCGGCGGTGGGCTGGGTGCGCACGACGACCCAGTCACCGTCGCAGATGGCGGCGTCGATCATCGACTCGCCGTTCACCTTCAGCATGAACAGCTCGCCCTTGCCGACCAGCTGGCGCGGCAGGGGGAAGATCTCCTCCACCTGCTGCTCGGCGGTGATCGGCACGCCCGCGGCAATCTGGCCGACCAGCGGGACGAGTGCGGCATCGCCGACGGCGGGACCCTCGTCGTCGGGGTTCTCCGCCGCCGAGCCGGGGAGGTCGATGAGCACCTCGAGCGCGCGCGTCTTGCCGGCGTCGCGGCGCAGGTAGCCGCTCAGCTCGAGCTGGTTCAGCTGGTGCGTGACGCTGGACAGCGACTTGAGCCCGACGGCGTCGCCGATCTCGCGCATGCTGGGCGGGTATCCATATCGGGCGATCGAGCGCTGAATGACCTCGAGGATCGCCATCTGCTTATCGCTGAGGCTCTTGCGCCGGCGTGTCTGCGGCTTCTCGTGGCGGGCCGGATGGCTCTGCGGGTCGCTCATCTGCAGTGCTCCTGTCTGCGTTGCTCTTCGAATGTCGGAGGTCGGTGATGGGGTATCCCTGTCGAAACGGTATCCGATCCTCCCGACCTGCAGCGGCGGCACGCCGCACTTTGTTTGGGAAACCCGGTGCGTATCGAGAAGCACTTGACGGCATTCAAGATTAGAACATAGATTTAGTACAGAGATTCGCTCTAGGCTCTTGTGACCGAGATTCGGGAGCGAACCTCTCACCGACGGAAGGAACGCGAGGCCCGCCATGAGCAGCGTCACGATCGCAGCATCCCCTCTTCTCCACCACGCAGCGCCGGTGCGCACGCGGCTGCGGGCGACGGCTCGCGGTCGACGCGTGCTGTCGGCCCTCATGGCGGTCCCGGCCATCGTCGTCGTCACCGTCGTGCTGTGCGCGGCCGTCTTCGCCGGTGGATCGGCGCTCGCGTCCGACGATGGCGGAGCGCCGTCCGGATCCTTCGCCAGCGTCACCGTGCAGTCCGGCGACTCGCTGTGGTCGATCGCGTCCGATGTCGCTCCGACGGCCGATCCGCGCGATGTCGTGGACGGCATCGTCCGGCTCAATGCACTCGAGGGCGGAGCGATCCACCCCGGTCAGCAGCTGGCGCTGCCGCTCGAGTACGCGCCGTAGCGCGGCCCGATCGGCCTAGCATGGGCAGAGTGACAGGTTCCCTCGATGATCTTCCCCTCCGCGACGATCTGCGCGGCCTGGCTCCGTACGGAGCCCCGCAGGCCATGCTGCCGGTCACCCTGAACGTCAACGAGAACACCCACCCGGTGCCGCAGGAGGTGGCCGACGACATCCTCGACGCGCTGGCGCACGCGCTGCGCGATGTGAACCGCTACCCGGATCGCGAGTTCACGGCGCTGCGGGAGGGTTTCGCGGCCTACCTCGGTCACGGGCTGGCCCGCGATCAGATCTGGGCGGGCAACGGGTCGAACGAGGTGCTGCAGCACCTGCTGCAGACGTTTGCCGGTCCCGGTCGCACAGCGTTCGGATTCGCGCCGACCTATTCGATGTACCCGCTGCTCACGCGGGGAACGGGGGCGACGTGGCTGTCGGGCACGCGCCAGACCGACTTCACGATCACCGCCGACAACGCCGCGGCGCAGGTGGCGGCGGCTGACCCCGATGTCGTCTTCCTGTGCGCACCCAACAACCCCACGGGAACGCCCCTGCCGCTGGAGGTCGTCGCGGCCGTGTACGAGGCGGCCCGCGGCATCGTCATCGTGGACGAGGCGTACCAGGAGTTCGCTCCGCGCGACGAGCGCTCGGCGCTCGCACTCCTGCCCGATCGGCCGCGGCTGGTCGTCTCGCGCACCATGAGCAAGGCGTTCGCCTTCGCCGGTGCGCGGGTCGGCTACCTCGCTGCCGACCCCGTGCTCATCGACGCCCTGCGGCTGGTGCGCCTGCCCTATCACCTGAGCGCGCTGACGCAGGCCGCAGCGACCGCGGCGCTGCGGCACGCGGACGTCATGCTGAGCATGGTCGACGAGATCGTCGCGCAGCGCGACCGCATCTCGGCGACGCTGCCGGCCCTCGGGTTCGCCCCGTACGAGTCATGGTCCAACTTCGTCCTCTTCGGCGGCGTGGGAGACCCGGCGGCGGTGTGGCAGGCGCTGTACGACAGCGGTGTGCTCATCCGCGACATCGGCCTGCCGGGCCACCTGCGCGTGACGGCCGGCACCGAGGCCGAGACCACGGCGTTCCTCGAGGCCCTGGCCTCGGTAGGATCGGCCTCATGACGAGCGTCCGCACCGCCACCCGTCGCCGCGCGACCAGCGAGTCCTCCGTCGAACTCGACATCGACCTCGACGGCACGGGCAAGAGCAGCATCCACACGACGGTGCCGTTCTTCGACCACATGCTCACCGCGTTTGCGAAGCACTCGCTCACCGATCTCAGCGTCCGCGCGTCGGGCGACACCGACATCGACGTGCACCACACGGTCGAAGACGTGTCGATCGTGCTGGGTCAGGCCATCAGCGACGCGCTCGGCGACAAGGCGGGGATCTCGCGCTACGGCGACGCTCTCGTGCCCCTCGACGAGGCCCTCGCGCAGGCTGTGGTCGACATCTCCGGGCGCCCGTATCTGGTCCACTCGGGGGAGCCGGCCGGGTTCGAGCACCACCTCATCGGCGGCCACTTCACCGGGTCCATGGTGCGGCACTGCTTCGAGGCCATCGCCTTCAACGCGGGACTGACCGTGCACGTCACACTGCTGGCGGGGCGCGACCCGCACCACATCGCTGAGGCAGAGTTCAAGGCGTTCGCGCGCGCGTTCCGCCAGGCCAAGGCGATCGACCCGCTCGTGGAGGGCGTGCCCAGCACGAAGGGCGCGCTGTGACGGCGGGCACACCGCTCGTCGCCGTCCTCGACTACGGGTCCGGAAACGTGCACTCCGCCGTCAAAGCGCTGTCGGCGGCCGGTGCCGACGCACGGTTGAGCTCTGACCCCCAGCTGATCCTCGACGCCGACGGGTTGTTCGTCCCCGGGGTGGGTGCCTTCCGCGCCGTCATGGACGCCTTGCGCGCCAGTCGCGGCGATGAGCTCATCGACCGTCGCCTGGCGGGGGATCGTCCGGTGCTCGGTGTGTGCGTCGGCATGCAGGTGCTGTTCGAGCTGGGTGTCGAGCGCGGCGTCGACGCTCCCGGGCTGGGGGAGTGGCCCGGTGTCGTCACAGAGCTCGACGCCCCGGTGCTGCCGCACATCGGCTGGAACACGGTGCGGCCGGGCGAGGGGTCTCGGCTGTTCGACGGCATCGAGCACGAGCGCTTCTATTTCGTGCACTCGTTCGCGGCGCAGCAGTGGCTGCTCGACGCGCAGCCGCCGTTTCCGTCGCCCGTGCTGACCTGGAGCACGCACGGCTCGCCGTTCCTCGCCGCCGTGGAGAACGGGCCGCTGGCCGCGACGCAGTTCCATCCGGAGAAGTCCGGAGTCGCCGGCATCCGTCTGCTCGCCAATTGGATCGCCGGCCTGGCCACGGCTAGCATCTGACCCTGATGAGCGATTTCAGCGCAACCCCCGAACTGGTCCTGCTTCCCGCCGTCGATGTCGCGGGCGGCAAGGCCGTGCGACTGACCCAGGGGGAGGCCGGCAGCGAGACGCACTACGGCGACCCCGTCGACGCCGCCCTGGAATGGGCTCGGCAGGGAGCCGAGTGGATACACCTCGTCGACCTCGACGCCGCATTCGGCCGCGGCGCGAACACGGCCGTCCTGCGCAAGGTGGTCAAGCACGTGCGCGGCGTCAAGGTCGAGCTGTCGGGCGGGATCCGCGATGATCAGACGCTGGATGCGGCGCTGGAGAGCGGCGCGGCGCGCATCAACCTCGGCACGGCCGCACTGGAGAACCCCGAGTGGGCGGCGGCGGTGATCGGCCGCTACGGCGACGCGATCGCGGTCGGCCTCGACGTGCGCGGCACGACGCTCGCCGCACGCGGATGGACGCGCGACGGCGGCGACCTGTGGACGGTGCTCGAACGGCTCGAGGCCGCCGGCTGCACGCGCTACGTCGTCACCGACGTGACCAAGGACGGCACCCTGCGCGGCCCGAACCTCGACCTGCTGCGCGAGGTCACGGCGCGCACGGCGAGGCCCGTCGTCGCCTCGGGCGGCATCGCGACCCTCGACGACATCGCGGCGCTGCGCGCGCTGGTGCCGCTGGGCGTGGAGGGAGCCATCGTCGGCAAGGCTCTCTACTCGGGTGTCTTCACACTGACCGAGGCGCTCGATGTCGCCGGCGGCTGAGCCGAATCGCGGCGACTCGGCGGGCGTGCCCTGGGAGGGGCGCGCCTTCCGCGAGAACCCGCACTCGGGCGACGACGGCTCGGCCGATCCCGCGCTGCTGGCGGCGCTGTCGGCCTTCCACTCCGGGCAGGGCGATCTGGTGGCCGTCGTCGACTCGTACCGGTCGGCCCGACTGCTCATCCCGCTCGTGGCCGAGGCGGGCGACGAGGGGATCGCGCCCTCGGGATTGACGGTCGACAAGACGCAGGAGCTGTCGATCGTGACGGTCGCCGCGCCCGACGGGCGCAAGGTGCTTCCGGTGTTCACCTCGGTGACGGCGATGGGGCGATGGGATGCCTCGGCCCGGCCGATCCCGGTGCCCGGCCGTCACACGGCGCTGGCCGCCGCCGACGACCAGACCGATCTGATCGTGATCGACCCCGCTTCCGAGACCGAGCTGGTGCTGCGCCGTCCGGCCGTGTGGGCGATCGCGCAGGACGTCTCGTGGGAGCCGAGCTTCGTCTCGTCCGACGTGTTCACCGGCCTGCAGGAGAGCATCGGTCAGGAGCCGGCGGTGATCGACCTCTCCGTCGCGGCGGGCGATCCGTCGGGACGGCTGAGCGGCCCCGAACTGCTGGTGCGGCTCGAGCTCATGCCGGGGCTCGATCGCGCGGAGCTCGACGCGGTGCTCGCGCGGCTCGCGAAGCGGTGGGCAGCCGACGACCGCATCGCCACACTCGTCGACTCACTGAACGTCAGCCTGCAGCGCGGTGAGTGACAGCCCCGTCAGGTGACAGGCCCGGTCCACTTCTCGCCCGGGCCCTGGCCGATCGGATCGGGCAGGACGGATGCTTCGCGGAACGCGAGCTGCAACGATCGCAGTCCGTCGCGCAGCGGTGCCGCGTGCGCACTGCTGATCTCGGGGGCGCCGGCGGTGATGAGGCCGGCTAGCGCGTTGATGAGCTTGCGTGCCTCATCGAGGTCACGCTGAGCCTCCGGGGCGTCGGCCAGCCCGAGCTTGACCGCCGCCGCGCTCATCAGGTGGACGCACGTCGTCGTGATCACCTCGACCGCCGGCACGTCCGCGATGTCGCGCGATGCCGACGCGGCGACACGCTCGCGCTCGTCCCACTGCTCCAGACGGGTATCGTCGGTGCTGTTGTCGGCGGGAGGAATCGTGGTCACGGCGCGCTTTCTGCTAGACTTGCGCGGGCTCCGGGGCGTTCTGCTCCGGAAACGAAAGAGGATCACATCCCACCCGCGCTTGCCGCTCCAGGCTACCGGGTTCCGCGCTCCGCCCCGATCGAAGGATCCGGGGTCGTTCGGGTGCGAAGCACGCCGCTCACGCGCCGTGCGGGTGGGCCGCGGTTCTCTTCCCGCCGTCACCCGCACGAACAGGAGTTCCGCATCAGCGATCCCCGCACCAATGAGCGCATCCGCGTCCCCGAAGTCCGACTCGTCGGACCCAACGGGGAACAGGTCGGCGTCGTCCGCATCGAGGCGGCGCTGCGTCTGGCGCAGGATGCCGACCTCGACCTGGTCGAGGTGGCCCCCAACTCGAAGCCTCCCGTCGTCAAGATCATGGACTACGGGAAGTTCAAGTACGAGGCTGCGCAGAAGGCCAAGGAGGCCCGGCGCAATCAGGCGAACACCATCCTCAAAGAGGTCCGGTTCCGCCTGAAGATCGAGGCGCACGACTACACGACCAAGCTCAAGCGCGCCGAGGGCTTCCTCAAGGCGGGCGACAAGGTCAAGGCCATGATCCTGTTCCGGGGCCGCGAGCAGTCGCGTCCTGAACAGGGCGTGCGTCTGCTGAAGAAGTTCGCCGAGGATGTCGCCGAGTTCGGAACCGTCGAGTCGAACCCGACGATCGACGGCCGCAACATGGTGATGGTCATCGCCCCGCACAAGAACAAGTCCGAAGTGAAGACGGAGCAGAACGCGCAGCGTGCTGCCAACAAGGAGGCCGCACGCTCTGCGCGTGCCGCCGGAAGTACAACGAAGGAATAGAAGAGATGCCGAAGCAGAAGACCCACTCGGGTGCCAAGAAGCGTTTCAAGGTCACCGGCAGCGGCAAGATCATGAAGCAGCAGGCGAACCTGCGCCACAACTTCGAGGGCAAGCCGACCAAGCGCACGCGCCGTCTGTCCGCCGACAAGGTGCTGGCTCCCGGCGACGCCAAGGTCGCCAAGAAGCTCCTCGGTCACTGAGCGCACTCGCAGGAATAGGAACGAAACGAAATGGCTAGAGTCAAGCGGGCGGTCAACGCCCAGAAGAAGCGTCGCGTCATCCTCGAGCGCGCCTCGGGTTACCGGGGTCAGCGTTCGCGTCTGTACCGCAAGGCGAAGGAGCAGGTCACCCACTCGCTCGTCTACGCGTACCGCGACCGTCGTAAGCGCAAGGGCGACTTCCGCCGTCTGTGGATCCAGCGCATCAATGCGGCCAGCCGCCAGAACGGCCTCACGTACAACCGGTTCATCCAGGGGCTCGGTCTCGCCGGGGTCCAGGTAGACCGTCGTATGCTCGCCGAGCTCGCGGTGAACGAGCCGAAGGCGTTCGCCTCGCTCGTCGAGACCGCCAAGAAGGCGCTGCCGGCCGACACCAACGCGCCGAAGAGCGCCGCGTAGGTCGGCACACGCAAGCAACGGGCGCTCTCCCTCGGGAGGGTGCCCGTTCTCGTGTTGGGGCCCCGTCGTTCCCATAGACTGGGCGCGTGCTGGAGAACCCCCGTTCGCCGCGCGTGCGCGCGGTGGCCAAGCTCGCCAAACGTAGCGCCCGCAAGGAGTCCGGCCGCTACCTGCTCGAGGGGCCGCAGGCCGTCCGCGAAGCGCTGAAGTTCGCGCCCGACGCGGTCGAGGAGCTGTATGCGACGCCCACGGCCATGGAGAAGCATCCCGATGTCCGCGACGGTGCGCGCGCCGCCGGAGTCGATGTGCAGTTCGCCGACGAGACCGTCATCGAGGCGATAGCCGACACCGTGACGCCGCAGGGCGTGGTCGCGGTGGCCCGGCAGACGCCGACGTCGGTGCGCGACGTATTCGCGGCATCCCCCCGACTGATCGTCGTGTGCGAAGAGGTGCGCGATCCCGGAAATCTGGGCACCATCATCCGGGCCGCCGATGCGGCCGGGGCCGATGCCGTCGTGCTCACCGGCCGCACGGTCGACCCGTTCAATCCGAAGGTCGTGCGGGCGACGACCGGCTCGCTGTTCCACCTGCCCGTCGCGCTCGGCGGTGCGCTGGCCGACGTGGTCGAGCGGGTGCGCGGCGCAGGGCTGCAACTGCTGGCCGCCGACATCGACGGTGCCGATCTGCTGGTCGCGCGCGCCGAGGGCCTGCTGGCCGCACCGACGGCGTGGCTGTTCGGGAACGAGGCGCGCGGGCTCGACGAGGCATCCCTCGCCCTCGCCGACCGCGCTCTGCGCCTGCCGATCTTCGGGCGGGCCGAGTCGCTCAACCTCGCGACGGCTGCCAGCGTGTGCCTGTACGAAAGCGCGTTTGCCCAGCGTGCGCACTGATCTGCCCAGCGTGCGCACTGACTCGCCGGTCACAGATCGGTAAAGGTCGGCGCGAAACACACGGTGGCGGGTACACGACTGCCTAGGGTGTCATCTATGACGACCTCGGACGGCAGCATCGCCCCGACGACTTCGAACATCTCTGTGCGCCGCGGCGATCCCCTCGTGGTGATCGACCACGTGCAGAAGTACTACGGCGACTTCCAGGCACTGGAGGACATCGATCTGACGGTGCACCAGGGTGAGGTGGTGGTGGTG
Source organism: Microbacterium sp. (assembly GCF_047971895.1). GTDB lineage: Bacteria > Actinomycetota > Actinomycetes > Actinomycetales > Microbacteriaceae > Microbacterium. The sequence goes on from NZ_JBKEAF010000001.1 coordinate 61,380, forward strand.
ATCGGCCCCTCCGGCTCCGGCAAGTCGACCCTGTGCCGCACCATCAACCGCCTCGAGACGATCACCAGCGGCACGATCACGATCGACGGGAAGCAGCTTCCCAAAGAGGGCAAGGCGCTGGCAGCCCTGCGCGCGGACGTCGGCATGGTGTTCCAGTCGTTCAACCTCTTCTCGCACCTCTCGATCCTCGAGAACGTCACGCTCGGGCCGATCAAGGTCAAGGGCATGAAGAAGGCCGATGCCGAGCGCGAGGCGAAGGTGCTGCTCGACAGGGTCGGGGTCGGCCAGCAGGCAGCGAAGCTGCCCGCCCAGCTGTCCGGAGGCCAGCAGCAGCGTGTGGCGATCGCACGCGCGTTGGCGATGACCCCCAAGGTGATGCTCTTCGACGAGCCGACCAGCGCCCTGGACCCCGAGATGATCAACGAGGTGCTCGACGTCATGATCGAGCTGGCCCAGGAGGGGATGACGATGATCGTCGTCACCCACGAGATGGGATTCGCACGGAAGGCTGCGGACCGCGTCGTGTTCATGGCGGACGGCCGCATCGTCGAGGAGGACACCCCGAATGAGTTCTTTACGAATCCGAAGAGCGCGAGGGCGAAGGACTTCCTGTCCAAGCTCTTGACGAACTGATCGGTCGGCCGCCGGCCGTTCACGGCAAGATCCCCCACCCACAGTAGAAGGAGAAGACATGCGACGCATACGCGTTACCGGCACACTTGCGATTGCCGCGGCTTCGCTCATGGTATTGACCGCCTGCGGCGGAAGCACCGATGGCAGCTCCGGCGGCGACGTGCCGCCGTCGGCCGAAGACGTCGCCCTCGAAGGCAGCCCCACGTTCGATGCCATGCAGGCACGAGGCGGCGTCATCATCGGCGTGAAGGAAGACCAGCCCGGTCTCGGCTACCTCGACGTCACGACCAACGAGCGCGCCGGCTTCGACGTCGACATCGCTCGCTGGATCGCCGCCGAACTCGGCTTCGGCGAAGACCAGATCGAGTACCAGCCGATTGCATCGGCGAACCGCGAGCAGGCGATCGTGAACGGTCAGATCGACTACTACGTCGGCACCTACTCGATCACCGACAAGCGCAAGGATGAGATCGACTTCGCCGGGCCGTACTTCATCAGCGGCCAGGGCTTCCTCGTGAACGTCGACAGCGAGATCACCGATGTCACCGATGTCAGTGACTTCAACGGACTGACGGTCTGCTCGGCAACCGGTTCGACGCCGATCCAGAACATCAAGGACAACTTCCCCGAGATCGACACGCAGGAGTACGACATCTACTCAGCCTGCGTGCAGGATCTCATCGACGGCAAGGTCGATGCGGTCACCACCGACCAGGCGATCCTCATCGGGTACGCCGCGCAGTATCCCGACGAGGTGAAGGTCGTCGGTGGCCTGTTCACCGAAGAGCGCTACGGCGTGGGCCTGGCCAAGGGCGATGATGTCTTCCGCAACTTCATCAACGACCTGTTCGAAAACGGCAACGCCACCTGGCAGGAGATCTTCGACGCCAACCTCGGTGACTCGGGGATCGTCGTCGAGCAGCCTGCGGTCGACCGTTACTGAGTGATGCGCCGGGGCGGGCCGCACCGCCCGCCCCGGCACATCCTCTCCCTCATCCCGAAAGGACGCGTGACGTGGACGCTCTGCTGGGCAACATGGACCTGTGGCTGGAGGCGCTGGGCAACACGCTGCTCGTCTTCTTCGTCGGCGGGGCCATCGCGCTGGTTCTCGGGCTCCTCGTCGGAGCCATGCGCGTCTCGCCGGTGCCTGTCGCCAGGGCCGTCGGCACTGTGTATGTGAACCTCGTCCGCAATACCCCGTTGACGCTGGTCTTCTTCTTCTTCGTCTTCGGCTATCCGCAGCTCGGCTTACCGCCGCTGAACAATCTGGTGCTGGGCATTCTCGCGATCGGCATCTACACGGCGACGTATGTGGCAGAGGTCCTTCGCGCCGGCATCAACACCGTGCCCGTCGGGCAGGCCGAGGCCGCCCGTGCGATCGGCCTGCCGTTCGGTCAGGTCATGAGCCTGGTCGTGCTGCCGCAGGCGTTCCGGTCGGTGCTGCCGCCCATGATGAGCGTGTTCATCGCACTGCTGAAGAATACGACTGTCGCCGCCGGGTTCTCCATCTTCGAGCTCGCCTCGGTGCGCGCGACCGTCAGCGAATCGGTGGCGCGTCCCGGCGGTGCGATGGAGGTTCTGCTCTGGGTCGCCGCGATCTTCGTCGTCCTCGTCCTGCTGATGGCATGGGTGCAGAACAGACTCGAGAAGCGCTGGAGGGTGGCGCGATGACTTCCGTCCTGTATGACCTCCCGGGGCCCCGGGCCGTTCTGCGAAACCGGCTGCTCGGCGTGCTGACCGTCATCGTGGTCGGCGCCGCCATCGCCTTCCTCGGGTATCGGCTGGCGGTGACCGGGCAGTTCAGTGCGGCGAAGTGGCAGATCTTCGCATCCCCGAACGTCTGGCTCCGTGTCGCGGAGGCTCTCGGTGCGACCCTGGCGGCATTCGTGGTCGCTGCGATCGGCAGTCTGATCCTCGGTGTGATCCTGGCGGTCGGGCGCCTCTCCGACCATCGCTGGGTGCGCCTCCCGGTGACCGCAATCGTCGAGGTGCTTCGCGCCGTGCCGGTGCTGGTCATGATGATGCTGCTCTTCTACGGGATCCCGACCGCCTTCGGAATCAAGATGGCATCGTACTGGGCGGTCGTCATCGCTCTCATCGCGTACAACGGGTCCGTGCTCGCAGAAGCGTTCCGCGCCGGTATCGAGGCGCTGCCGCGAGGCCAGAAGGAGGCCGGGTACGCGATCGGCCTGCGCAAGAACGGCGTGATGCGGCTCATCCTCTTCCCCCAGGCCGTGCGGGCGATGCTGCCGGTGATCATCTCGCAGCTGGTGGTGACCATGAAGGACACGGCGCTCGGGTTCATCATCACCTATCCGGAACTGCTGTACACGGCCAAGCTGCTGTCGAGTCAGCAAGGGCGGCCGATCCTGCAGTCCGCGTTCGTCATCGGCGGCATCTACATCGTCATGTGTCTGATCCTCGCGGGGCTGGCGAAGTGGGCAGAGGTGCGCACGCGCCGCTCGCCGCGCGCGATCGCCGCGCAGGAGGCGGTTGCACCCCTGTTGAAGGACGGCACCGAGACCGAGGTCATTGTCACGCAGCGCACGCGGCGTGGACAAGACACCGAGGACTACGGCGACTGAACGCGGCGGAGGCGAGCCAAGTCCTCGGTAGACTCGACTCTCGTGTCCGACGCCACTGAAATCACCCCCGACGCCGTCGCTGCGGCCGTTGACGCCGCACTCGCGGCGATCACCGCAGCATCGACGACCGCCGAGCTGAAAGCCGCCCGCGCGGCGCACGCTGCGGAAGGCTCGCCCCTGGCGCAGCTCAACGCCCAACTGCGCACGGTACCGAACGAGCGCAAAGCCGAGTTCGGCAAGCTGGTCGGCCAGGCGCGCGGTCGCGTCACGCAGGCGTTGGCGGCCCGCGAGGCCGAGGTGCTGGCGGCCGAGACCGCGGCGCGGCTCGAAGAAGAGCGCGTGGATGTCACGGCGCTCGCCGCACACGCCCGCATCGGAGCGCGGCATCCGCTCACCCTCCTGCAGGAGGAGATCGGCGACATCTTCGTCGGCATGGGGTGGGAGATCGCCGAGGGCCCCGAGCTCGAGCACGAGTGGTTCAACTTCGACGCGTTGAACTTCGACGTCGACCATCCGGCCCGGCAGATGCAGGACACGTTCTTCGTCGATCCCGTCGACCGGCATCTCGTCATGCGCACGCACACGAGCCCCGTGCAGATGCGGTCGATGCTCGAGCACGACCTGCCCATCTACGTCGTCTGCCCGGGACGGGTGTACCGCACCGACGAGTTCGACGCGACGCACCTGCCGGTGTTCAGCCAGGTCGAGGGGCTGGTCATCGACAGGGGCATCACGATGGCGCACCTGCGCGGCACGCTCGACCACGTCGCGCGCGTGCTGTTCGGGCCCGAGGCGAAGACGCGGTTCCGCGCCAACTACTTTCCGTTCACCGAGCCGAGCGCCGAGCTCGACCTGTGGCATCCCACCTTCAAGGGGGGCGCGCGCTGGATCGAGTGGGGCGGCTGCGGCATGGTCAACCCCAACGTGCTACGGGCGGCGGGGATCGACCCCGAGGAGTACTCGGGCTTCGCGTTCGGCATGGGCATCGAGCGCACGCTCATGTTCCGGTCGGACGTGCAGGACATGCGCGACATGGCCGAAGGCGACGTGCGCTTCAGCGAGCAGTTCGGGATGGTGGTCTGATGCGCGTCCCGCTCTCCTGGTTGCGTGAGTACGTCGACGTCCCCGCCGAGGCGACGCCCGACGACGTCCTCGCGGCGCTCGTGTCGGTCGGTTTCGAAGAGGAGGACGTGCACCGCTTCGAGCTGCGGGGCCCGATCGTCGTGGGCGAGGTGCTCGAGTTCGTCGACGAGCCGCAGTCCAACGGCAAGACCATCCGCTGGTGCCAGGTCGACGTCAGCGAAGCGCACGGCGGTGTGCGCGGAATCGTGTGCGGTGCACACAACTTCTTCGCCGGCGACAAGGTCGTGGTCACCCTTCCCGGCGCCGTGCTGCCCGGCCCGTTCCCGATCGCGGCCCGCAAGACGTACGGGCATGTCTCCGACGGCATGATCGCGTCGGCGAAGGAGCTCGGCCTCGGCGACGAGCACGATGGCATCCTGCGCCTGGTCGCGCTCGGCATCGATGCACCCGTGGGCACCGATGCCATCTCGCTGCTCGGCCTCGACGATGTCGCCATCGAGATCAACGTCACGCCCGACCGCGGCTACGCCCTGTCGTTGCGGGGCGTGGCGCGCGAGTACGCGCACGCCACCGGTGCCGCGTTCCGCGACCCGGGCGGCAAGGCGTGGGGCGAGGTCAACCTCACCGACGAGGGTGCGTTCGCCGTGCAGGTCGTCGACGACGCACCGATCCGCGGCAGGGCCGGGGCCTCGGAGTTCGTGGCGCGCATCGTACGAGACGTCGACCCCACCAAGCCCACCCCGCCGTTCATGGTGGCCCGGCTGGCACTGGCCGGCATCCGTCCGCTCGGCATCCTCATCGACATCACGAACTACGTCATGCTCGAGCTCGGCCAGCCGATCCACGGCTACGACCTCGACCGTCTGCAAGGCGGCATCACGGTGCGGCGCGCCCGTCCCGGCGAGACGCTCGAGACGCTCGACGGCAAGGAGCGCACGCTGCATGCCGAAGACCTGCTGATCACCGACGAGTCCGGCCCGATCGGGCTGGCCGGCGTGATGGGCGGCGGCACGACGGAGATGACGGATGCCACCCGCAACGTGCTCGTGGAGGCGGCGACGTTCGACCCCGTCTCGATCGCGCGCAGTGCGCGCCGGCACAAGCTGCCGAGCGAAGCATCCCGCCGGTTCGAGCGCGGCATCGATCCGGCGATCCCGTTCGTGGCGGCGGCCCGTGTCGCTGAGCTCATGGCGGAGTATGCGGGCGGCACGGACACGCGTGCGGGCGGCGCGCTCATGGCCAGCTCTTCGATCGCGGTGGTCGAGCTGCCCTTCGGGTTCGTGCCGGGGCTGATCGGCGTCGACTACTCGCCCGACGAGATCGTCGCGGCGCTGGAGATGATCGGATGCCGAGTCTCGGCGCGTGACGACGAGTGGGCCGTGAGCCCGCCCACGTGGCGACCCGACCTCACCGACAAGTGGACGCTCGCCGAGGAGGTCGCCCGCATCGAGGGGTACGACCGCATCCCGTCGGTGCTGCCGGTGCCGCCCTCGGGTCGTGGACTGACCCCCGATCAGCGTGGCCGGCGTCGGGTGTCGAACGCGCTCGCCGCCGCCGGTTACGTCGAGACGCCGTCGTTCCCGTTCACCGCCACCGAGCAGAACGATCTGCTCGGGTCGGCGTCGGGGGAGCGGTTGCCGAGCGTCAAGCTGGCCAACCCACTCGACGGGCAGGCGTCGTTCCTGCGCCGGTCGCTCGTCCCGGGGCTGTTGCAGGTGGCGCACCGCAACCTCTCGCGCGGCTTCACAGACCTCGCGATCTTCGAGACCGGTGTGGTGTTCCTGCCCGAGTCGGGCATCCGCTACGGCACCGACGCCGTACCGCCCCTGGCGGTGCGCCCCGATGCCGCCACGCTCGCCGAGCTGGACGCCTCGATCCCGCCGCAGCGCCGCCACGTCGCCGTTCTGATGACCGGTGCGCGCGTCGCGAAGCAGCCGGGACAGGCCGCGCTGCCGGTCGAGCTGGCAGACGCGCTGGACGCCGTGCGGTCGATCGCCGCCGCGGCCGGCGTGACGATCGACGTGCGCCAGGGAGAGCGCGCCGCGTTGCACCCCGGGCGCACCGGCATCCTGACCGTCGGCGGGGCGTCGACGGACTCGGCGGAGGTCGTCGGGTACGTGGGCGAGCTGCTGCCGTCGGTGGCCGAGGCATCCGATCTGCCCGGTCGCGTCATCGTCGCCGAGCTCGATCTCGACCTGCTGCTCTCGCTCGCCGGCGAGCGAGTCGTCGCCGCGTCGCTGTCGGGCTATCCCGCGGCGACACAGGACGTGTCGCTCGTCGTCGGTGCCGAAGTCCCGGCCGCAGACGTGCGCGCGGCGCTCGTAGCGGGGGCGGGCGATCTGCTCGAGTCGCTGCGCCTGGTCGACGACTACCGCGGTGCGGGGGTCGTGGAGGGCACGAAGAGCCTGACCTTCGCGCTGCTGTTCCGGTCGTCCGACCGTACGCTCACGGCCGCCGAGGCGACCGATGCGAAGCTCGCCGGGGTCGCCGTGGCCGAGGATCGCTTCGGGGCGAAGCTGCGCGACTGACGTCGCCCGCCTCGCCGCAATCGAGCCGCTGTTCAGGCCATAAGGTGGAAAGCATGACCTATTCGGTCGCCGTCTCCGGTGCATCCGGCTATGCGGGCGGCGAGATCCTGCGCTTGCTCGCGTCGCATCCCGACGTCGAGATCCGCACGGTGACCGCGCACGCCAACGCCGGCCAGCCGCTGGTCGACCACCAGCCCCAGCTGCGCTCGCTCGCGCATCTCACCCTGCGTGAGACGACGCCCGAGACGCTGGCAGGGCACGACGTTGTGTTCCTGGCACTTCCCCACGGCCAGTCCGGTCAGTACACCGAAGCACTGGGCGATACCCCGCTGGTCATCGATGCGGGCGCGGATCACCGGCTGGAGTCGGTCGCCGACTGGGACAGCTTCTACGGTGGCCGCTTCCACGAGCCGTGGGTCTACGGCGTGCCCGAGCTGCCGGTCGCCGGCGGCACCCAGCGGCAGCGTCTGGTGGGCGCCTCGCGCATCGCCGCCCCCGGCTGCAACGCGTCGACGGTAAGCCTCAGCCTGGCCCCCGGCGTGGCGTCCGGCGTCATCGACCCGTCCGACATCGTGAGCGTGCTCGCCGTCGGCCCTTCCGGTGCAGGCAAGAGCCTCAGGTCGAACCTGCTCGGCAGCGAGATCCTGGGCAGCGCCAACCCGTACGCCGTCGGCGGCGTGCACCGGCACATCCCGGAGATCCGGCAGGCGCTCGTCAATGCCGGCAGCTCGACAGGCTCGGGGAGCGGGGGCATCCGCATCTCCTTCACTCCCGTCCTCGTGCCGATGGCCCGCGGGATCCTGGCGACCTCCACGGCGCCCATCGTCGCCGGTGCCACCGATGCCGACATCCGCGACGCGTGGACGGCTGCCTATGGCGACGAGACCTTCGTGCAGCTGCTGCCCGAGGGTCGGTTCCCGCGCACCGCCGATGTGCTCGGCGCCAACACGTGCCTGCTCGGGCTCGCGATCGACCGCCCCGCGAACCGCGTCGTCGTCGTCGCGGCGGTCGACAATCTCACCAAGGGCACGGCGGGCGCCGCGATCCAGTCCATGAACATCGCGCTGGGCCTCCCCGAGGGTCGCGCACTCACCGTGAACGGAGTGGCGCCATGAGCGTGGTCGAGGGAGGCGGAGGGCCCGGGGTCACCACACCGCGGGGCTTCGAGGCCGCCGGGGTCGCTGCGGGGCTCAAGTCGACGGGCCGTGCCGATATCGCCGTCGTCGTCAACCGCGGGCCGCTCAAGGTCGGCGCGGCGGTCTTCACGGGCAACCGCGCGAAGGCGAACCCGATCCTGTGGTCGCAGCAGGCGATCGAGGACGGCGTCGTCGAGGCGATCGTGCTCAACTCGGGCGGCGCCAACTGTTTCACCGGTGCATTCGGTTTCCAGACCACGCACCACACGGCCGAGAAGGCGGCTGAGCTGCTCGGCGTGAGTTCCGGTGACGTGCTCGTGTGCTCGACGGGGCTCATCGGCACGGGCGACGAGGTGTTCCGCGCCAAGGTGCTCGACGGCACCGAGCGGGCGATCGCGCAGCTCTCGGACCAGGGCGGGCCCGCCGCGGCCGAGGCCATCATGACGACGGACAGCGTCGCGAAGACGAGCGCGTGCCACCGGGACGGCTGGCAGATCGGCGCGATGGCGAAGGGTGCAGGGATGCTGGCCCCGGGCCTTGCCACGATGCTCGTGGTGATCACGACCGACGCGGTGCTGACCGCTCAGCAGGCCGACGCGCACCTGCGCGCCGCGACCCGTGTGAGCTTCGATCGGCTCGACTCCGATGGCTGCATGTCGACGAACGACCAGGTCACCCTCATGGTCAGCGGAGCGAGCGGCGTCGCCCCCGACGCCGACGCGTTCCGGTCCGCGCTCATCGACGTGTGCACCGACCTCGCTGTGAAACTGCAGGCCGACGCCGAGGGCGCCAGCCACTCGATCGACGTCCAGGTGATTCGCGCAGACACCGAGGACGACGCCGTCGAGGTCGGGCGCGCCGTCGCCCGCAACAACCTCTTCAAGGCTGCGATCTTCGGCAACGACCCCAATTGGGGCCGCGTGCTCGCAGCGATCGGCACGACCTCGGCGCGGTTCGACCCCTACGCGGTCGACGTCGAGATGAACGGGGTGCGCGTCTGCTCGGACGGCGGCCCCGACCGGCCGCGCGAGGAGGTCGACCTCTCTCCGGCGCAGACGCATGTGCTGATCGATCTCAAGGTGGGCGAGGCATCCGCGATCATCTATACCAACGACCTCACCCACGACTACGTCCACGAGAACAGCGCCTACGCCTCATGACCGAGATCGACCTGCAGGACACCGACCCCGCGGAGGCCTCCGTCAAGGCGGAGACCCTGATCGAGTCGCTGCCGTGGCTGCGGCGCTTCCGCGACCAGATCGTCGTGGTCAAGTACGGCGGCAACGCGATGGTCAGCGACGAGCTGCAGGACGCCTTCGCTGCCGACATCGCCTACCTGCGCTACGCCGGCGTCAAACCCGTCGTCGTGCACGGCGGGGGGCCGCAGATCTCCACGATGCTCGACAGGCTCTCCATCCCCAGCGAGTTCAAGGGCGGCTACCGCGTGACCAGCACCGAAGCGATCTCGGTCGTGCGCATGGTGCTGACCGGGCAGGTCAACCCGCAGCTGGTCACCAAGATCAACACGCACGGTCCGCTGGCCACGGGGCTGTCCGGCGAGGATGCGGGGCTCTTCGGCGGTCGCCGCCGCGAGGTCGTCGTCGACGGCACCCCGCACGACCTGGGCCGGGTCGGCGACGTCGTGCAGGTCGACCCGCGGGCCGTGCTCGATCACGTCTCGGCAGGCCGCATCCCGGTCGTCTCCAGCATCGCGCCCGACCTCGATCACCCCGGGCATACGCTCAACGTCAACGCCGACGCCGCCGCCGCGGCGCTCGCGGTGGCGCTGAAGGCCGTCAAGCTCGTGATCCTCACCGACGTCCCCGGGCTGTACGCGAACTGGCCCAACCGCGACTCCCTCGTCTCTCACCTCACCTCCACCGAGCTGCGTGCGATGCTGCCGCGACTCGAGTCGGGCATGATCCCCAAGATGCGGGCATGCCTCGACGCGGTGGACGGCGGCGTCGAGACCGCCGCGATCATCGACGGGCGTGTGCCGCACTCGGTGCTCGTGGAGATCTTCACCCAGAAGGGAATCGGAACCGAGGTGGTCTCACAATGACGGATGCAACGGCCTGGCAGGACGCCGCGACCCGCGATCTCGTGCGCAGCGTCGGGCCGCGACTCGCCCTGTTCGATCGCGGCGAAGGCTCCTACCTGTGGGACGTCGACGGCCGACCCTACCTCGACTTCCTCGCGGGCATCGCCGTGAACTCTCTGGGCTACGCACACCCTGTCTTCGTCGACGCCGTCTCGACCCAGGCGGCGAAGCTCGCCCACGTGTCGAACTACTTCGCCACGCCGCCGCAGCTCGCTCTCGCCGCACGACTCAAGCGACTCGCGGGCACCGGCGAGCGCGGGCGCGTGTTCTTCGGCAACTCCGGCGCCGAGGCAAACGAGGCCGCCTTCAAGCTCGCACGCCTACACGGCGGCGCCGCGCGTCCGCGCGTCCTCGCGCTGCGCGACGCGTTCCACGGTCGCACGATGGGCACCCTGGCGCTGACCGGCAAGGACTGGATGCAGGAGCCCTTCCTGCCGATGGTGCCCGGGGTCGAGTTCATCGACTCCACGGTCGCCGCGCTGGAGGCGGCCGTGGACGATCGGGTCGCCGCGCTGTTCGTCGAGCCCATCAAGGGCGAGGCGGGGGTCGTGCCGCTGCCCGACGGGTTCCTCGAGGCGGCGCGCGAGCTCACGGCCCGGCACGGGACGCTGCTGATCATCGACGAGATCCAGACCGGTGCAGGCCGCACGGGGGAGTGGTTCGCCTTCCAGCACGCGGGGATCGTGCCCGACGCGATCACCGTGGCCAAGGGGATCGGCGGCGGGTTCCCGATCGGCGCCCTCGTCACCTTCGGCGAGGCCAGCGACCTCTTCTACCCCGGCACCCACGGGTCGACCTTCGGCGGCAACGCGCTGGGCACGGCCGTGGCCGACGCGGTGCTGGCCGAGATCGAACGAGCCGGGCTCGTCGAGACCGCGCAGCTGCGCGGCGCGCAGCTGCGCGAGGCGATCGCGGGCCTCGATGCTCCGCTGGTGGCGGGTACGCGTGGCGAAGGGCTGCTGCTCGGCGTCGCGCTCACGCATCCCGTCGCGAAGGCCGTCGCGGCCGCGGCGCAGGACCATGGTCTCATCGTCAACGCCGCCAACGACTCCACGATCCGGCTCGCGCCGCCCCTCACGATCGGCGATGACGAGATCGCCGCGTTCATCGAGCTGTTCACGGCCGCGCTGCGCAGCGCCGAGCGGACCGTCGAGACCGAAGGGAAGCCGGCATGACCCGTCACCTGCTGCGCGACGACGACCTGACACCCGCCGAGCAGGCTGAGATCATCGCACTGGCCGCGACGCTGAAGAAGGATCGCTGGCAGAGCAAGGCCCTGGCCGGGCCGCAGACGGTCGCGGTCATCTTCGACAAGTCCTCGACGCGCACGCGCGTATCGTTCGCCGTCGGCATCGCCGACCTGGGCGGCGTGCCGCTGATCATCTCCACCGCGAACAGCCAGCTGGGCGGCAAGGAGACCCCCGCCGACACCGCGCGCGTGCTCGAGCGCCAGGTCGCCGCGATCGTCTGGCGCACCTATGCGCAGGCCGGACTGGAGGAGATGGCCGCCGGCACCAGAGTGCCGGTGATCAACGCGCTCAGCGACGACTTCCACCCCTGCCAGATCCTCGCCGACCTGCTGACCATACAGGAGCACAAGGGTGAGCTGCGCGGGCTCACGCTCGCGTTCTTCGGCGACGGGCGCACGAACATGGGCCAGTCGTACGTGCTCGGGGGCGTGACCGCCGGGATGCACGTGCGGGTCGCGTCACCGGTCGAGTACGCCCCCCGCGAGGACGTCATCGCCGACGCCGATCGACGCGCGCAGGAGACGGGCGGCTCGGTGACGCTGTACACCGATCCGAACGAGGCGGCGGCGGGTGCCGACATCATCGTCACCGACACATGGGTGTCGATGGGCAAGGAGGACGAGAAGCTGCAGCGCCTGCGCGACCTCACGCCGTACAAGGTCTCGCGGGAGCTCATGAGCCTCGCCAAGGACGACGCGATCTTCATCCACTGCCTTCCCGCCGACCGCGGCTACGAGGTCGACGCCGAGGTGATCGATGGGCCGCAGAGCGTGGTGTGGGACGAGGCCGAGAACCGGCTGCACGCCCAGAAGGCACTCCTCGTGTGGCTGCTGCAGCAGGACTGACCCGCTGGCTCGGCAGCCGCTGGGCGCATCTGGACGGACCGCACCGGCTCACCGGTGTCGATCTGGCTCGCGGGCTGGCGGTCATGGGCATGTTCGCCGCCCACCTCGTCGCACTGCCGGCCTTCGACGCCGCCGGTCCGACGACGTGGGTGGACGTCGCGAGCGGACGCTCGTCGATCCTGTTCGCCGTGCTGGCGGGGGTATCGATCGGCCTCGTCACGGGCGGACGTCGGCCGGTCAGCGGGCTCGCACTGCGCGCAGTGCGAGCCCGCCTCATGGCGCGGGCCGCCGTGATCTGGGCGCTGGGCATCGTGCTGATCGCGACGGGCGTGCCTGTGTACGTCATCCTGCCGGCCTATGGCATCCTGTTCCTGCTTGCGCTGCCGTTCCTGCAGCTTCCCGCCCGCACGCTGTTCGTGATCGCGGGTGCGCTCGCGGTCGTGATGCCGTTCGTGCAGGTGCTGCTGGACGACCTGCCGCTGTGGCACACTGCGCCGGGAGAGCTGGTCGCCCTCGTGATCGGCTGGCATTACCCGTTCTCGACCTGGATCGCCTTCGTGCTGTGTGGGCTCGGCATCGGTCGCCTCGACCTGCGGTCGGCGCGCGTGGGTGGGATGCTCGTGCTCGCCGGGGCTGTGCTGACCGTCATCGGCTATGGGCTCGCCGCCGGGCCTGGCCCGGTCAGCGGCTACGGTGCGGCCGTGTGGACGGCGGCGCCGCACTCGTCGGGGCTGCTCGAGGTCGTCGGCTCGGGCGGGTTCGCACTCGCCGTGCTCGGACTGTGCCTGCTCGTGTGCCGCACCGTGCTGCGGTGGGTCGTCGTGCCGTTGCGGGCGGTGGGTTCCATGTCGTTGACCGCATACACGGCTCAGCTGGTCGTCTGGGCCATCGTCGCGGCGGTCGTGCTGGGCGACCCGGGCGACCTGTCGGGGTTCCGCGCACTGGACCCGTTCTGGCCGATGGTGTGGAGCACCCTGGTCGCGTGCACGCTGTGGGCCGTGTGCGCAGGGCGCGGTCCTCTCGAGTGGGGCCTCGCACGCCTCACGGGTGCCGTGGGGCGCGCCGCTAGGCTGGAGCGGTGAGTGATGCGAAGGGCGACGGCACCAACGAGGGCGCACTGTGGGGCGCCCGATTCGCGAGCGGACCCGCACCGGAGCTCGCGGCGCTGAGCCGGTCGACGCATTTCGACTGGGTGCTCGCGCCGTATGACATCGCGGGGTCGAAGGCGCACGCTGAGGCCCTCGCTGCGGCGGGCTACCTGAATGCCGACCAGCTGACCGCGATGCAACGCGCACTCGACGAGCTCGCCGCGGACGTCGCGTCGGGTGCGTTCACCGCCGCGGAGGGCGACGAGGACGTGCACGGCGCCCTCGAACGGGGGCTGATCGAGCGCGCGGGCGCCGAACTGGGGGGGCGCCTGCGTGCCGGGCGCAGCCGCAACGACCAGATCGCCACGCTCGTCCGGCTGTACCTGCTCGACCATGCCGCGGTGGTCGCCCGAGACATCCTGCGTCTGATCGACGCGATCGTCGCGCAGGCCGAGACGCACCCGACGGCGATCATGCCGGGCCGCACGCACCTGCAGCACGCGCAGCCGATCCTGCTCGCACACCACCTGCAGGCGCACGCCTGGCCGCTCGTGCGCGACCTCGAGCGTCTGCGTGACTGGTCGGTGCGCGCCAGGGTGAGCCCGTACGGCGGGGGAGCACTGGCCGGGTCGAGCCTGGGTCTCGACCCCGTGCTGGTCGCCGCGCGGCTGGGGCTGAGCCGTCCCTCCGAGAACTCGCTCGACGGCACCGCGGCGCGCGACGTCGTCGCCGAGTTCGCGTTCGTCACCGCCCAGGTCGGCATCGACGTGTCGCGGTTCGCCGAGGACATCATCCTGTGGAACACGCGGGAGTTCGGGTTCGTGACTCTCGACGACGGGTACTCGACGGGCTCGAGCATCATGCCGCAGAAGAAGAACCCTGACATCGCCGAGCTCGCGCGAGGCAAGGCCGGGCGCCTCGTGGGAAACCTCACCGGGCTGCTCACGACCCTGAAGGGTCTGCCGGTCGCCTACAACCGTGATCTGCAGGAGGACAAGGAGCCGGTGTTCGACTCCGTCGCGACCCTCGAGCTGCTGCTGCCCGCGTTCGCCGGCATGGTGGCGACGATGCGCTTCGACACGGCTCGCATGGCGGCGCTCGCACCCGAGGGCTTCTCGCTCGCGACCGATGTCGCCGACTGGCTCGTGCGACAGGGCGTTCCGTTCCGCGATGCGCACGAGATCTCGGGCGCCCTTGTGCGGGCGTGCGAGCGGGAGGGGATCGAGCTGGCGGATGCCTCGGACGTGCTGCTGACGGAGGTGTCGGCGCAGCTGACACCTGCGGTGCGCGAGGTGCTGACGATCGAGGGATCGGTTGCGAGCCGCGACGGGGTGGGGGGGACTGCTCCCAGTCAGGTCGCGCGCCAGAGGGCCGAGCTCGTCGCACGGGCTCAGAATGCGGTGCACGGGCTCCTGTCCGTGACCTGATACTCGCAGATTAATCAGTAAATTGCTTATTTTTTAGACAACATAAGTGATATGCTCATGACATGGTGGCCGTCGTCATTGCAGACATCGTGGGCTCCCGAGAGCTGCCCGACCGCGCCTTCGCGCAGGCGGAGGTCGAGGCGGCACTCGCCCGGGTGTCGTCAGCGCTGCCCGGTGCACCATTCCCGTTGCATCCCGTCGTCGGCGACGAGTTCCAGGGGATCTATCCCGGGCTTGCCGCAGCCCTGGCGGCGACGCTGCTTCTGAGACTCACGCTGCCCGAGGGCCTGGACTGCCGATTCGGGATCGGTGTCGGCGATATCGCCGACATCCCCTCCCGCGGAGGTGCACTCTCGGAGGGCCCGGCCTGGTGGGCCGCCCGAACCGCGATCGAAGACGTCAAGGCGTTCGCACGCCGGAGCATGCCGGATGCGCGCACGGCGATCGCCGCGCCCGATGACGCGCCCCCCGCCGTCGCGGAGTCCGTCCGTCTTGCTGCCGCAGCCGCCTACGTTCGCGACGGGCTCATCGCCCAGCTGGGCGAGCGTGCGCGACGGCTCGCCTTCGGGCGGTGCCTGGGCGCGACGCAGCGAGAGCTCGCCGCGGGAGAGGGCATCACTCAGTCCGCGGTGTCGCAGATGCTATCGGGCTCGGGTGCGCACGCCATCGTCGCGTCCTTCCGCGCGCTGACGGCCTGACTCAGACGATGGCGAGGCGCACGAGGGCGCCGACCACGCAGGCCCACACGAGGCTGGCGAGGGTGCCGACGATGAACCTCTCCCGGGCCTCCGCCGTGGCCAGCTCCGCAAAGCGGCCTATGCCCTTGACAGCCACGACGATCGCGATGGCCTCGGGGTAGCCTGCGATGATCGCCAGCACGACGGCGATCCGCTCCAGATA
The DNA here is from genome assembly GCF_047971895.1 of Microbacterium sp. Taxonomy (GTDB): domain Bacteria; phylum Actinomycetota; class Actinomycetes; order Actinomycetales; family Microbacteriaceae; genus Microbacterium. Next base: position 76,956 of record NZ_JBKEAF010000001.1, read on the forward strand.
TCCGATCACGGTGCCGCCGCGCATGAGCGTACGGGTCTTCTCGATCCCCTCGCCCGCGTCTTCTGCGCTCGACAGCACGATGCCGCCGTCGGAGGTCTCCTGCACGCGGCCGCCGGACGCGACCCCCAGGATGCGCCGGGTCACCGGGTTGCCGCCGACCACACCGACCGCGATGCCGAGCAGCGCGACGATCAGGCCCATCAGTGTCGGGATGTTCACCGGCGCCAGTGCGACCACGACGAGCGCGACCACCACGAGTCCCGCGGCCACGGCCAGCGGCAGCGTCCTGGGCCTGGTCAGTGACACGACGATGAGCACGAGGGCGCCGCACAGGGCGAAGAACAGGAAGATCGCGAGGATCGCGACCAGAAGGGGCTGGGCGGGCAGCAGCATGGCCCCCAGTCTGGCACTGCCTCACGCAGGAGCGCGGGCCCGAGGCATCCGATCCGCGCTGATAGCCTGAAGCGCGTGTCCGAAACCGCTGTGCGCGCCCTCGCGCCCGCCAACGACCCCGCGTTCGAGAACGTGTGGGACGAGATCGTGTGGCGTGGCCTGGTGCACGTGTCCACCGACCAGGAGGCGCTGCGCGCCCTGCTCTCGAGCGACCCGATCACGTACTACTGCGGCTTCGACCCGACGGCGCCGAGCCTGCATCTGGGCAACCTCGTGCAGCTGCTGCTGCTGCGTCGGCTGCAGCTGGCGGGCCACAAGCCACTCGGCCTCGTCGGCGGGTCCACCGGGCTCATCGGTGACCCGCGGCCGACCGCCGAGCGCACCCTGAACACGAAGGAGACGGTCGTCGAGTGGGTCGGCTACCTGCGGTCGCAGGTCGAGACCTTCCTCAGCTTCGAGGGCGACAACGCCGCACGCATCGTCAACAACCTCGACTGGACCGCACCGCTGTCGGCGATCGACTTCCTGCGCGAGATCGGCAAGCACTACCGCGTCGGCACGATGATCAAGAAGGATGCGGTGAGCACCCGGCTGAACTCCGAGGCGGGCATCAGCTACACCGAGTTCAGCTACCAGATCCTGCAGGGCATGGACTACCTCGAGCTGTACCGCCAGTACGACTGTGTGCTGCAAACCGGCGGCTCCGACCAGTGGGGCAATCTCACCAGCGGCACCGACCTGATCCACCGCGTCGAGGGGGTCTCCGCCCACGCGATCGGCACCCCGCTCATCACGAACAGTGACGGCACGAAGTTCGGCAAGAGCGAAGGCAATGCCATCTGGATCGACGCCGAGATGACGAGCCCCTACGCGTTCTACCAGTTCTGGCTGAACACCGACGACGCCGACGTGATCGAGCGACTCAAGGTGTTCACGTTCCTCACCCGCGCCGAGATCGAGGAGTACGCGACGCTCGTGGAGGCCGAGCCGTTCCGCCGGGCCGCGCAGAAGCGGCTGGCGATCGAGGTGAACACGGCGGTGCACGGGGCGGATGCCACGGCCAAGGCGATCGCCGCGTCCGATGCGCTCTTCGGCAAGGGCGATCTCGCATCCCTCGATGCCGCCACGCTGCGCGCCGCGCTCGACGAGCTGCCGAACGCCAGGGTCGCCGCGGGCACGACGGTCGTGCAGGCGCTCGTCGACACGGGCCTGGTCTCGAGTCTCGGCGAGGCGCGCCGCGCCATCGGCCAGGGCGGAGTCTCGCTCGACGGCGCACGCGTCGACGATGAGGACGCGGTCGTCACCGGCGCCCTGCCGGGGGAGGTCTCGGTGCTGCGGCGCGGCAAGAAGACCCTCGCCGGCGTCTTCGTCGCCTGACCCTCACTGCAGACCGGACGAGGGATGCCGTTCACGCCGAGCCACGCGGTCGTCGCGCTTCCGTTCCTGCGCACACCGCTCGTGCCCGCGGCGATCGCGGTGGGCGCCATGTCGCCCGATCTGCCGCTGTTCCTCCCCGGCAGCCCTTTCGGGTACCTGCGTTCGCACAGCTTCGTGTGGCTGCCGGCGACGATCGTGCTGGCCCGGGTGCTGCTGCTGGTGTGGCGCTGCGGGCTGCGCCCCGCGGCGCGCGAGCTGGCTCCGCAGTGGCTCGCGCGCCGGCTGCCTCCTGAATGGGACGGGGGCGCGGCGACAGCGGCCGCCGGGACCTTCGCGCGGCGGGGGCGGCGGCATCCCTCCCTCTCCGGTGCCCTGCTGCTGGTGCTCTCCCTGGCACTGGGCGTCATGTCGCACATCGTGTGGGACCTGTTCACGCACGAGGGCCGCGCGGGGATCGCCGCCCTTGACGTGCTCTGGGGGCCGTTGCCCGCCTACAAGTGGCTGCAGCACGGCTCGGGAGTGGTCGGGCTCGCCATCCTCGCCGTCTGGGCCGTCGTCCGGCTGCGCCGGGCACCCGTCGCGCACCCTGTTCCACGTATGGTTCCCGGCGCAGTGCGCTGGGTGTGGTGGGTGTCGCTGCCGGCGATCCTGCTGTTCGCCTGGCTCTGGGGGCTGGCCGTCTTCGGGCCGTTCACGGCCGGGTTCGCCCCCGAGCATCTCGCGTATCGCGTGCTGCCGCGCGCGTGCGCGGTGTGGGCGACCCTGACGTTTCTGGTGTGCGTGATCATCCAGTTGGCCGGGCGGCGACGCGCCCGTCGGCGCGCACCGCGCTCGCTCGCGGCTACGCGCTGACGTTCAGGCGCCTCGGCGGTTCGGCGCTGATCATCGCGGTCCTCCGGGGTGTCGTGCTGCTGGCCGCCGGCCCGCTGCTGACCGCCGTCGTCGAGTCGGCGTGCCGACACCGACACGACCGCGCGTGTTCGCCGGGAGCAGCCCCGGCGGCACGGTCACGAGGGAGACGATGCGCCGCTCCCCGCAGGGGCAGAACGGGGTGTACAGCGCGCGACACGCCCGGGATGCAGGCACGATTTGCCCAACCATTCGCGGCCCCGTAAATTATTACCCGTTCGCCCCACAGGGAAGCGGAGAGGCCGAGAGTCTCACCCCCCTCAAGCGGAGAACCACCTCCTCCCAAACCTCTCACTTGAGAGAACAGGGCGTCAGCGTCTAGGATGGGGTTTCCACCCTCGTGGACCGCGGTCATCGCCGCGTCAAGGGATCTGAAGATCTCGGCGCGTCGATTTGACAGACGGAACAGGGTAGATAAACTTGTGAAGTTGCCCTGCGGGCAAGGCCGAGAGGCTGCGCAGCAGGAGCATCCGATCCTTGAGAACTCAACAGCGTGCACTTGTCAAATGCCAAATAACCTCGTTCCAGCTTCGGCTGGATGAGATTCCTTTGGATCAAAGTCCGACCTTCGGGTCGGCAACGGATAAGTCAGCAATGACATCCACTTTGGTCAGATCAAACTCGCTGCTTCGCCCCTATTCCGGGCGATCGCAGCAAAATTTCTTTACGGAGAGTTTGATCCTGGCTCAGGATGAACGCTGGCGGCGTGCTTAACACATGCAAGTCGAACGGTGAAAGCGGAGCTTGCTCTGCTGGATCAGTGGCGAACGGGTGAGTAACACGTGAGCAATCTGCCCCTGACTCTGGGATAAGCGCTGGAAACGGCGTCTAATACTGGATACGAGTCGCAACCGCATGGTTAGTGACTGGAAAGATTTTTTGGTGGGGGAGGGGCTCGCGGCCTATCAGCTTGTTGGTGAGGTAATGGCTCACCAAGGCGTCGACGGGTAGCCGGCCTGAGAGGGTGACCGGCCACACTGGGACTGAGACACGGCCCAGACTCCTACGGGAGGCAGCAGTGGGGAATATTGCACAATGGGCGAAAGCCTGATGCAGCGACGCCGCGTGAGGGATGACGGCCTTCGGGTTGTAAACCTCTTTCAGCAGGGAAGAAGCGAAAGTGACGGTACCTGCAGAAGAAGCACCGGCTAACTACGTGCCAGCAGCCGCGGTAATACGTAGGGTGCGAGCGTTGTCCGGATTTATTGGGCGTAAAGAGCTTGTAGGCGGTTTGTC
>NZ_JBKEAF010000088.1:0-2919 GCF_047971895.1 Microbacterium sp.
ATCCCGTTCCGGCACCTTCGCCTCATCGGCAATCGCCCGGATCCATTTCCCGAGCCTCGAAAGCCCGATCCCAGGATCAGACGCAACCTGACGCCGTGTCAGCCCGCTGGTGAGCGCAATGCGAACCGCATCCCGCTTGAATTCGTCGCTGTGTATCGTTGCCATATCCAGTCTCCTTTGATGAGAGCATCGCTCTCAGAAAACCGGAACAAAACCGGGACAGGGCCAGTCCGTCTGCTCAAGATTGCCTCCCGTTTTTGATCTTGAATCAAACGGATGGATATCTGGAAAGACCATAAATGCAGACGCCGCCGAGCACTACAGTCGCGGCATTTGGCGGATCGAATCGACGATAAATTGATCTCGCTCTACAATCCAGACTTGTTGATGCATTCGTAGGCATGAGGCCGTTGAGGATCTTGAGTTGTAGGTGGCCATGAAGTCATGGAGATAGCTACGAAGCTGATCGTAGCTATCGTAGTGGGTCATTTGACAGTGGCCTCTTTGATCGTCCGGTTCATCCGTTCGATTTGGCCATTTGTCCAAGAGTGATTAAGCTTGCTCAGGCGGTGCTTGATCCCATTATCTTCGCAGATCATATCGAAGCACACCTGCCACAATAGATGGTGTTTCAGTTCCGGGTCTGATCGGCGAACTGGATGCCGTTATCAATCAGGATCATATGGATCCGGTAAAGAACCATCATCTCCAGCAGATGTTTCAGGAACTCCCACGTCATCCGCCAGTCGGCCTTCTCAACCAGTTGAGCAACCGCAAACTTATCGGTCCGGGTCCGGGCGATGACAACAAAAAGATAGAGATTGCCCTCTGAGGTCTGCATCTCATCGATGTTCACGTGGAAGAAGACGATGGAGTAGCGCTGCCATTCGTCGTTCTGTTCGAACAGTACGGCACTGATCAGGCACCGAACTGATGTGGCTCTATCGCGGAATTGTTCTGGTCCGGTGCTCATGTTAAGCGGCCCTCTGTTCTAAGGCCTCGGGTGATTTCCAGCCGGGGGCTGAGTATTTGCGCCGTGGGTTGTAGAAGCCGTTGATGTATTCGAAGAGGACGAGTTCGACTTGGCGTCTGGTTTACCAGTCGCGGTGCCAGACCAGCCCGGCCTTCAGCGATGTGAAGGAGCTCTCGACGGACGAATTATCGTAGTAGCAATTGTCTTTTCCGCTCATGGAAGCCTTGAAGCCATGCTTGCCCAGAAGCTTCTGGTATCCATGCGGCCCGCAATCCGTGTGATGAATGCAGCCCGGCAGCGGTCTGCGCAGGGCGGCAGCGTCCTGATCGCCAGGTCCTGCTTCATCCGGTTGCTGATCGCCCAACCAATCACACGCCTTGAGAACAGGTCGATGATAACCGCCAGATAGATCCAACCCTCGCGGGGCCAGACATACCCGATCCCGCCGGCCCATTTCTGGTTCGATGCACTCGCCGTGAAATCCTGCTGCAGCAGATTCGGCAGATTGGCATCCCGTTCAGGAACCTTCACTTCATCGGAAAACGCCCGGATCTATTTCCCGAGCGTCGAAAGTCCAATCCCAAGACCAGACGTACCCTGACGCCGTATCAGGCTGCTGGCCAGCACAATGCGAACCGAATCCCGCTTGAATTCGTCGCTATGTATTGTCGCCATATCCTGTCTTCTTTGAAAAAAGCATCGCTCTCCGAAAAGCGAAACAAAACCGCAACAGGTCCAGACTGACGAAGGGATCGGTGCCGCTGAGCTTGGCGGTTTCAATCAGGGTATAGGCGATGATGGCTGCCTTGCCGCCTGCCTCCGAGCCGACGAAGAGATAGTTTTTGCGTCCGAGCGCGATGGTGCGCGTGCCACGTTCGGTCACGTTGTTGTCCAGTTCCAACATGCCGCTTTCGAGATAGGGTCGCAGGTACTCCATGCGTGTCAGGACATATCGGATAGCAGCAGCCAGTGAGGATTTGCCGGATATTCTGATCAGTTGCATGGCCAACCAGACTTCGAGATCATCGAAGACCGGGGCGATATGGGCCCTGCACAGTTTGGCCCGGCGGTCTGGCGGTGAACCACGTGCTTCTTTCTCGACGGGATAGAGTTGGGCAGGCGATTGGCAATCCCTGGGCGCGATGAATGTCGACGAATTTGCGCCATGCAGGCGATTTCGCGGACGGTACCGGATCGATAAAGCTCCTCGAATCCAGCATAGCCATCGGCATGCATCCGGCCCCGATAACCAGACAGATGATCTTTGGGATGCTGTCCTTAGCGGTCGCCCGAGAAGCAATACCAAGCCGCGAGCGGAGCCTGGCCGGCACAAGGGCGTTCATCACGTCCATAGGTCCAGACCGTGCCGTTTGGGTCTTGCCGCTGCCGGATGCCAGCATGCGCCGCGATGTGTCATCGGCAAAGATTACCTTGCCTGCCAGCACATGACGACCGATGGCATCGGTCAGTGGTTCCAGCAGGGCGGTGATCTTGCCGACCCAATCGTCCAAGATCAACCCTGGCCCAATCAAATAGGCGTTACGTGATCCAGATGCACCGCAGATCGGCGACATCCCTGCGCCTCTGCTCAAGCGCCTGAAGGTCTTTCTTAGAGCGTGTCGTGCTCATTTAGGTTCATATCCTGCGGCAATGAAATAATTGAGGCATTCGTCTTCGGTGAAGAGGTCGCAGATCTGGCCGACGGCCTTCCATAGTTCGTCGTAGGTTCGGGCCGCGGCCTTGCGCAGGAGAACCTTGAGCTTTGCAAAAGCCATCTCGATGGGGTTCAGGTCGGTGCTGTAGGGCGGGAGTGGCAGAAACCAGCAGCCGATGTTGCGCAAAGTTGCAGACGCTTTCGGGCTCTTGTGGCTGGAGAGGTTGTCCAGGATGACAACATCGCCGCACTGAATGGTCGGAGCGAGCCGGGTCTCGACATAGAGGTCGAA
>NZ_JBKEAF010000023.1:0-2260 GCF_047971895.1 Microbacterium sp.
CCGCTCGCTCGAGGCGTTCGCGATGTTCGCGTCCGACCTGGATGCGGCGTCCCGCCGTCAGCTCGCGCGTGGCGCGCGCCTGACCGAGCTCCTCAAGCAGCCGCAGTACTCGCCGTACCCGGTCGAGGAGCAGGTCGTCTCGATCTGGGCCGGCACCAACGGCAAGCTCGACTCGATCGAGGTGGAGGACATCCTCGCCTTCGAGCGCGAGCTGCTGGACTACCTGCGCCGCAACACGACGATCCTCGACACGCTCCGCGACACCAACGTCCTCGACGACGCCACGGCTGCAGAGCTCGAGAAGGTCACCGACGAGTTCATCCTGGAGTTCCAGGGCGGCAAGGGCCAGGCCATCAACAAGCCGGGTCACGGAGAGGTCGCCGCCGCGCACGAAGAGGCCGTCAACCAGGAGAAGATCGTCAAGGGCCGCCGCGGCTGATATGGGCGCACAACTCCGGGTCTACAAGCAGAAGATCGCTTCTGCTCAGACGACCAAGAAGATCACGAAGGCGATGGAACTCATCGCGGCTTCGCGCATCCAGAAGGCGATGGCGCGCGTGCGCGCCGCCGCGCCCTTCGCGCGTGCCGTGACGCGCGCCGTCTCCGCAGTCGCGACGCACTCGACCGTCGATCACCCCCTGACCCGGGAGTCCGAGACGATCCGTCGCTCCGCGATCGTGATCTTCTCGTCCGACCGGGGGCTCGCCGGTGCGTTCAACTCGCAGATCATCCGTGAGGGCCTCGAGCTGGCCGAGCTGATCCGCTCGGAGGGCAAGGAGCCGGTGTTCTACCTGATCGGCCGCAAGGCGGTGGGCTACTTCCAGTTCCGGAAGATGGTCCCTGTCGAGCAGTGGACCGGCGACACCGACACGCCGCACTTCGGCACGGCAGAAGAGATCGCCTCGCGGCTGATCGACGACTTCATCACGGGCGGTGACTCGGACGGCGTGGACGAGATCCACCTCGTGTACAACCGGTTCGTCAGCATGATGACGCAGAGCCCCGAGCGGGTTCGGCTGCTTCCGCTCGAGGTGGTCGAGGCGTCGGCCGACGCCGATACCGCCTCGGTCGCGTACCCGCTGTACGAGTTCGAGCCCGATGCCGAGGTCGTGCTCGACGCGCTCCTGCCGGTGTACGTGCAGAGCCGCGTGTTCAACGCACTGCTGCAGTCGTCGGCGGCCAAGCACGCGGCGACGCAGAAGGCGATGAAGTCCGCGAGCGACAACGCCGACAAGCTCATCACCGACTACACCCGTCTGCGCAACAATGCGCGCCAGGCGGAGATCACCCAGCAGATCGCCGAGATCGTCGGCGGTGCCGACGCCCTCTCCTCGGGCAAGTAACCCCAGGCACAGACCCCATCGAAAGAGAAGAAGCCATGAGCCTCACCGCTGACAAGACGGAAGCGACGACCGCAGCCACGGCCGTAGGCCGCGTCGCGCGCGTCACCGGCCCGGTCGTCGACATCGAGTTCCCGCATGACTCGATCCCCGACATCTACAACGCGCTGAAGACCACGATCACGATCGGCGACGAGTCGAGCGAGCTGACCCTCGAGGTCGCGCAGCACCTGGGCGACGATCTGGTGCGCGCCATCGCGCTCAAGCCGACCGACGGCGTCGTGCGGGGCCAGGAGGTGCGCGACACCGGCGGGCCCATCACCGTGCCGGTCGGCGACGTCACCAAGGGCAAGGTCTTCAACGTGACCGGCGACGTGCTCAACGCCGCGCCCGGCGAGCAGGTCGAGATCACCGAGCGCTGGGGCATCCACCGTCAGGCGCCGAGCTTCGACCAGCTCGAGTCGAAGACCCAGATGTTCGAGACGGGCATCAAGGTCATCGACCTGCTGACCCCGTACGTGCAGGGTGGCAAGATCGGCCTGTTCGGCGGCGCCGGCGTGGGCAAGACGGTCCTCATCCAGGAGATGATCCAGCGCGTCGCGCAGGACCACGGCGGTGTGTCGGTGTTCGCGGGCGTCGGTGAGCGCACGCGTGAGGGCAACGACCTCATCGGCGAGATGGAGGAGGCGGGCGTCTTCGACAAGACCGCGCTCGTCTTCGGCCAGATGGACGAGCCCCCGGGGACGCGCCTTCGCGTTGCCCTGTCGGCGCTCACGATGGCGGAGTACTTCCGCGACGTGCAGAAGCAGGATGTGCTGCTGTTCATCGACAACATCTTCCGCTTCACGCAGGCTGGTTCCGAGGTGTCGACGCTGCTGGGCCGCATGCCCTCCGCGGTGGGCTACCAGCCGAACCTGGCC